>JAKSCD010000396.1 GCA_022360775.1 Sneathiellales bacterium | reverse complement strand
ATCTACCGTAAGGGGCTTTCCAGAAGTTTTCAGGTCACCAACATCTTTCCGATGATGAGCGTTTTTGAAAATGTTCGTTGCGGTCTGATGTGGGCAAAGAATTATAAATATTCTTTTTGGCATCTGGTTGACCGCGAAAGGGAACTGAACCGCCGTACAGCAGAGGTTCTGGAAGAAATCGGCCTGACATCCCGTCAGCATGTACCTGCAGGGGTCTTGACCTATGCAGAGCAGCGGGCACTGGAAATCGGTATTGCCTCCGCGGGCGGTGCAGATGTGATTATGCTCGATGAACCAACAGCGGGGATGAGCCACTCGGAAACGGATCAGGCGATTGAACTGATCCGCAAGATCACAGTAGGCAAGACCCTGGTTATGGTGGAACATGACATGGGTGTTGTGTTCGATCTTGCAGACCGTATTTCCGTTCTGGTTTATGGCGAGATAATCGCGACGGACACACCGGAAAAAATCCGAAATAACAAAGCCGTTCAGGAAGCGTATCTGGGAGCGGAGGCTGAAGATGCTTGAAGTAAATGATCTGAATGCCTTTTATGGTAAAAGCCATATTCTCCAGGGCGTATCCTTTAATGTTCAGGAAGGGGAGATTGTTTCTCTTCTTGGCCGTAACGGTGTTGGGCGATCCACGACCATTAAATCGATCATGGGCGAAGTCCCTCCTCATGGCTCTATTAAGTTCAGGGGGAAAGAAATCGCTGGATTGAAGGAGCACCAGATTGCCCATCTGGGTCTGGGTTATGTTCCGGAAAACCGGGATGTTTTCTCCGGCCTGACAGTCCGTCAAAACCTGCTTTTGGGTATTAAGGACATGAAAAAGCAGGGGCGCTGGCAGATGGAGGACATGTTTGACATGTTCCCCAATCTCAGAAATCGTGCAGATGTGGATGCAGGCGTTCTGTCTGGGGGTGAGCAGCAAATGCTGACCATGTGCCGGACTTTGATGGGCGATCCGGATCTTGTCATGATTGACGAACCTACTGAAGGGCTTGCCCCGAAAATCGTTGAGCAGGTCGGTGAACTGCTTTCCGAGATTGCCAATCGCGGTGTTTCCATATTGCTTGTGGAGCAGAAACTGGCGATTGCGCTCAAGATATCTCATCGGCTGTATGTGATGGGTCATGGTCATATGGTGTATGAGGGAACACCTGATGAACTCAAGGCCAACGAGCAAATCCGCAAGGAGTGGCTCGAGGTCTAACCCGGTCTGACAGCCTGATGAGAAGGCGGTGATCCGACCGGCTGTCCGGTGGATCGCCGCCTTTCTTGTTTTTTGGCGTGACTTTATTGTATGGTTTTTTATCGGCGCGCCACGCTGCGTTCTGCGGCGTATGAAAAAGTATAACAGTCTGAGCAAGAGGCGACCCCATGATCGAGACTCCCGCGAGTGAACCAGAAGTTACGTTGGACGATAAATATGAGCTGGAAGAGGGGCAGGTTTTTATAACCGGAACCCAGGCGCTGGTTCGTGTCCCGATGATGCAAAGGCAGCGCGACGCCGCTGCCGGATTGAAGACCGGCGGTTTTATATCCGGTTACCGTGGATCCCCGCTTGGGCTTTATGATCAGAGCTTGTGGAAAGCAAAACCGTTTCTTAAAAATAACGATATTCACTTTCAGCCGGGGGTGAACGAGGATCTTGCTGCGACCAGTCTTTGGGGTACGCAGCAACTGCACCTTTCCGGTAAATCAGACTATGATGGTGTTTTCGGGATCTGGTACGGAAAAGGACCCGGGGTTGATCGTTCTGGCGATGTTCTGAAACATGGCAATATGGCAGGCACGACAAAGCATGGGGGTGTTCTTGTGCTGATGGGGGATGACCATACGGCGAAATCCTCTACTGTCGCACATCAGAGTGAGCAGGCCATGGCGGCGGCCATGATCCCGGTTCTAAATCCTTCAACCGTTCAGGAATATCTGGATTACGGTTTATATGGCATCGCCATGAGCCGGTATAGCGGCTGCTGGGTAGCCATGAAATGCCTGACAGATACGGTAGAAAGTTCAGCGACAGCTTATGTCGGTCCTGACCGCGTCAAAATCAGTATACCTGAAGGCGTAGAGCCGCCAAAAGACGGGGTGCATTTAAGATGGCCCGACAATGCCGTTACCCAGGAAGAAAGGCTGGTTCGCCACAAGATCCCCATGGTGAAGGCTTTTGTAAGAGCCAATAAACTGGATCGGATCACCCAGGATGCCAAGCAGAGGAAATTCGGTATAGCGACCACGGGTAAATCCTGGCTGGATGTTCAGCAGGCATTGGCCGATCTTGGCATTACCGAAGCATTTGCAGAAGAAATCGGCCTTTCCGTCTATAAAGTCGCCTGTACCTGGCCGCTGGAGCCGGAAGGCTTGATCGAATTTGCTGAAGGTCTTGATGAAATTCTTGTGGTGGAAGAAAAGCGTAGCCTGATTGAAGAGCAGGCTGCACGCATTCTTTACGATTTGAAAGAACGCCCGCGCCTCGTTGGTAAAGCCGATGAAAATGGTATTCAGCTTCTATCATCTGATGGAGAGCTCACACCGGCTGATGTCGCTTCAGCGATAGCCGCGCGCCTGAAAATACGGGATCTGTCCAAGGAAATACAGGATGGGATTGCGGTTGCTGAAGCCAATGAAAGTGGTAATGCCATGCCAGCGGCACCAGTTTCCAGAACGCCCTGGTTCTGCTCCGGTTGCCCGCATAACTCATCAACGAAAGTGCCGGAAGGAAGCCGGGCGATGGCGGGTATCGGCTGCCATACCATGGCGATCTATATGCCAAACCGCAGAACAGCCACCTTCACCCATATGGGGGCAGAAGGCGCTAACTGGATTGGTCAGTCCCCTTTCACCAATGAAGAGCATATCTTCCAGAATCTGGGAGATGGAACCTATTTCCATTCAGGATTGATGGCGATCCGCGCGGCCGCTTCTGCAGATGTTAATATCACCTATAAAATTCTGTTCAATGATGCGGTCGCGATGACAGGCGGGCAGCCTTTTGACGGACCGCTCAATCCCTGGCAGATCAGTCATCAGGTGCATGCGGAAGGGGTAAAGAAAATCTCGGTCGTCACGGACGAGCCGGAAAAGTATGACAGCCAGACAAACTGGGCGCCGGGTGTCACCGTTTATCATCGGGATGATCTGGATAAAGTACAGCGTGAATTGCGGGACGTAAAAGGCGTGACGGTGCTGATTTATGATCAGACATGTGCTGCAGAAAAACGCCGCCGCCGTAAAAGAGGAACCTTCCCCGATCCTGCAAAACGGGTCTTTATCAATGATCTCGTGTGTGAAGGCTGCGGAGACTGCGGTGTTGCTTCCAACTGTGTTTCTGTCAAGCCTCTTGAAACCGAGTTTGGCAGGAAACGGGTCATTGATCAGTCTTCATGTAATAAGGATTTCTCTTGCGTTAAAGGTTTTTGCCCGAGCTTTGTAACGGTGGAGGGGGGTACTCTTAAAAAACCTGAGAAGAAAGAGGCCGCTCCTGCTGGAATGGATGTCGCGGATCCGGCGGCAGACCTCGCTGAACCCCCGAAACCGGCGATCGACAGTTCCTATAATGTGCTGGTAACCGGTATTGGCGGAACAGGTGTTGTAACGGTCGGGGCATTGCTCGGCATGGCGGCGCATCTGGAAGGGAAGGGCTGTTCAATACTGGATCAGACCGGCCTTGCTCAGAAAAATGGCGCTGTGATGAGCCATGTACGCATTACACCAACCGCAGCAGATCTTGGCGGGACACGTATTCCGAACCAGCAAACAGATCTGGTGGTTGGATGTGACCTGGTGGTTGCAGCCGGACAGGATGCACTTAAAAGCTACGGGCTTGGCCGGACGCGGGCGATTATCAATGATCACGTTGTACCGGTCGCGGCCTTTACGCTTGCCCCCGATCTTGCCATGGACCAGGAAACGCTGACAAAACTGGTGGCAGACAGTATCGGCCGTGAAAAAGCGGATTTTATTGACAGCACAACTATCGCAACTGCCCTCATGGGGGATTCCATTGCCGCAAACCTGTTCCTTTTGGGCTACGCTTTTCAGAAAGGAACCCTGCCCCTGTCTTCACATTCGATCATCAAGGCGATTGAATTGAACGGCGTTGCGGTTGAATCCAATAAACGCAGCTTTGCCTGGGGACGAAAAGCGGCGGCTGCAACGGAAGAGGTAAAGAAAATAGCTCTTCCTGAAGCACCGCTTTCATTTGAAGCACGGCCGGAAACACTGGATGAGATGATTGAACGCCGGGTGGAGTTTCTGACCGGCTATCAGAACAAGCGCTATGCAAAACGGTATTCAACCCTTGTTGAAAAAGTGAGGGCAGCTGAAGCTTCAGTGGATCCATCTTCTGAAATATTGTCCCGAGCGGCCGCGAAATATCTTTTCAAACTGATGGCCTTTAAGGATGAATATGAAGTGGCGCGCCTGTATACGGATGGTGCCTTCAAAAAGAAAATCGAGGAACAGTTTGAAGGGGACTACACGCTTAAATTCCATTTGGCTCCGCCCAAATTTGCAAAGAAAGATGCAGAAAGCGGCCATCTGATAAAGCAGGAATTTGGTCCCTGGATGATGAAGGCTTTTTCTGTTCTGGCGAGATTCAAATCCTTAAGAGGCACAGCGCTGGATCCCTTTGGTAAAACAGAAGAGCGCCAGATGGAGGTTGCCTTGATCCGTGAATATGAAGAAACATTGCGTGAACTTATTGGCAAACTGGATCGCAACAATCTTGCTCTGGCAACCGAGATCGCAGAGGTACCAGAACATATTCGCGGCTATGGACATGTAAAAGAGCAGCATGTGCAATCGGCTAAAGCTGAACGCCAAAACCTGCTGGAACGTTTCAGAAATGGCGATACAGCTTCTCTCGCTGCGGAGTAAATTGAGGGGAGTTCTCTCCCCTATTTTTTTGAATTAGTATTTGGAAGTAGTTCGTTTGACCGATACCCTTGCACGGGATGTCAGAATAAAAAGGAATAAGAAAATGACCCAGGATCTGATCGAAACCATTGAAGATGGTGTTGCAACTCTAACCATGAACCGTCCTGAAGCACGAAATGCCTTTAATCGGGGTATGGTCAATGACTTGCTGGAAGCGTTGCCTCGTCTTGGTGCAGACCGCTCGGTTCGGGCGGTTGTCTTGACGGGAGCAGGCGGTGCGTTTTGTGCGGGGGGTGATGTAAAAGCCTTTGCCAGTAATGCCGACGCCGATGCCGGAGGTTATGATTTTAACATCAAGGTTGATGAATTGCGGGCCCGTATGGAAGTCAGCAAGCATCTTCATGAAATGCCCAAGCCGACCCTTGCTGTTATTCCGGGGCCTGCTGCGGGTGCCGGTCTATCGCTGGCCCTGGCCTGCGATATGCGTATCGCCCTTGATACTGCAAAACTGACCACAGCTTTTGCCAAAGTGGGCCTGGCTGGCGATTTCGGGGGAACTTACTTCCTGACTAACCTGATCGGGACATCCAAGGCCCGTGAAATGTATTATACAGGTAAGGTTGTCACTGGTGCTGAAGCGCTGGAGCTTGGGATGGTCAATCGGGTGGCCACTGCTGAAAATCTCGAGGCGGAGGCTGAGGCTTTTGCCAGAGAGATTGCAAGCATGCCAACTATTGCGCTTGGTTTTATGAAAAAGAACCTGAACAAGGCGATGCATTCAGATCTGAAAACCGTACTGGACTGGGAATCTGTTCATATGATCAGTACCTTTGATACTGCGGATCATAAAGGGGCGGCAAAGGCATTCGTCGAAAAACGCGCTCCTGTTTTCGAAGGAAAGTAGCATTTTGCAGGCTGCGTCAGCCTGCCACATGTGACTATATGCCACCCCGGCTTTGCTTGAGCCGGGGTTTTTTGTGTCTAGAATGCGTCAAATCAATTATGGAGTTCCTTAAGAGGAGTAAAGTGATGGGTTTACTTATTCGGGTCCTGCGGATTGTTCCGATTATTGGATGGTTTATTAAAGATGCTCAGGAGGGGACAGTATCAAGCAAAATAGCTTTCTTTGCTAATCTGGGTATGGGCTGGGTACTGGCGATCTATTTCTTTGGCTATCCTGCCGTAATCTTGCCGGCCCTGATCGCGGTTCCCTGCATGTTTCTTATTCTGATCGGGATCACCGCACAGGATGGCTTTCCGAGTTTGCGCAAGAATTAAATTCGGTATTGAGAATTGACCGCCTCGCTTGAGGCGATTAGGGTCTCCCTCAACTTAGTTATGAGGGCGGGGAGCATCTTAATCGAATGACAGAATTAGCCAGTCTTATATCACCGCTTTTCGGTTTGATTTTGCTGGGGTTCATTGCTGCGCGAATTACGAAACAACCCGAAGCTGCTCTTGGCTGGCTGAATACGTTCATTATTTATGCAGCCTTGCCTGCTCTGTTTTTTAAACTCCTGTCGAAAACACCGGTCGAGAAACTGGCAAGTTTTGATTTTATCGCAGCGAACCTGAGTGCCACTTTTCTTGTTTTTCTGATTATCTACGGGATAGGTCGATTGATCTGGCGCGCGACCATGCCGGAAGCAACCATTCAGGGACTTGCCGCGGCCTATGGAAATATCGGTTATATGGGACCCGCGGTGGCCATTCTTACTTTCGGTGAAGCTGCTGCAGTTCCCGTTGCTCTCATTTTCTGTTTTGAGAATATGATGCATTTTATCATCGCGCCGACCATGATGGCGCTCGCTGGTAAAGAGAAGAAATCTTTTGCGGATTTCATACTGGGCATCCTAAAAAAGGTTTTCCTGCATCCGTTTATCATTGCGACAATTCTTGGCATTTTAGCCGCCATTTCCAAAATCTCACTTCCTGGCGCTGTCACAGGACTAGTGGATTATCTGGCACAGGCTGCTGCGCCATGTGCCCTTTTTGCTATGGGGGTTAGCCTTGCTCTTCGTCCCCTTAAGCGAGTTCCTATGGAACTCACCGCGATTATCCCGGCCAACCTCATCTTGCATGCTCTGTTCATGTATGTGTTTTTAAGCTGGGTCGGTGATTTCGAACCTGTCTGGGTTTATACTGCTGTTCTTCTTGCCTCACTCCCGACAGCAACAAATGTCTTTGTGCTTGCCCAGCAATATGGAGCCTGGGTTGAACGGGCGTCAGCGACAATTTTGCTGACGACGACGCTTTCTGTCGTGACGATCACGGCGGTGATCTATCTGATCAAAAGCGGGCTCCTGCCACCGGATCTCTTCCCGGGATAATCCGGATTAATCACGATATTGTCAGTTATCGTGATGTATTGGAAATCATATTTAACAGGTTCTAAAGAAGAGACTGTTAGATATGGCTCGCTATGACACGACTACTGCCTCTTAAATCACTGTCGCAGGCAATTCTGCATTGCCGGCTATGCTGGAAGATCACGATTGGTGTCTTCTGCGCGATCCTGGCGATTGAGGCAGGCATTCTTTTCTTTTCTGTACAAGGATATAAGCAGGATCGCCTTGCGGAAATTGAACGTGAAGGCATGGTTGTGATGCGAACCATAATGCGGGCTGCCGCAAATGATCCGGGGGGATTGGAAGCCTTTCCAGAACTTGCAAAAATGTTTAGGAAAAACTCTGTTCTTTTAGGGGCTGTCCTCTACCGGCAAGGAAAAAGGGTCTCTTCATTCGGTCAATTGCCTGGTTTGACACTGACAGATATGGCTCAGGAGGATATCGCCACGAAAAGATATCTGGAGGAAGAGCACAAACTCGATGTGATTTGGCCTGAAAAGCGATTTTCTGACACTTTCAAGATTGCAGCAAGAATAGATGCGAGCGAACTTCCGGAGCAGGTTACAGGGTTTATCTGGCGAATTACCGGACTTGTTTTACTGATTTCAGTTTTTGTCACCATTGTAACCATGCTGGTGCTGGAAAAAGCCATTCTCTCTCCAATTCGGCAGTTGAGAGAACAGCTGGACCAGGCGTCCAGAGATCCCAATAATCCGCAAAAATATCAAATGAATTCTTCTCATCAGGATGAATGGGGAGATGTGATCCTTTCCCTTAATCGGTTATTTGAGCAATCTGATGTCAATCTCACGCAGATAAAAAAACAGGAACAGGAACTTGTTGCCCATCGTGATCGGCTGGAGGAACTGGTAACCGAGAGAACGGAAAAGCTTCAAAATGCACTGGAAAAAGCAGAGGCAGCGAGTAAGGCGAAGTCCGCGTTTATGGCAAATATGAGCCATGAACTCAGGACGCCGCTCAATTCTGTTATCGGTTTCTCGGATCTTTTAAAGCAGGAGAGCCTCGGACCGTTAGGGCATCCGGATTATATCGATTACGCACGGGAGATGAGCAGCAGTTCTCATCGGTTACTTAATCTGATCAATATGATCCTGGATATCACCCAACTTGAATCCGGCGATTATGAGCTGAAAGAGCAGCAGTTTGATTTCGAAAGAATGCTCCAGACTATTCTTCGCGGGAAAAAGGAGACAGCTGAGCAGGCGAATATCCTTCTTAAACTCACCGGGATTGATGCCACATATCTTGTTCAAGGGGATGAAGCCCTTTTCAGAAGGGCCGTTGCAAATATCATCGAGAACAGCATCACCTTTTCAGATGCCGGAAATGAGGTTTGTCTGTCATCCAGTTATGATCAGGAAAAAGGCCTGTGTCTTGAAATCCGTGACAACGGTATTGGGATGAAAGAAGAGCATATCTCGAAGATACAGGAAAGTTTTGGCCAGATATCGACTTCTTATTCAAGAGGACATGAAGGGGCCGGGCTTGGATTGACACTCTCGAAACTGATTGTAAACGCACATGGCGGGCGAATACTGATTGAAAGTAAAGAAGGCGTGGGAACGACTGTTGTGTTGCATTTTCCGCCGAAGAGGGTGCAACGTTATGTAAGCGATACCGCCCTTAAGTCAGAAAAATCAGCGAATTCCGCTGTATTGATCTCAAAATAATGTCCTGAACGGTTGCGCATTTCTCCAAAAAGAAATTCGGGTATTCAATAAACTGATTTAACCTTCAAGAAATCCAGGCGCAGATCCCGGAAAAACCGGTCAAGTCTGGCAGCTACAGATTGCCTAATCTGTCGGGATTGGATACAACAACTGCAACAGATCTCAACAGAATGTTGGAGCGGAATTTCTAATGGCTTCCTACCAGTATATTTACGTAATGAACGGCCTGTCCAAAACCTATCCCGGTGGAAAGCAGGTCCTTAAAGATATTCGTCTCAGTTTCTTTCCTGGTGCAAAAATTGGTGTGCTTGGCCTGAACGGAGCCGGTAAGTCGACCTTGCTTAAGATTATGGCTGGCATCGAAACCGAATTTACCGGAGAAGCCTGGGCGGCGGATGGTGTCAAAGTGGGGTATCTCGCTCAGGAACCGGAACTGGATGCTGAAAAGGATGTGCTCGGCAATGTCATGGATGGTGTTGGTGAAAAAAAGGCGCTTCTTGACAAGTTTAACGAAATCTCTGCCCGTTTCGCCGAAGATCTAACCGATGATGAAATGAATAACCTGATCGCTGAACAGGGAGAACTTCAGGAAATTATTGACGCACAGGATCTATGGGATCTGGATCGGCAGGTTGAAATCGCCATGGATGCGCT
The DNA here is from genome assembly GCA_022360775.1 of Sneathiellales bacterium. GTDB lineage: Bacteria > Pseudomonadota > Alphaproteobacteria > Sneathiellales > Sneathiellaceae > Sneathiella. The sequence continues at coordinate 26,936 of JAKSCD010000396.1, read as the reverse complement.
TCGCTGTCCAGCAGGCGATGCTGATGTTACCAAGCTATCCGGTGGTGAACGCCGCCGTGTAGCATTGTGTCGTTTGCTCCTATCCCAGCCGGATATGCTGCTGCTTGACGAGCCGACCAACCATCTGGACGCTGAAAGTGTCGCATGGCTGGAACGTTTCCTTCACGATTACACGGGAACTGTTGTCGCCGTCACCCATGATCGCTACTTCCTGGATAATGTTGCAGGCTGGATCCTTGAGCTGGACCGCGGTCATGGTATTCCGTGGGAAGGCAATTATTCCAGCTGGCTGGAACAGAAAGAGAAACGTCTCCAGCAGGAAGAGAAAGCCGAGGATTCCCGCCGGAAAACACTGCAAAATGAGCTGGATTGGATCCGCCAGGGCGCGAAAGGTCGTCAGTCGAAATCCAAGGCACGTATTTCCGCCTATGAGGATCTTCTGGGTCAGGAAGCTGAAAAACGCCGGGATGATATGCAGATCTCAATTCCGCCCGGACCGCGCCTCGGTGATCTGGTTGTGGAAGCTCATGGTGTTTCAAAAGGATTTGAAGATCGTCTTCTGATTGAGGATCTGAACTTCAAGCTGCCTCCCGGAGCAATTGTTGGGGTTATTGGACCTAATGGTGCCGGTAAAACCACTCTGTTTAAATTGCTCACTGGAAATGAACAGCCCGACGCTGGTGACTTCAAGGTTGGTCCAACCGTTAAGCTTGGCTATGTGGATCAGGACCGCGACACGCTTGATCCGGATAAAAATGTCTGGGAAGAAATCTCCGAAGGCAATGAGGTCATTACCCTTGGCAAGAAAGATATCAATAGCCGTGCCTATGTTTCCGGGTTCAACTTCAAGGGATCTGACCAGCAGAAAAAAGTCGGTCAGCTTTCAGGAGGTGAAAGAAATTGGGTCAATCTGGCAAAAATGCTGAAATCGGGCGCAAATTTACTGATGCTTGACGAACCGACAAACGATCTTGATGTGGATACCTTGCGGGCGCTTGAGGAAGCTCTTCTGGATTTCGCCGGCTGCGCAGTGGTTATCAGCCATGATCGCTGGTTCCTGGATCGAATTGCGACCCATATTCTGGCTTATGAAGGGGACAGTCACGTGGAGTGGTTTGAAGGCAATTTCGAAGCCTATGAAGAAGATAAACGCCGTCGTCTTGGCGCACAGGCAACAGAACCACATCGTATCAAATACAAGCCAATCAGTCGTTAAAAAAGGATCAGCCGATGTTAAAATCGGCTGATTTTTCATGTGCCGGGGAGGGGCGGTAATGCAAGGCTATGAAAATCTGGACGCTACCGGCCTTTCTGATCTGGTCAAAAAGGGGGAGGTCTCTGCACTTGAATTGTTAGAGCAGGCGATCACCCGTACGGAACAGTTAAACCCTCAACTTAATGCGATTGTTCAAACCTTCTACGACGATGCCAAAAATCGTTTGCAACAGGGGGAGGCTCAAAAAGGCCCTTTCGCAGGTGTTCCCTTTCTTGTGAAGGATTTGATTTCAACAGTTGAAGGAACAGCAACAACCGGTTCCTGTAAAATCCTTGAACATTGCATCGAGCCTGCGGACAGCGAGCTGGTGCGCCGTATGCGCAAGGCTGGCCTGGTTATTTTTGGAAAAACCAATACTCCTGAATTTGGCATCATGGGCATTACGGAGCCTCAGTTCAGAGGAGCGGCCCGCAATCCCTGGGACCTTTCCCTGACGCCTGGTGGTTCAAGCGGTGGTGCCGGTGCAGCGGTTGCTGCCAGAATTGTCCCGATGGCGCATGGCGGAGATGGCGGTGGTTCAATTCGTATTCCTTCCTCTCATTGCGGACTTGTGGGTTTACTTCCAAGCCGCGGGCGTAATCCAATTGGTCCCGATATCGGGGAAGCCTGGGGCGGTTTCGCCCGGGAACATGTTCTGACCCGGTCAGTCAGGGACAGTGCTAAAATGCTGGATTGCCTTTCCGGCCCTGATATAGGGGCACTATATACTGCACCTAGTGTCGGATACGGCTTTTATGACGCCTGTGAAGAACCTGCCAGGCAGTTGCGCATTGCCTATACCAAGGATGCCCTCTATGGCGCTGACAATCATCCTGATTGCATAAAAGCTGTTGAGCAAACAGTGAGTTTACTGCAGGAGCTTGGGCATGAGGTTGTTGAGGCACGCCCTGAATTTGATCGGCATACCCTCGCAAAAGCCTACTTTCAGATTGTCTCTGCCTGGGTCGCCTGGGAGATCGAATATAGCGCCCGCAAAGCCGAACGCCCACTTCGGAGCGGGGATTACGAACTGACAAGCTGGGTCATGGGACTGGTTGGCTGGAAAAATAGTGCAGCCCTTCTGGCGGATGCTATGGATACCTGTCATCAGGCGTCACGGCTTATGGGGGAATTTCATCAGAAATATGATTTGCTGCTCACATCGACTACAGCACGCCCTCCTGCTGAAATAGGTGAACTCTACCCATCAGGGAAAGACGAGTTTGCCATGAAAATCCTGAAAGCGCTCCCTTTTAAGGGGTTGCTCAACAAGGCGCTGGATAGCCTGGCAGAAGAGGCGTTATCTGCGACGCCGAATACCCAGCTTTTTAATCAGACAGGGCAGCCTGCCCTTTCACTACCGCTTTTTGAAAATGCAGCGGGATTGCCAATAGGAATTCAATTTGCTGCAGAATTTGGTAACGAATGGACGTTATATAATATTGCAGCGCAGCTTGAAAAAGCACGGCCATGGCGGGATAGAAAACCCTCCATACTGGCTGAGGGGTAATAAAGGAAATGGTTGAAATTGAAGAAACTGCCCTGAAGGACGTGAAAATCATCACGCCCAGGAAATTTGGGGACAGTCGGGGTTTTTTCTCTGAAGTCTGGAGCAAAAAGAGCCTTCTTGCTGCAGGTATAGAAGAGGAATTTGTTCAGGATAATCACGCTTTTAGTGCAGAAAAGGGGACCATTCGCGGTTTGCATTATCAGCTTCCTCCATTTGCACAGGGAAAACTTGTGCGGGTAACAAGGGGGGCAGCGCTGGATGTTGCTGTGGATATTCGAAAAGGATCACCAACTTTCGGTCAGCATGTCGCAGTTGAGCTTTCTGCTGATAACTGGCGTCAGCTCTGGGTACCTGCGGGATTTGCTCACGGATATTGTACACTAACCGAAGATGTCGAATTTCTCTATAAAGTGACCGGGGAATATAGCCCTGAACATGAAGCAGGTATTCTCTATAATGATCCGGATCTTGCCATTGACTGGAGGTTGGGGGAGGCTTCTCCCAGACTTTCCGATAAAGATCTGATCCTGCCGCAATTGAAGGATCAGGATAAGCTCTTCACGTACGGAGACAATTGATGACGGTATTTGTAACAGGCGGTGCAGGTTTTATTGGCTCGGCTCTTGTTCGGGATCTTGTAAAAGGGTCCTCTGAAACAATCGTCAATATTGACAAACTGACCTATGCGGGGAGCCTGGAAAACCTGACGGAGATTACAGGACGCAACAACCATGTCTTTGAACAGGTGGATATCTGCGATACCGCTGCAATCGCGACCTTGTTTGATAAATACAAACCGCGCGCCGTTTATCATCTGGCTGCGGAAAGCCATGTAGATCGGTCAATTGACGGACCTGCCGATTTTATCCAGACGAATGTTGTCGGTACGTTTGTTATGCTGCAGTCGGCGCTGGATTACTGGCGCACTCTGGATGAGGCAGCAAAAGAGGCGTTTCGTTTCCTGCATGTCTCAACCGATGAAGTCTATGGCGAACTCGGCCCGACGGGACAGTTTTCTGAAAGTAGTCCATATGAGCCAAGTTCTCCCTATTCTGCAAGTAAAGCCGGATCAGACCATCTGGCAAGAGCCTGGCAACGTACCTTCGGCCTGCCCGTGATGGTCACCAATTGTTCGAATAATTACGGGCCTTATCAGTTTCCGGAAAAGCTTTTGCCGGTTGTTATTCTAAGCGCGCTGGAAGGACGGGAAATCCCGGTTTATGGAACGGGTGAAAATATTCGGGACTGGCTTTTTGTTCATGATCATTCCGCAGCTTTGCAGATGGTGGTCGAAAAAGGGCAGGTTGGCGAAACCTATATGGTTGGCGGGCGGGCCGAGCAGACCAATATTGTGATGGTTCGTAAAATCTGCCAGATCCTGGACCGGAAATTCCCCGAAAAAGCGCCGCATGAGAACCTGATCCGTTTTGTCACAGATCGTCCGGGCCATGATGCACGCTATGCCGTAGATTGTTCGAAAATTGAAGCAGAACTGGGCTGGAAGCAATCGGTGACACTGGATGAAGGGCTGGAGCAAACAGTCTCCTGGTATCTGGATCAGCTGGATTGGGTCAAAGCCGTTGGTGAAGGCGTAGAAAAGGATCGCCGGGGTCTTGAGGGCGCGTCTGAATGAAACTCCTGATTACAGGTGCTGCCGGACAGGTAGGCGAGGCTCTTCAGACTGCAGCAGAAGAGCGGGGGCTTTCTTTCTCTGCGATGACGCGTCAGCAGCTGGATATTTCTTCACGAGCTGATGTTGAGAGAGTAGTAACCGAGACGGGGGCAACCCTCATTATCAATGCTGCTGCCTATACGGCTGTAGACCTGGCGGAAGAGGATGCAGATGCTGCCTACACGGTAAATCGGGATGGCCCAAAAACCCTGGCTGATGTTGCGGCTAAAGAAAATATTCCGCTTTTGCACATCTCAACTGATTTTGTCTTTGATGGCGAGAAAACAGGCGCTTATCTGGAGACCGATCCCTGCAATCCCTTAAGCGTTTACGGCAAAAGTAAGTGGGAAGGGGAAAAGGCGATAACGGATGTGCTTTCAAGGCATGTAATTTTGCGCACAGCCTGGGTGTTTGGCGGGGAGAAGAATTTTGTTTCCACCATGCGACGCCTGGCAAAGGAAAGATCGCAAGTTTCAGTGGTCAATGATCAAAGAGGCGGGCCAACATCCGCGCAGAGTATCGCTGAAGCGCTTCTCACCATAGCCTTTCATGTTGACGATCCGGAATTCTGTAACTGGGGGATCTATCATTTTGCAGGTTCTCCTTCTGTGAGCTGGTACGAGTTTGCATCGGCTATTCTTGAAGGAGATCCAACAACAGAGGTCCTTCCTATTCCGACAACGGATTATCCAACTCCCGCAACAAGACCGCAAAATTCTGTTTTGAATTGCAGCAAAATCAAATCTGTGTTTGGAATAGATCAACCCGACTGGCGACAAGAACTATAAGAACGATTATGGCGAGATCAGATTTTAAATTTTTCCACGATTTCAGAGTGAGATATTCAGAAATAGATGCTCAAGGCATCGTCTTTAACGCCCATTACCTGACTTACTTTGATACAGCAATAACTGAGTATCTCCGCCGGGATGAGTTTGACTATTCAGCTCTGGTCAAGGAAACCGGATGCGATTTTCATCTCGTAAAATCGCTGGTCAATTATGAAAAGCCTATCCCTTTTGATGAAGACATAGAGGTGGGTTGCAGGACCGGTGCAATCGGCAATAGTTCCGTTACCTTCATCTTGGAGATTTTCAAGAAAGGGCAGGAGGATCGTTTTGCCAACGGCGAAATTATCTGGGTTCTGACAGATCAGACGACCCACAAAACGGTACGCGTTCCTGACAATATTAGAAACCTGATCGAAAAAATCGAAAGCGGGCAATAAAAAGGCGCGCCTTCTCGCGCGCCTTTATTGAGCTGAGTAAATCTTTACGCGGCTTTTTCCTGGAGAAGCTTTTGCTTCTGGATCTCGATTGTCCTTGGTTTCAGGGCTTCAGGAACCTCGCGTTGCAACTCAATATGCAATAGTCCGTTGGTCATGCTGGCACCGGTAACCTTGATGGTATCGGCAAGTTCAAAATTCTGGGTGAAGGCGCGGCCCGCAATTCCTTTATGAAGATATTCAGCCGTATCCTCTTCTGCCGCAGATTTACCTGTAATCTTTAGGGAATTCTGTGTTGCTGTAATTTCGATATCATCTTCAGAGAAACCGGCAACAGCCATTGTAATCTGGTAGTTGTCCTGATCTCTTTTGACAATGTTGTAAGGGGGGAATTTATCCGCTGCAGAGGCCTGTTCAAGGCCTTCAAAAAGCTGTCCAATTCGATCAAAACCAATTGTAGAACGCATTAAGGGTGTAAAATCAAGATGACGCATAAGCTATCCTCCTTCAGAGCAATATGTGCGTATGTCCCCCGCTGGGCGGCTGAACAATGAATGATATACAGGCCCGATTTCGGCTCCTGTAATTTGCATATAGGTGTGACAGATGGTCATTCAAGACGAAAAAACAGAGAAAATTAACACTTAATCCTATAGACTTCTGAGGGAAATGAGATGGAAGGAAAGTAATGAGCAGCGGACCTCAGGAAACGCTTTCAGCAGGAACAGGTACTATTTTCTTCTCCCGCACATATGATGAAGCACTTCATCTTGTTCTGGAGGCCAGAGAATATCTCCTTGGTCCGGGACGTATGGCAGTGCGAGAGCTGTCAGGTGAGGGAAGTTTTTGTTATGCGACTGAATCGCTGCGACTGACAACGCGCCTTACTGAAGCAATGTCCTGGCTGATGTATCAGCGAGCTGTTCTGGAAGGTGAGATTTCTGCAGAGGAAGGGCAGGCAGCCGAGTGCCATCTGCAATATCAGGAAACCTGTCTGCCGGATGAAGAATCAGAAGACATTCATTTACTGCCGCAAGGGCTTGTCTCTTTGCTTGATCGAAGTGAGGCCCTTTACCGTCGCATCGAGCGGCTGGATCGCCAGTCCCGCGAAAATTATGAAGCGCAGCAGGAACATTAACTTTGTCATCAGGACAATAAAAAAGGCGCCCGATCAGGCGCCTTCTTCGTTTCAATCTGAATGATCTTATTTAAGACCGAAGCCAGAGAAACGCTTGTTGAATTTCGCAACACGGCCATCTTCACGAACACGCTGCTGACCACCAGTCCATGCCGGGTGGGATTTCACATCGATATCGAGCTTCAGAACATCCCCTTCAGCACCATATGTGGAACGGGTTTCAAAAGTTGAACCATCAGTCATTTCGACTGTGATGGTGTGGTAATCTGGATGTGTATCTTTTTTCATATCGCCTCTACCCAATTGGGGATGCAGTAAATTCGCTAAGCGCGCCTTATATAAAAGCTTGGCCGGTGTGGCAAGTGTAGATGTGTCATTTTACGAATTTTCTTGCAAAAAACGCGTCCGGGTTTAAATCGAGGGCAGAAAAGTGCGGTCGGAAAGGGAAACTGTGACTGATATCTCAACCGTCAATGTTGAAGAAAATGGCGAAAAACCTTCCTCACGGCAGGTTGCACAGCGACTTAAAAACCTGCTGCGATTCGTTCTTCCCTATAAAAAGCAGGTTATCGGTGCGCTCATTGCCCTGGTCTTTGCGTCCGCAGCCCTTTTGTTAATCGGTCAGGCCGTCCGTTTGCTGCTGGATCACGGATTTTCATCGGGGACAGAAGATCTCGATCAGTTCTTTATCGGTCTTATGGCTGTTGTGGCGCTGCTGGCTGTGGCCTCCTTCACCCGATATTATCTGGTCTCATGGATTGGTGAGCGCGTGGTTGCGGATATAAGGCGCTCTGTTTTTGATCATATTCTGAAGCTTAGTCCCTCCTTTTTCGAGATCACGCGTACAGGAGAAGTTCTTTCCCGGCTCACAACAGATACAACACTTATCCAGACGGTCGTTGGATCATCTGTATCTGTGGCTTTGCGGAATTTCCTTTCCTTTATTGGTGGACTGGCTCTGCTCATCTATACAAGCCCCAAGCTGGCGGGCATGGTGCTTCTGGTTGTCCCCTGTATCGTTGTTCCGATCATTGTCTTCGGCCGTCAGGTGAGAAAACTGAGCCGGAAAAACCAGGACAGTATTGCAAAAGTAAGTGCGAGGGCAGATGAAACCCTTCGATCCATTCAAACCACGCAGGCTTATACGCATGAAGCACATGACAGCAGGAATTTTGCCGAGGATGTGGAAGAGAGTTTTCGAATAGCAATCACCCGAATTCGTGCCCGTGCCTGGTTGACCGGTCTGGTGATTTTACTGGTATTTGGTGCCATTGACCTGGTTTTGTGGATTGGCGCGCGGGATGTGGTCAATAACAATATGTCTCCGGGAACACTCGGGTCTTTTGTTTTTTATGCAATTGTTGTTGCAGGGTCTTTGGGTTCATTAAGTGAAGTCTGGGGAGAAATTCAGCGGGCCGCAGGCGCCTCCGAAAGATTGCTGGAACTCCTCCGGGAAGAGCCGGATATCCGGGCTCCGGAAAATCCAGTCATGATCCCTGAAAAACTGACTGAACCGATTATGTTCGAGAATGTTCAGTTCCATTATCCATCGCGAAAAGATATGCCTGCGCTCAATGATTTTTCGCTGAGTATCACGCCAGGGGAAACAGTTGCGATTGTCGGTCCGAGCGGCGCGGGGAAATCAACAGTTTTCCAGATGCTGCTTCGTTTCTATGATCCGCAGCTCGGAACAATAAGAATTAACGGTGCTGATATCGCCCAGGCAGATCCTTCAGCTGTGCGCACCCTTACAGGGCTCGTCCCGCAAGATCCGATCATATTTGCTGATACTGCTTTTGCTAACATTCTGTATGGCCGCCCCGATGCGAATGAAGATGAGGTAAGGGCGGCGGCAAAAGCAGCTGCCTGCGACTTTATCGAGGACCTTCCTGAGGGTTTTCAAACAGAGTTCGGCGAACGAGGGATCAAGCTTTCCGGTGGCCAGCGTCAGCGAATTGCAATCGCCAGGGCCATTTTGCGAGATCCTGAGATCCTGCTTCTGGATGAAGCAACTTCAGCTCTTGATGCGCAAAGCGAACAGCTCGTACAGCAGGCGCTCGAGAATTTGATGAAAGGGCGGACGACCCTTGTTATAGCGCATCGCCTGGCGACAGTCCTGAATGCCGACAGGATTATTGTTATGGATAACGGGCGGGTGTTGACGCAGGGAACTCATGAAGAGTTGATGCAGCAGGGAGGTCTCTATGCGAAACTGGCCCGGCTACAATTTGATATTGGCCGCGAAGCCCTGATCGTATAGGGTACCCCTCTGTCTAATCCTAGACATCCAATTCTGACGGGAAAGGCTCTCTTTAAGAAGAGATTCAATCCGCCCATTTCCGTCTTAAACAAAAAATAAAAAGAAGGATAAAGACTATGGATCTTTTAGAAGGGATCAGGGTGCTGGATTTAACGACGATGGTTTCCGGCCCGGTTGCAGCCACAATTCTTGGGGATCAGGGTGCGGATGTCATAAAGGTTGAACCTATTCACGGCGAGCAGATGCGTCATGTTCGATCCTCCCATTACGGGGTTAATCCCATGTTTTTCTCGTGTAATCGTGGGAAAAGATCCATTTCACTGGACCTTAAGTCAGACGAGGGCAAAGAGGTTCTCTGGAAACTGATTGATACGGCAGATATCCTGATCCAGAATTTTCGCCCGGGCGCCATTGAAAAAATGGGCTTTTCAGCTGAAGATGTTCGAAAGCGTAATAAGAAACTGATTTATGTTTCCATTAGCGGGTTTGGTGAAAAAGGGCCTTATGCTCAAAAACGGGTATATGACTCTGTCATTCAGGCCCTGTCTGGTGCAGCAGATATTCAGGCGGATAAAGGCACAAGAAGGCCACGGCTGATCAAATTGATCGTTGCCGACAAGATTACCTCTCTGACCGCCGCGCAGGCGATTTCGACCGCTCTTTATGTACGTGAGAAGAAGGGGGAGGGGCAACATATCAAGCTTTCCATGCTCGACAGCATGCTTTCCTTCTTCTGGCCTGAAGGAATGGCCAGTTTGACATATGAAGATTTCGATATTGATACGACCAAAAGCCTGGGAGCGCTTGAACCGGTTTTTGAAACCAAAGATGGCTATATCACCACGCTTGCGATTGCTGATTCAGAATGGGCGGGAATGTGCCGTGCTTTTGGGAGACCGGAATTAAGCGAGGATCCAAGATTTAAAACCGCGCTTGATCGTTATAAGCATGCAGATCTCCGGATGCAGATCATCACGGATGAAATCGCCAAATGGGAAAGCGAAGCCTTGCTGGACCGTCTGGATGCGGAAGATGTGCCATGTGCGCCCATTCTGATGCGAGATGACTTATTGGGTCATGAACAGGTCCAGGTCAATCAATCTATTCAGCAGCTTGAGTTTCCAGGTTACGGAGAAATCCGTCAGGCCAGACCTGCTGCTCAGTTTGAAGCTTCCGATCAAGAGGATTTCAAGCTAGCGCCAGAGCTTGGTGAGCATACTGCTGAGCTCATGGCCGAGCTTGGATATGAAGACGATTCCATTGCCTCAATGGCTGAAAATGGCCTGGTGAAACTTAAAGGCTAGGTGACAGATTACCGCTCAGTGAGTTTCAGTTCGATCCGTCGGTTTCGAAGGTAAGCGATTTCATCTTCGCGAGGATCAAGCGGCTGGAACTCACCAAAACCGGTCGGAGCAAGCCTCTCCGGTGGCACACCGCGTGCAATCAGATATTTTGTAACAGACAACGCCCGTGCAATTGAAAGCTCCCAGTTGGAGGGAAAGCGTGCCGTTTTGATAGGTTGGCGATCTGTATGACCATCAACGCGCAGGACCCAGTCAATTTCATCCGGAATAGAGTTGGAAATTTCCAGAAGGGTTTTGGCAAATGCGGCCATATTTTCACGCCCCTGCTGGCCCAGTTCAGCTTCTCCCAGTCCAAACAGAACTTCTGACTGGAAAACAAAACGATCCCCAACGACGCTGATACCCGGGCGATTTTTAAGAACTTTTCGAAGCTGACCAAAGAAATTGGACCGATATTGCTGTAACTCCTGCACTTTTTGAGCAAGCGCCTGGTTCAGCCTTTTTCCAAGGTCGGCAATCTGTGCTTTCTGTTCTTTGTCTTTTGCCTCTGACGCTTCGAGTGCGGTTTCGATTTTTGCCAGTTGCTCGCGCAGTGTTTTAAGCTGGGCGTTAAGGAGTTCTACCTGGGCTTTCGCCTCGATAGAGATTTTTTCTTCTTCTGTCAGGGCATCCTGCGTTTGCAAATAAAGCGTCTGAAGCTCAGCCAGACGAATATCCCGATCCTTAATTTCCTTCTGGGCAAGGACAGTTTTCTCCGACGTTTCGGCGAGGCGTGCTTCTAGCTCCTTGCTGCGGTCCCGCAACTCGCCGATTTCAACTTCCTTCTCGGAGATTTTACCGGCAAGTTTACTCACGCTCGCTTCCAGCTCTTCTCGGACTTTCTTCAGGCTCTCGATATCCCTTTTCAGGCTTTCAATTTCCTTCAGATTAACGGCAATTGCTTCTTCTCCGGCCTTGATCCGCTCTTCCGCTTTTTTAAGTTCTTCTTCCGTTTCAGAGGTTTTTTCTTCCTGTTTGCGTAAAAGAACTGTGAGTTCGTCTCTCTCTCCCTCGGCTTCCAGAGCACGGGCAGTAACCGTATCCAGCCTGATAATCGCAGCGTCACGTTCCTGATTGGATTTAGAAAGATCAATGGTAAGGGACGAGATCTCCTGCTGCAGTTCCACATTGGATTGCCGTTCCAGCGCCAGGAGATCTGCGAGTTCATTCACTTGTTGGTTCAGTTTTTCAAGAGCCGCATCACGGCCGGAGAGAGCTTGTGAAAGGAAAAACTGAGATAGAACAAAGACCACGAGCAGAAAGATAATGACAAGCAAAAGGGTTGTCAGGGCATCAACAAAGCCTGGCCAGATTTCATAATTGGCGCGTTGTCCATTGCGTCTGCGTGCCATTGGTAATCCCTTGTTTTAGTTACCCGCGACGCTCTTCTTCGGCAATGGCGGCAATGGTTCGGGTGAGAAGTTTAATATCGCTTCGAATTTCCTGAGTAATCTGGTTACGCCCGTCGGCCATATCTTCAAGAAGGCGCGCCATATAAACATCCAGATTACGAAGATGATTGCGGCTGGCCTGGTCCAGTCCACCCTGCTCCTGAAGCTGCGCCATGCGTTGAAGAACAGGTTTCAATTCCATCTGACCTTCTACAAGTTTGACCATGAGATCCTGTTCTGCGCGCATTTGATCTGTGAGGGCTGCAAGCTTTTCACTGACAGAATTCATGGCATTATCCCCTGCGTGACGCCGCTCTTCATTCCGGGCAAGGGTGCGCTGAAGGCTGTCCAGGCTTTCTGCTGTTTGCTCCAGCAAGGCGCTGACATAAGCAGGAACACTTTGGTCTCCATCCGCAAGATTTGCTGGCCCTGCGGAAGAGAAGCGGGTGATGGAGGTCAGCCATTCTTCAAGATCCGTATAAAATCTGTTTTGTGCCTGGCCAGCCTGCATATCCAGAAAACCAAGGACCAGGGATCCTGAGAGGCCAAACAGGGAGGAAGAAAAGGCAACAGCCATACCGGAAAGGGGACGTTCGAGACCGACCTTTAACTCGTCAAAGATCTTTGTGAAATCTCCGCCGCCCACATTCAGTGTTGAAATTGCAGCACCAACAGAAGAAACAGTTTCCAGCAGTCCCCAAAAAGTACCAAGAAGACCCAGGAAAATGAGAACATTAATCAGATATCTGGAAATATCCCGCCCTTCATCAAGCCGCGCACTGATACTGTCCAGCAGGGTATTCATCGTGATTGCAGTAAGGCGTAGCGGACCTTTGGAATCTCGTAAAATTGTCGCAAGCGGTGAAAGAAGATTGGGAGAAGACTGCAGGGAAATCCCGCCTTCAACCCGTTTCAGATTATCAATCCAGTTGATTTCCTTATTCAGGATAAAAACCTGTCTGAAGATAAAAACAACGCCAAAAAGCAGGACCGCTAAAATTAGGCCATTGAGATAAGGATTGGCTTCAAAGGCCTCTCGCCCCGGACCAAACAGGAAAACGGATATGCCTATAACAATGCCCAGGAAGACCAGCATCCGGATAAGATGACGACGGGGTTTGTTTATCTTTGGAGCCGTGAGAATATCGGAAGCGTTTAGTCCTGGAAGTGTCGTCATGATTACCGCGCTATAACTTTAAGGTCTACTCGATCCGCCGGGGAACTGTCTTTGGGTCTGCCAAGAGCTCGAACCTCAATCCGGTTATTGGGAATACCGAGCTCCATCAGTTTCGAGCGAACTTCAAGGGCGCGCCCAAGGGATAGTCTTCTGGCGGCGCTGTTACTGCCAGCATCCGCATAGGCTATAAGCTGAACCCGATCTTCACCGGATTTCAGCAAGGTTGCGAGTTTTGCAAGCTGGGTATCTGCCCCGCCTGGAAGAGAGGATTTCTCTTTTTCAAAAAGGATCTGATTTGTCGCTTCAGATTTGACTTCGGGCGTGGAAACTTCTTTCTCTGGCTTTGGTTGTTCGGTTGGGGCAGCTTTCTTCTCCGGTGCTAATGCCGCGACCTCCATTGTTTTTTTCTCTTCCGCTACCGGAGCCGGAGCAGCTACCACTTCCTTTTCAGTATTGGGGGCAGGCACCTTTTCGGCAGATTGCTGCTTTTCCACTGTTACTGCTGGCGGTGGTGTAGAGGGTTTTTCAGCAACCGTTTTCTCTGGTTGAGCGACCTGTTTTTTAACGTCGGGTTGTGGCGCGAGTTCTTTCTTTTCAGCAATTGTTTCTGCTGGTTTGGGTGCCGCCGGGGCTTGCGGTTTCTTTTCCGCCATTTTTGGCGGTTCTTTTTTCATTTCCTGATCCACAGGTGTCGAAGCCAGTTTTTTAATTTCAGCTTTTGCGGGTTCTTTTTTAGGTGCGCGCGATACAGTTGGTACAGGTTTTTTCTTTTTCTTGGCAGCAACGATTTTCTTTTTAGGTTTACTGCCAGGAGGTGTAAGAACAATGACTTCATCGCCATAGACAATCCTGCTGCCTTTTGAGAAGTCCTGCTGAGATGATTGAGAAGGAGACACGTTCGGGCGATAATAGGGTTGTTGCGCCGGAAGACCGGCTCCCATATTAACCTGAACGGCTTGCCCGCCTGCTCCGCCAATTACAACGGTTTGGGCTTGTGAAGAAAAAGCTGTAAGACCTGTCGCAGTCAGTACAGCGGCAAATGTTAATGCTGTTGTACTCGCTGATGATGATGTCAGCCTGAAAGGTTTTAACATATTACCCCCGCTTTTACCTGTTGGTCGTTGGCACAAACGCAATACAACCAGAACTCATTACTCTTAAGCAAGAAAGACCAAAGCTGTCACAGAAGTATGACAATCTGTGGGCAAACTCACTTTTGGGGTAAAACAATAACTTACGCGAGAGACGGGCTCAACTTTTTAGTGAGCCCGATCACAGAGACTTTTAGGCGCGTTTATTTCGCGCTTGCCGCAGCAAATCGAGCATGGGCTGATTAATACCGCTATTTGTGGCAAGGATATCCCCTTTTTCCAGCATCTTTTCACCGCCATCAATCTGACTGACAAGCCCACCCGCTTCTCGAACGATAATGATGCCTGCAGCGATATCCCAGGGAGAAAGATTCCGTTCCCAGAAGCCGTCATAACGACCGGCTGCTACATAAGCGAGATCCAGTGCCGCAGAGCCAAAACGGCGGATACCGGCAGATACAGCCATAACTTCATTGGCTTCACGCAAAAAAGCTTCATGGCCTGGCCGGCCAACAAATGGAATACCTGTAGAAAGGACACAGTCCGACATACGATTACGGCCGGAAACACGCAGCCGGTGATTATTGACGAATGCTCCATCCCCTTTTTCTGCCCAGAAAAGCTCATCCTTTGTCAAATCAAGGATAACACCTGCGACAATTTCCTTGCCTTCCATCAGTGCGATGGAAATGGCGAAATGAGGAATGCCATGCAGGAAATTTGTGGTTCCGTCGAGTGGGTCAACAATCCAGTAGGATTTCCCGTCTTTTGCAGGAACCTCCCCGCCTTCTTCCAGTTTGAAACCAAAGTCAGGACGGGCGCGCTCCAGTTCCGCCCGAATGGTCTTCTCTGCAGCAATATCGGCATTGCTGACAAAATCCGCAGGCCCTTTTTTGGAAACCTGAAGATTTTCCACTTCGTTGAAGTCGCGCAGAAGCTTTGGAGCGGCCTTACGGGCAGCAGCTTCCATGACATTGATAAGGGCGGATTTACGGGCCATTGGGTTACCTGGTTACAAAAGAGGGAAAGAGCAGTTTAGTCTGCTCTCTTTGCATATTCGGAGGTTTCTGTATTAACGACAATTTTCTCGCCGCTGCTGCAAAAGGGCGGAACCATGATCCGCATGCCATTTTCCAATATAGCCGGTTTGTAGGAAGACGCAGCGGTCTGGCCTTTCACAGTCGGCTCGGTCTCGGAAATCTCTAGCGTGATATGCTCAGGAAGAAGAACATTTAAGGGTTCTTCTTCATAAAATTCAATTTCCACCTGCATACCATCCTGAAGGAACTGGGCTTTATCGCCAACCAGTTCCTTGGAAATGGCAACCTGCTCATAGGTGCCTGTATCCATGAAATTCAAAAGATCACCATCTTCAAACAGGAACTGATGATCTTTCTGCTCAAGCCGCGCCCGTTCCACCGTTTCAGAAGAGCGGAAACGTTCGTTCAGTTTGGTCCCGTCGCGCAGGTTCTTCAGTTCAACCTGAAGATATGCACCGCCTTTTCCAGGCTGCGTATGCTGGATCTTCACAGCGACCCAGAGACCGCCTTTATGTTCGATCACGTTTCCGGGGCGAATTGCATTGCCATTAATTTTCATGACTGATCATCGTCCATTTCGTTCATAAAATATATCGGCGCGGAACCTATCAGGTTGCGCTGGCGTTATCAATAATCCTGTTCAGCTGGATAACGGCTTCTTTGGGGCCCTGGGGATGTTTCCAGACACCGCCAGAGATCGCAAGAAAATCAGCCCCGCTTTTAACGAGTGGGGCAGCATTGTCAACTGTTATCCCGCCTATAGCAACACAAGGCGTTTCCGCAAGGGAGGTCCACCAGCTCAGGAGATCAGCTTCAGCAGATGTTTTTGCCTCTTTTGTAGAGGTTGGATAAAACGCCCCGAAGGCAACATAATCAGCGCCGGCTTCTGCGGCTTCCATCGCCAGATGACGGGAATTGTGGCAGGTTACTCCAACAATCTTGTCATCTCCCAGAAGACGCCGGGCTTCTGCGTAAGGTGTATCTTCCTGGCCTACATGGACACCATCTGCATCCACTTCTTTTGCAATCAGCGGATCATCATTGATGAGAAAAGCAACATCTGCCTGTTGAACAATTGGTTTGAGGGTTCTGGCACATTCGACAAATTCGTCACGGGAACAGTCTTTCAGGCGCAGTTGAAAACTGGCGACATCTCCCCCCGAAAGAGTCTGTTGCAGCTCATTGATAAAATCCGCAAGTCTGATCTCTGGCGGTGATATCAGATAGAGGCGTGGACGAAGCTCGTCGATGGTTTTTCTCCTTTAACGCTGTCAGTTTACCCTGCCTGATAGTCGGAAGGCAATCAGGCTTGCTTTTCCTGATCAGATGAATACCGGCCGTCTCGCGCGGCGCTTGTCATTTGGCAGCGATGAATGAAGGCGTGCTGCGCAGCTTCCTTATTTTCGGTCTTGCCTCCCCAGGCTTGCAAGGCAGAGGTTTGCAAGGCACGACCAAAGGAATAGCTCAACTCCCACGGATGCGGGGAGTTTTGGTTCATTTCATTGAGATTCAGTGTCGCCTGCTCTTCAGATTGCCCGCCTGATAGAAAGACAATACCCGGGACAGAAGCTGGCACAGTTTGTTCAAAGCAATAAATGGTTTTTGAAGCGACTTCTGCAGCATCTGCCTGTTCGGGACAACCAATACCGGAGACAATCATATTCGGTTTGAGTAGCATCTGCTCCAGAACGACCCGCTGTTTATAAAGCTCGTCAAAGACGGCTTTCAGGGCAGTTTCCGTCACCGCATAGCACTCATCTATATTATGTTCCCCATCCATCAGAACTTCAGGTTCGACAATAGGGACAAGTCCGGCTTCCTGGCAAAGGGCAGCATATCGGGCAAGTGCATGAGCATTTGCTTCGATGCCATAAGGGCTGGGGGCACCAGGGGAAATCGGGATCACCGCCCTCCATTTGGCGAAACGGGCGCCCAGCTCCCGATATTCTGCAAGGCGTTCCCGAAGACCATCGAGACCTTCAGTTATCAATTCCCCTTCTGAGAAAGCCAGAGGCTTGGCGCCTTTATCAACCTTGATTCCGGGAAAAATTCCCTGTTCGAGAAGGATATCTGCAAAACGCCTACCATCTGTTGCCGTCTGGCGCAGGGTTTCATCAAACAGGATGACACCGCTAATATAGTCTGAAATGCCTTCAGCGGTGAAAAGAAGCTCGCGATAGTTCCTGCGGTTTTCTTCTGTACACTCGGTATGGATTGTATCGAAACGCTTTTTGATCGTCCCGGTACTTTCATCGGCGGCAAGAATACCTTTGCCGCGTGCGACAAGCTGTTCTGCAACGTCTTCCATTAGCATTTCGGTCATTGGCTCTGCTCCCGATTTGAACAGTTAGATGTTCAGCGCCTTCACGCCCGGTAATTCCTTACCTTCCATCCATTCAAGGAAGGCACCGCCTGCGGTCGAAATATACGTAAAACTATCAGTCACGCCGGCACTCGCAAGGGCTGATACTGTATCACCTCCACCTGCGACGGAGATCAGACATCCTTCTTTAGTCAATTTTGCAGCTTCACCTGCTACATCGAATGTACCGGCGCCAAAAGGGTCTATTTCAAACGCACCAAGGGGGCCATTCCAGATAAGGGTTTTGCAATCGCC
This sequence comes from Sneathiellales bacterium, assembly GCA_022360775.1. Taxonomy (GTDB): domain Bacteria; phylum Pseudomonadota; class Alphaproteobacteria; order Sneathiellales; family Sneathiellaceae; genus Sneathiella. The sequence goes on along the minus strand of JAKSCD010000396.1, from coordinate 9,217 downwards.
AAGCCGGTTCTTGATGAAGCTGGACGATTGTGCACCTGCATCCAAAATCATTTCATCTGAAGCAACATCATTGATATCCGCAGTCCGGTTTTCTGCATTGGCCTTGAATTCTTTCGCCATGACCCCGTCAAGCGGCAAAATAATCTCGCATCCAACCTTTTCAGCCTTGGCCAGAATTTCAGACGCAGTATCTGCCAGATCATGTTCACAAAGAGAGGCGCCGACACTGACACCTTTTGCATTCAGGAAGGTGTTGGCCATGCCGCCGCCGATAACCAGACTGTCAACCTTTTCAATGAGATTGAACAAGAGGTCAAGCTTGGTGGAAATTTTTGCGCCGCCAACAATGGCCATAACCGGGCGCTTCGGAACTTCAAGGGCAGAAGACAGGGCACTGAGCTCTGCTTCCATATTCCGCCCGGCATATGCAGGAAGTTCCCTTGCCAGTGCCTCGGTTGATGCATGGGCGCGATGAGAACAGGAAAAGGCGTCGTTTACATATATGTCACCAAGGGCAGCAAGGTCTTTGGCAAAAGCCGGATCGTTCTTTTCTTCGCCTTCGAAATATCGGACATTTTCAAGCAGGATTACCTTGCCGGCACCGGTTTCCCGAATTGCCGCAGCCGCTTCGTCACCAACGCAGGTTGAGGCAAACCTTACCGGAATATTCAGGCATTCAGAGACAGCTTTGGCTACCGGTTCCAGTGACATTTCAGGAACCGCTTTTCCTTTTGGTCTGCCAAAATGGCTGAGAAGGGCAACGGTTGCGCCCTTCTCGGTAAGCTCACGGATTGTCGGAGCAACCCTTTCGATGCGGGTAAAGTCAGAGACTTTCCCGTCCAGCATGGGAACATTCAGATCCACGCGGACCAGTACTGTTTTTCCATTCGCTTCCAACTGATCAAGCGTCCGGTAATCTGACATCTTGGGATACTCCGTTTCCTGTCTTTAAATTAGCCGAGATTTGCCATGACAAGGGCAGTGTCGCTCATCCGGTTGGAGAAGCCCCACTCGTTGTCATACCAGCTCAAGACCCGAACGAATGTGCCTTCGATAACCTGTGTTTGGGTCAGATCAAAGGAGGAACTTGCCGGATTGTGGTTGAAGTCGATGGAAACCAGCGGCTCGTCAGTTGCCGCCAGAACACCTTTAAGGCGACCATTTGCGGCCTCGACAATAGCTTCGTTCACTTCTTCAACAGTTGTTGAGCGGCCGGCAACAAAAGTCAGGTCGATCATGGACACATTTGGTGTTGGAACCCGAACGGATGTTCCATCCAGCTTGCCTGCAAGTTCGGGAAGAACAAGACCGACAGCTTTCGCAGCACCTGTTGATGTTGGAATAATGGATGTGGCTGCAGCGCGGGCGCGGCGCAGATCACTGTGCAATGTGTCGAGAACCGGCTGGTCACCGGTATAGGCGTGAACTGTTGTCATAAAGCCATGATCAAGACCGACCGCGTCATTCAGAACCTGTGCAACCGGTGCCAGGCAGTTTGTTGTACAGGACGCGTTTGAAACGATTTTGTGACCGGCTTCAAGTTTGTCATGGTTCACACCAAAAACGACGGTGAGATCAACTTCTGTGCCTGGTGCAGAAATAAGGACTTTCTTTGCGCCTGCTTCCAGATGCGCTTTTGCTTTATCAGCATGCGTGAAGATACCTGTACATTCAAAAGCAATATCAACGCCAAGCTCACCCCATGGCAGATCAGCGGGATTGCGCTCTGCACTTACCTTGATGGGACCGCGGCCCAGGTCAATGCTGTCCTCGGTTGCTTTGACATCGCCTGGAAAAGGACCATGAACGCTATCATATTTGAGGAGGTGAGCGTTGGCTTTTACGGAACCCAGATCGTTGATACCGACAACGTCAATGTCAGTGCGACCAGATTCATAGATTGCACGAAGGATATTCCGACCGATACGACCAAACCCGTTAATTGCAACACGAACTGTCATCTTTTTCAAACTCCTATGACGAAGAACGGGCGGAAAAACCCGCCCGAAAAATTTAAAGCTGTTTCTTTGCCGCTTCGACGACGGCATCACTTGTTATATTGAAATGCCGGTAAAGATCTCCGGCAGGCGCGGATGCGCCAAATCCATCCAGGCCGACAAAGGCTCCCTCAGAGCCGATATACTTCTGCCAGCCAAAGGAACTAGCCGCCTCAATGGCAACCTTCACTGTTCCTGGTCCCAGCGTTTCACGCCGGTAATCCTGGGATTGCTTGTCGAAAAGCTCTGTACAGGGAACGGAAACCACACGAGTGGCAATTCCTTCTGCCTCCAGGGCTTTTTGGGCATCCAGTGCGATTGTCACTTCAGATCCGGTTGCCAGCAACGTAACTCTGGCTTCATCTGATGCGGCGGAAAGTTCATACGCCCCTTTCGCAGACAGATTTTCAGAGGTGTAGTCACCACGAACAAGAGGAAGGCCCTGTCGGCTCAAGGAGAGAATTGAGGGTGTCTTCTTGGCCTTGAGAGCAGCATCCCAGCATTCAGCAGTCTCCACGGCATCGGCAGGTCGGAAGATATTGACATTCGGCATCGCCCGCAAGGAGGCCAGATGTTCAACAGGCTGATGAGTTGGGCCATCTTCACCAAGACCAATGGAATCATGTGTCATCACATAAACTACACGCTGTTCCATAAGGGCGGAAAGGCGGATCGCTGGACGGGCATAATCTGTAAAGACCATGAAGGTGCCGCCATAAGGGATAAAGCCCTTATGCAATGCGATACCGTTCATGATGGCAGCCATACCAAATTCGCGAACACCGTAATAAACGTAACGCCCTGTGAAGTCTTCCGGTGTAACCCCTTCCATATGAGAGGTTTTGGTGAGATTTGATCCGGTCAGATCTGCGGAACCACCGATCGTGTTTACAACATGCTCATTGATAACATTCAGGGCTTCCTGGCTTGATTTCCGGGTAGCCCAGCCAGGCGCCTCCTCGGTGAGCTGCTTCTTGTAACTCTGCATAGCCTCGTCGAAACTTGCAGGAAGTTCGCCTGACAGAGAAAATTCAAAGGCAGCTTTGGCATCCGCATCCAGTGCTTCCAGCGACTTTTCCCATTCGCTGGACAAGCGCGCCCCTTTAGTGCCGACAGCGCGCCAGCGATCCATGACCGTTACCGGAATTTCAAAAGGCCCATGAGACCAGTTCAGTGTTTCGCGTGTGAGTGCAATCTCCTCTTCGCCGAGAGGAGCGCCATGAACACCAGATGTACCCTGCTTGTTAGGAGAGCCAAAACCGATCGTTGTTTTACAGGCAATCAGGGACGGCTTGCTGGATGCTTTTGCTTTGGCTAGAGCAGCTTCAATCGCTTTCGGATCATGCCCATCGATCGCCTGGGTTTCCCAGCCCATCGCCTCAAAGCGTTTCAGCTGGTTGTCGGAAACCGCCATATCGGTTTTACCGTCAATGCTGATTTCATTGTCATCCCAAAGCACAATCAGTTTGCCAAGACCCAGATGCCCTGCAAAAGAAGCGGCTTCATGGCTAATGCCTTCCATCAGGCAGCCATCTCCGGCGATGACATAAGTATGATGATCCACAACATCCTTGAAGCGGGCAGCCTGCATTTTTTCTGCAAGCGCCATTCCGACAGCTGTTGCCAGGCCCTGACCGAGCGGCCCTGTTGTTGTCTCGATACCATCAGCATGGCCGAATTCGGGGTGGCCAGCTGTTTTTGAGCCCAGTTGACGGAAATTCTTGATCTCGTCGAGGGTCATATCCTTGTAGCCGGTGAGATGCAGCAAGGAATAAAGAAGCATGGAACCATGGCCTGCAGAGAGGACAAAACGATCCCGATCCGGCCAGTTTGGTTTTGCGGGATCAAATTTCAGGAATTTTGAAAACAGGACTGTTGCAACATCCGCCATGCCCATCGGCATGCCCGGATGTCCGGAGTTCGCTTTTTGAATTGCATCCATGGAAAGAGCACGGATTGCATTCGCCATTTCCAAATGTTTCGGATCTGCTGACGAGCTGTTGGCGCCACTATCGTTCATATTCGACTCTTTATTTTTCCGCTGGCGGATGGATCGTTTATCAATGAACCGCGATCGATTAAGAAAGACTGGTCCAACAAAAACCCGGTTACTGACGCCAGCGCCCGCAAGGGGTCACATGTCAATTTCCGGCCAATAGGCTGCACCATCCGCTTGGAAGATACCAGCAGTCTGATTCAGTCTGCAATTGGCCAGTTCTGGAATCGGGTGGGAAGATGCCGCCCAAAGGCGCTGACGTCAACAGCTTAGTTTATCTTTTGAACATGAAATCGCAGAAAACCGGATTCTCTTCAGAATTCTGACAAAGGTTGACGGAAGAATAGCTTGGATCGTATTGTTTGCACCGGTCTGACCGTATTGGGGTCAAGAACGGCTCTGGATTTTGAGGTGGGGGACAGGACAATTACCGAATCGCGAATTGAGGCAGCAATACAGCGTCTGGAAAAAGTAGCTGACGGATTGTCCGGCAAACCCACACAAGGCATGCTTGATATGGGGGACGGGTCTGTTGCGACCGCTGAACTCGATAACCTTCGGGTGGAAAATCAGCTTTTGCGTCAGGAACTTCTGGAACTGACCGAAACCTATAATGCGCTTAAGCAGAAAACTGAACTGGTTTCAGGGCGGCTTGATCAGACAATTTCCAATATCAGCAACATTTTGGAGTAGGGAAATGGCTTCAGTAACAGTGAAAGTGAACGGGCGACCTTATCCGATTATCTGCGGTGACGGAGAAGAAGAGCATCTTAAATATCTTGCTGAGTTTGTGGATAAAAAGGTGCGGGAACTCAGCGATGGTGTTGCCAACGCCACGGAATCCCAGCTGCTTTTAATGGCTTCCCTGTTGATTGCCGACGATTTGTCACAAGCTTATGAAACCATCGAAAATCAAAAAGACGGTGATGACGGGACTGATGCGGCGAAGATGGAAGTCTGGGCCGAAAAGCTGGAAGCTATTGCACTTCAGATGGAAACTGCCTAAATAGGCCTCTGTTGCACTGCCTTGTGCGTTAGGTCATAGATATCCTGGGGCCAATACCGAAATCCCGGGGGCTAATCCCTGACTGAACCGTGGTTCTATCATATCGGCTCCCACCTGACTTGTCAGGCCACAGAGATTTCATAAGTCCGACGGCTATGGTGGTGCGACCCTTAAATTTCCCTCAATTTAGGGAACAGAAAGATCAGGATGAGCATTGCTGAGCAAAAAAAGGCTCTTCGTCAAATCGCAAAGGAAACGCGAAATGCGATAGAGAAACCTGAAGCGATGCAGCGCGCCGCCCGTCATTTCCTGTCGGCATTTTCCTGTTCTGACAAGGATAGAGTAGCGCTTTACTGTGCAACCGGAAGCGAGCTTGGTACGAATGCTTTGAAGCATGAACTTCTGGGAAGAGGGATCGAGGTTTCACTACCTGTTGTGCCTGGAAAGGAAATGCCGCTCATTTTCAGGAAGATCGAGAGAGAAACACAGCTTGTAAAAGCTGCGTTCAGCATTTTCAGCCCGCCTGAAAGCTGTGTTGAAGTGATACCAACAATTGTTGTTGTGCCTCTTCTGGCGTTCGATAGAGCCGGTTACCGGCTGGGGTATGGAGGCGGTTTTTATGATCGGACACTCGCACAATTACGTGAAAAGAGCGAAATCCTCGCTATCGGGTTTGCATTTTCGGAACAGGAAGTTGAAGCTGTTCCGATTGATCAATATGACCAGAAGCTGAACGGGATCGTGACAGATAAGGAAGCAAGGATCATACAGTGAAAATTCTATATTGTGGTGATGTGGTTGGCCGGTCGGGCCGGGACGCTGTCACCGAGTATTTACCAGTGCTGAAGAAAAAACTGTCTGTCGATTTTACGATCGTAAATGGGGAAAATGCAGCCTCCGGTTTTGGTATAACTGAAAAAATCTGTGCCGGATTTTATGAGTCTGGTGCGGACTGTATTGCCCTTGGTAATCACAGTTTTGACCAGAAAGAGATCATGCCTTACATGGCTGAGGATCAGAAACTGGTTCGCCCCCTTAATTATCCTGAAGGCACGCCGGGGCGGGGGGCAGTTGCGTTTCGCGCCCGCAACGGGAAATCAATTCTGGTTATCCAGGTCTTGGGCAGGGTTTTTATGGAGCCTATGGACGATCCGTTCTCGGCCATTGATAAAATTCTTTCAACCGCACGGCTGGGATCAAAATATGATTGTATCCTTGTCGATATTCATGCCGAAGCAACTTCGGAAAAAATGGCAATCGGGCAGTATTGTGACGGCCGGGTTTCTGCGGTCGTCGGAAGCCATCAGCATATTCCAACAGCTGATGCGCAGATTTTGCCAGGTGGTACAGGATATCAGACGGATGCGGGTATGTGCGGGGATTACGATTCTGTAATCGGTATGCAGAAGGATGAGCCTATCCAGCGCTTTACCCGTAAAATCTCGGCGGGTCGTTTTACGCCGGCTCTCGGACCTGGAACATTATGCGCTATCTATATTGAAACAGATGACAAGACAGGAAAAACCACCCGCATTGAGCCTGTTCGCATGGGTGGTCGCCTGCAGGAATATATTCCGGCCTGAAGAACCTGATTGCTGGTGTTAGGCTTACTTTAGCAAAAGTGTTTTGTTGGCAGTTTGTTAATAACCCATTGTTAGTCTTATCTCTGGCCAATTAGAGTATTAAGTGCATGCCGGAGAGGCTCTTGAGCGATCAGCAGGTTCATTTTGAAGTACATGTCAGGCAGTCTGGATCATGGACCGTCCAGAAAGTTGGCGAGGATAAGACATCATCCGTCGAAACTGCCAAACAACTGAAAACAAATCGCAATGTAGATGCCGTAAAGGTTCTGCAAGTCTCTTTTGATTCCTCAGATCCGGTATTCCATGACAAGGAAATCTATTTTGATGGTGACCGGGAGCAGGCTGGAAAGAAAAATGATGTCGATCTGATCGAACCCGTCTGTAAAAAGCTGGATGACATCTATCGACCTGAAGCCCGTCGTGCGATTTGGAGCCTGTTGCAAAAGCCGATGCAAGGATGGCAGATCACTCCCCTGGAACTTCTCCATCATCAAGGACATCTTCAAAGGCTGAACGATACAGGGCAAATACTTCAGGGGGCGGTGCAGCGGGTAGCAATTTCCCAGGTGCAAAAGACAGGGCAGAAAGTCAATGATCGTGTTCTGGATTTATATTCTTTTGCCAACGAGGCGCTGGGTGAGCTTAAAAAACTGACCATTGAGGACAATATTCCAGATATCGAAGACGGGAACCTCATCAGGCTTTCGAAAAAACTGAAAGAGGATCCGAATTGGCGCCGAACTTTTATGATGGCGCTCGCGCGTTTTTTTCACAGCTACAAAACTGTTGATGACAAGTTCAAAAAGGTACTTGAATGGCTTGGGCTGTATGATGATCCCCGGGTCCTCGAGATACTGGATCGCTATCTTGCGGATTTTCTATCTCAATCCCAGTATTTGCAAACTATTCTGGGGGAAGAAGAAAATCTTGGCGATGCCATGCTGGGACTTGTTGATTTCATTCGCGGGAGCAGAAAATTTACGCCTGATATGCATAAGGGAGCCATTCGTATCAATGCGCTCCTGAGAGATCAGTTTCTCCCTGAAACGCGCGCGGCACTGTCTCACAGATTTTTGGAGACCCTTTGCGGAAACAAGTCCTTTGTCGCTAACAACCCTTTCAAGAGTATTCAGTATCACAGTCGCTTGCTGGCAAGAATGCATATCGCTGACGGAGAGCATGTAGGCGGGGAGGAAGCAGTAGAAGCGCTTAAAGATCGATGCGAGCGGATGACAGGGCCGACGACAATTGCAACGATCCTCGGTAACGAAAACTATACACTTGATCGGGCTGAAAAGCTTTTAAAGGTCAGTGAAGGTGTGATTGGTGGTGTTAATAAAAGAACAATTGCAAATTATCTTCTTCCTGTCCTGGATAGCTCCCATAACATAAAGCTGGTAATGGAAGCGCCCGTTTCTCCTCTTGCAACAGTTGCGAGACTGAGAAATCTGCAAATTCAGGCAATCAAGTCGGGTTTTCAGATTTATTATGAGGAAAAAATAACGACAGCACTGGATGACCTGGCTGTGGACCTGATTAATAATAAAGAGATTTTACAAAGCTTTTCGCGAAACGCCAAAGATAACACCCAGCTCGGTCTTAACCTTCTGCAACTCATTGCTTCCGATAAACTGACGCAACCGGCATGCGAAAAACTGGTACGTCAGTATGCCAGGAAAACGATAGCATCCAACCAGTTCATGGAAGCGCTTGAGGAAAAAGCGAAACAGGGTGCTGCGCAGGTGGAATTTTTCAAATCCTTTTATGCGGCTTTGGAAAAAACAGGTATCCGCTAAGTCCGGAACGTGAGTTTTTTGTTTAAAAAAGGAACTTTTTTGCCCTGTTTTACATTCTTGTCTTGGGGGAGAAGAGGGCATGCGTTAAATAGAGATCAGGAAATTTTTTGATTGGGCTTATCGTAAGCTAAAGCGGCAGGCCTTATAGAGGATCGAGGGGGGAAACCCTCAACGGGACAAGAGAAGAAGTATGGCGGGACATTCCAAATTTAAAAACATTATGCATCGCAAAGGCGCACAGGATAAAAAACGCGCCAAGATTTTTGCCAAGCATATCCGTGAGCTGACAGTTGCTGCGAAATCCGGCTTGCCGGATCCGGACATGAACCCACGTCTGCGGACGGCAATTGCTGCTGCCCGTTCTGACAATATGCCCAAAGATAATATTGATCGCGCCATTAAGCGGGCAGCGAGCGGTAATGAAGGCGAAAGCTATGATGAAATTCGCTATGAAGGATATGGTCCTGGGGGCATTGCTATCATTGTTGAAACCCTGACGGATAATAAAAACAGAACCGCGGCGGAAGTTCGCGCAGCCTTTTCAAAAGCTGGCGGTGCCCTGGGTGAGACCGGTTCTGTTGCATTTATGTTCGAGCATATTGGTCAGATTGTCTATGCCGCAGCAGAGATCGATGCTGACGAGGTTTTCGAGGTTGCGCTTGAAGCCGGTGCCGACAATGTTGAAAGCGATGATGATGCGCATGAGATCTCCTGTGCCATGGAAGATTTCAATGATGTCCAGGCTGCACTGGAAGAAAAATTCGGTACGCCTCAGGAAGCCGGGATTATCTGGAAGCCAAACAATACCGTTCCGGTTGAAACTGAAGAGAAGGCAAATT
>JAKSCD010000394.1 GCA_022360775.1 Sneathiellales bacterium | reverse complement strand
CCTCGAATATTGTGTTTCATGTTCTATGGACAGCCAGTCCACCATAAATGCCGCAGATCCGATATTTTCTGGGCCTGTGGCTATTGCGTTTGTTGTGACCTGCTCGATAACAGGTTCCAGCGCTGCAATAATGCGCTGGCCATCGGTCTGGCCAAGCGGGACCAGTCTGACGATGGCGCTTGTTATATTTGCGGCGAAGGCATGCAAATAAGCGGCAAGGGCAGCCTGCAAACTGATATCTGCGGTTGCGGCGGCTGCAGCGACAACCGTCGCATAGGAAGGGAGGATCTCTTGTTCCTTCATTAGATTAACCAGCGAGATAAAGGTCTCATCGGGCCAGGCCGCTGTGACCGCCTCGCAAAAGGCCTGACCCTGTGCACGAGATTCAAGGCCAAGTTCTTTTGTCCCCTTCAGGGCATCTGCAAAAGCAGCGGTTTCCAGAAAGGCTGTATTGTTTTTCGTCTCGACTGCCTGGTAGGCCTGAATAAAAAGAGTGGCGTCCATATTTCCCGTACCGTGAGAAAGCATGAAGCTGATCCAGTTAATCGCTTGGTCCCGGTCAAGGATACGTCCGCTCTCCACAGCGGCTTCTGCACCGTGAGAATAGGCGTAGGCACCCACAGGGAAGGACGGGGATAACCAGGCAATGAGGCGAAGGAGTCCTTTATCCGTGATGGGAATGGGCGTGGGCATGACCACCTCCTTCTCCCTGGTCATAAGCACCTGATTCAGGGACGAAGGGAGCGGTTTTTCGTGTCGTGCTTGCCCCCAGCCCTTCCAGCATATGCTGCAGGACATGATCATATTGAATACGAAGCCTGCCATCGCTGAGGACTTCAACCGGTGTATGGCGGTTTCCAATATGCCACGAAAGCCTCGCGGTATGTTGGGTATCCTGCCCTGTTACATCAAGAACGTCTTCTTGCGCGGCACGAACAAGCAGCATCCCCCCTTCCGCCAGAGTGAGACCGTCACCATCTTCAAAACGGGTCGCCTGGGCGAGATCCAATAGAAACGGCTCTCCCTGATCATCTATCAATCGAATACGGCGTCTGAAACGATCCTCAAAGCTTAGTGTCACGGTACTGATTGCCTCTGCGGGCACCCAGTCGTCTTTGGAAATGACAGAAATTGCGCGGCGCATTGCCTGATCTCCCTAAAACAAGAAATATCGCTGCGCCATAGGCAGCACGGTTGCGGGTTCACAGGTGAGAAGCTCTCCGTCCGCGCGAACCTCATAGGTTTCCGGATCCACATCTATATGGGGGGTATAATCATTCAGGATCATGTCTGATTTTTTGGCGCTTCTGCATCCTTCAACTCCGATCATTGCCCGGTCAACGCCATAGTCACGTGCCTTATCTGCTTCAACTGCCAATTGGCTGACAAAGGTGACAGAGGTTTGTGTTCGGGCCCTGCCAAGGGCACCAAACATAGGTCTGTAATGCACGGGCTGCGGTGTTGGAATAGAGGCGTTTGGATCGCCCATGGCCGCAGCAACGATCGCGCCTCCTTTTACGATCACATCCGGTTTGGTGCCAAAAAATGCTGGTTTCCAAAGGACGAGATCAGCCATTTTTCCTGTTTCGATAGACCCTACATGTTTCGAAATGCCATGGGTGATTGCCGGGTTAATTGTATATTTGGCAATATAGCGTTTAACGCGGAAATTATCATTATCACCTGTTTCCTCAGCAAGCGCACCCCGCTGTCGTTTCATTTTGTCTGCGGTTTGCCAGGTACGAATGATGACTTCGCCCACACGGCCCATCGCCTGACTGTCTGATGCAATCATGGAAAAAGCACCAAGGTCATGGAGAATATCCTCGGCGGCGATGGTTTCTTTTCGAATTCGGCTCTCGGCAAAGGCCACATCTTCAGGAATGCGGTTATCCAGATGATGACAAACCATCAGCATATCCAGATGCTCATCAATGGTATTAATGGTGTAGGGACGTGTCGGGTTAGTGGAGGAGGGAAGAACATTCTGCTCTCCGCAGACCCGAATGATATCCGGGGCATGACCGCCGCCAGCCCCTTCAGTGTGAAAAGCGTGGATCGTTCTGCCCTTAAAGGCAGCGATGGTATTCTCGACAAATCCGCT
>JAKSCD010000166.1 GCA_022360775.1 Sneathiellales bacterium | reverse complement strand
TGACTTCAGGAAGGCCTGATGGACGCACTTGTGGCAGCGGCACAGTGAGAAGTGCAAGCTTTTCCGGACTTACGATTTCTTCAGGGATATCCGGGTTCAACAGGGTTTTTGGGGAGAGAGCTGCAACTGCCTGCTGCGAAGGATGATCGCCAAGCTCGGTCATCACATATAGACCAGCGAGCGCAAAAGCGAGAGCTGTTGCAACCTTGGAAGATTTGAACGCTATAGAGAAGTGACGCATTCTGTTTCTATCACCACAAAAATTGGGACCCGATACTCTGGCAACACTATATCATGTGTGCGCAACAATTGCAGCACACTAAATGCTGTGTATTTGTCGAAAATTTTAGACAAATCCCCCGTAAGGAGCGGACTATGTCGCAAGAGAATGGCTTTTGCAAGCATTCAAAAAGGAGCCGGATTCACGGCCATGAATCAAAGGTTTATTCAGGCAGAAATGTCAGCTCTTTTTTAAGAGTGTTTCGAGTTTGGAGAATCGCTGACATTTTGCGCTCAGGTGACGGCATCCAGTTGCCGGTCTGTCATGTTCCCGGGCACAACGGTAATCGGAATAGCAAAGGTTCCCGACATTTCGCCAACCAGGTTTTTGATCAAAGGACCGGGCCCACCTGAATCCGGTGAGGCCGCGAGAACAAGGATACGAATATCCGGATCCTCTTCGATTAGGGCGAGAAGCTGTTCTTTCTTGCTGCCATCGCGAATTACAAATTCAGGAACGATACTCGTATCGCGCTGGATTTCTTCAGCAAGTTCCTGGAGTAATTGCTCAGCGTCATCCCGGGCTTCCTGCCGCATGACCTCTCCAACGCCCATCCAGTGTTGAAAATCGGGGGGTTCGATAACGGTCAGCAGAATGACGCCGCCGCCCACATGCCAGGCCCGCCTGCAGGCAAAGCGAATGGCAGATTTGCATTCCGGCGTATCGTCGACAACGACAAGAAACTTGTTGCGCCGCGACGGTGATGAATTTTCATCAACCATGAACAATCCAAAAGTTGTTTCAGCTCGGCTTATCCTGCCACTAACGACCAGATTATTTCAAGAGAATGTTACTGATTTCGCGCAGCTGCGTGCGGGCACGCAGCATATAAAAACCCTGTACGGCCAGATGATTGGGAAAGAGCTGCCCATCGGTTTTGCCATTGGAAATCACATAAGGATCCAGCTCGACAATCGCACGAAAGCTGGTGAGCATATTCCCCCAGGCTTTCACAAGCTCCCGTTCACTGATCAGGGCCTCGTAATCCTGGGACAAACCGTTCAGGATCATGTAATAGGCATAGGCTTGGCCTTTGAAGCCGTAGAAAAGGTCATCTGCCTGAAAATCGATATAGGCGCCGCTTGTCTCGGCAATATGATTATCGATAACTGCGGTGGAGGAGCCGATATCCAATGCAATCCTGTCCAGCGTTGCCTGCAGATTGTCAGCGCGTTTTTCAAACACTGCCTGGCCATCCACGAGCCGCTTGTTATAGGCGATTAGCGCCCTGCGCGCCTTTTCATACTGTTTTTCAGAGGAGGCTGTTGGCAGAAGGGAAACGGTAGGATCCCAGCTCCAGACAGACCCTGAATATTGCAATAGGCCAGCAGCATCCTGCAGGTCTTTATCGGTCTGGCTGGAACCACGGGTTCGGCCGATCTGGTCGGTCAGTTCAAAACCGAAACGTGCAAGCGCGGAAATAATGCCCTGCTGGTAATTGGGCATATTGTCCATGAGGGCAGCGGGCATGAAAAAGGGATCATTGGCGGTCCAGCGATTTTCATTGATTTCCCTGTCAATAAGGCCTGCAGCCATGGAAACAGCGACACTTCCGCCTTTGATAATATTTTCTTCAGCAGGCTGAAAAGCGAGGTCATCATCAATGGTATGGATCCAGATCATACCGATGAGATAATAGCCAATGAGCAGCAAAAAAATGCCCAGCAGAATTTTACGCCAGTTTCCAGTAACAACACCGTTAAAACGTGAAGGTTTGGCGTCACCGGTTCCAATTTCGCTCATTTTTCTTTCCTGCTCCTGTTCCTGTCTGAACAAGTCCTTATGAGATGTAGTAAAGAAAAAGGGCGGTTACAAGCCACCCTTTCTTTCATCTGTTTCTAGCTGAGAAGGAAACCAACTGTCTCCTTGACCTCTTTCATAACCGGTTCGGCGAGTGCAGATGCGCGTTCCGCGCCCTCTTTGAGGACAGTATCCACATATCCCGGATCATCCATCAGGCGTTTCATTTCTTCACCGATCGGGCCAAATTTATCCATGGCAATCTCGGTCAGGGCAGGCTTGAAGACAGAAAATTGCGCCCCGGCATATTCTTTCAGGACATCGGCCTTGCTGATATCGGCGAGGGCGGCGTAAATCCCCACAAGATTAGCCGCTTCCGGCCGATCTTCAAGATCCTCCACCTTTTCCGGAAGCGGATCTGCATCGGTCCGCGCTTTTTTCAGCTTCTTGGCGACTTCATCACGCCCGTCAGTCAGGGTGATCCGAGAATAATCGGAAGGATCGGATTTGGACATTTTCTTCGATCCATCCCGCAAGGACATGACCCGTGTTGCTTCGCCGAAAATCAGGGGCTCAACGATCGGGAAGACCTCCTTGCCAAAATCGTTATTGAATTTCTGCGCGATATCTCTTGTCAGTTCCAGATGCTGTTTCTGGTCCTCGCCTACAGGAACATGGGTGGCTTTATAGGCCAGAATATCTGCCGCCATCAGTGATGGATAAGCATAGAGGCCGAGGGAGGCGTTTTCCCGGTTTTTCCCTGCTTTTTCCTTGAACTGTGTCATACGGTTCAGCCAGCCGATCCGGGCGACACAGTTGAAAATCCAGGCAAGTTCTGCATGAGCGCTTACACTGCTTTGGGCAAAGATAATCGATTTCTTTGGGTCAACACCGGAGGCAAGATAGGCTGCCGCCACTTCACGGGTATTGCTGCGAAGTTCTTCCGGTTCCTGCCAGACAGTAATTGCATGCATATCAACAGCGCAGTAAATGCACTCATAATCGTCCTGAAGACGAACAAAGTTGCGAATGGCCCCCAGATAGTTGCCAAGATGCAGGTTTCCTGTTGGCTGAACGCCAGAAAAAATACGAGACATGATTATTACGCTCCTCACGCTTTGGACACGTGCCTGATGTGGCGGGATCTCAAGTCGCCCAGGCCTGGAAAAAGGGGGATGCCCCCAACTGGAACTGGGTTATTGCAAGGCCCGACACATTCGTCAACAGTCTAGCTCGTCTTTCTTCGGCTAAGCATG
>JAKSCD010000391.1 GCA_022360775.1 Sneathiellales bacterium | reverse complement strand
TCAAAGCCGATCTTTTCAAGCGCGGACTGCAGAACATTCAAGGCACCGGCGTCTTTAGGGGTTACACTGGGGCAGCGCATCAGCTCCTGCGTCAGGGCAACAACATCAATATCATCCATATAAGTCATGCAAGACCTTTACCTGTCAGAAGGGTATGGGTCAATGGCTTATGGGGGCGCTCAGCAAGATACGAATTGATCTTGCTTCATTTCCGCGATATGAGGGAAGACCCACCATTTTTGAGTTTCCTTCCATGTCTGTAGCAAATGAAACAGCAAAGAATAATCTGACGGGTATCGTCTTCATGGTTGCAGCGATTTTTACGCTGGCAACAATGGATGCTGCTGCCAAATGGCTGGTGGAATCTGACTATTCTGTTTTTCAGATCCTGTTTGTACGAAGTCTTACAAATGTGTTGATCATGCTGGCGCTTCTTCCTTTTGTAGGGGGGATAGGCCTGTTGAAAACAAGGCGGATTTTTGCCCACTCTGTGCGGGGTGTCTTTGGTTTTATTGCCCCGTTTATGTTCTTCAGCGCGTTGCTGACTATGGGGCTCGCAGAAGCAACAGTGGTTTTCTTTATCTCCCCCTTTGTGATGACAGCATTATCCGTTCCGCTTTTTAAAGAACATGTGGGACCCCATCGCTGGGCGGCGATCGTCGTTGGATTTGGCGGCGTTCTTTATGTGGTTCAACCTACAAGTGATGTTTTTAATCCGGCGGCCTTTCTGGTGATCGGCGGCAGTCTCGCTTATTGCTTTTTGATGCTGAGTAGTCGGTGGCTTGGAAAGACTGAGACGACCTTCACCATTGTTTTTTACGTGAATTTTGTGGTGATGATCTGCGGTGCTATTGGCACGCCATTTTACTGGCAGGATATGCCATTTGATGATCTTGTGGTGGTTGGGATTATGGCGATCCTGTCCCTGACCGGTAATTTCTTTATTGTGAAGGCTTTCACAACGGGGGAAGTCGGGGTGATCACACCTTTTGAATATACTGCTCTTATATGGGCCGTTGTCTTGGGCTATTTTCTATTCGACGAAATTCCCGAAAGCAATGTGTGGTGGGGATCCCTGATAATTGCCGGAAGCGGCCTCTATATGGTGTATCGTGAGAACAGAAAAAAGCCCGCTTAAAAACGGGCTTTGTCATAACAGCGAGCTGACGGTCTAGTCGCGCAGCAAATCGTTGATAGATGTTTTGGAACGGGTCTGTTCGTCCACGGTCTTTACGATTACCGCACAATAAAGGCTTGGACCCGGTGTGCCGTCCGGAAGAGGCTTGCCTGGCATGCTACCCGGAACAACCACGGAATAGGCTGGTACACGGCCGATATGGACTTCGCCGGTTTCCCGGTCGACAATTTTGGTGGATGCGCCGATAAAGACCCCCATAGAGAGAACCGCGCCCGTTTCAACCACAACACCTTCAACAACTTCAGAGCGGGCACCGATAAAGCAGTTGTCTTCAATAATAACCGGTCCGGCCTGTAATGGCTCAAGAACACCGCCGATGCCGACACCGCCGGAGAGGTGAACATTCTTACCGATCTGGGCGCAGGAGCCGACAGTGGCCCAGGTATCAACCATCGTTCCTTCATCAACAAAGGCACCCAGATTGACAAAACTTGGCATCAAGACAACGCTGGGAGCGATATAGGCACTTTTGCGAACGATGCTTCCTGGAACTGCCCGGAAACCTGCTGCCTGAAAACGCTGTTCTGTCCAGCCTTCGAACTTGCTTGGAACCTTGTCGTACCAGTTGGTGTTGGTCCCGGGGCCGCAGGCTATCAACTCCATATCATTCAGACGAAAGGAGAGAAGAACAGCTTTTTTCAGCCACTGATTGACCTGCCAGCCGTCGGCTGTTTTTTCAGCTACGCGAGCAGAACCACTATCCAGTGCTTCCAGTGTCGCTTCAATGGCGTCGCGCTGCTCACCTGTTGTTGATGGGGAAATAGCATCCCGATTATCCCAAGCCGCCTCAATAACCGGCTGCAATTCGGCCAAACTCATTGCTGTACCTCAAATCTTGAAATGGAAATCTGTTGACGCACCATACCGTGCGGCTTTTCTAAGTCAACTCCTAGCCGCGGCTTTGCAGCAGAGAATGAAGCCAATCGGCCAAATCTTCCGCAACATGGTGCACATGACCCTCGCTTGCACTCTCATGAGACCACTGTTCCGTGTTTGGGATCCATACGGTTTTCATCCCAAGCTCATGCGCTGGTTTAAGATTCTTTGCCATATCTTCAAAGAAAACCGCACGTTTGGGATCAATTTCAAGGTCACTCAGAAGCTTTTGATAAACCGACATCTCGGGCTTTGGAATAAAATCACTTTTCTTGATATCGAAGATATGCTCGAAATGATGTTTGATGCCGAGTTGAAGAGACACATTCGTTGCATGGTCTTCTGAACCATTTGTGAAAATGATTTTCCGTCCGTCAATCATCTCGAGTGCTTCATCCAGCTTTTCCGCCCGATCGATATTACTCAGATCAATGTCATGGACAAAATCCAGAAAATCATCCGGATGCATGTCATGACAGGTCATCAGTCCGTTCAGTGTGGTTCCGTAGGTGTGGAAATACTGCTTCTGGATTCGCTTGGCCTCATCATGCTCAACGCCAAGAAACCGGGCCACAAATTGCCCCATTTTCCTGTCAATCTGCGCAAACAGATTGCAATGAGCAGGATAGAGAGTGTTGTCCAGATCAAAAATCCAGACATCTATGTCAGAAAAATCTGACCAGTCAGCTGTTTTTTTCATGCAGAAGATATTGGGACTATGAGCCGCCGGGGACAAGTAAATATTCTTATTTCTTTTACGGTCGGGCTTTTAAGGGGCTGTTAAGTTGTTTTGCCTAATGTGTCTACAATTCTTGAACTATAAAATTTCCGGTCTGTATGGGTCTTCTCAGTAGTTTTAAAATCGGAAGCGATGCAAAAAATGTATCTTCCCTGCCTATGGGTATTCTCCTCTCTGAAGGCGAGCACATGGTCGCAAACTTCCCTGGCCCGGCCTTTATCATCAATAGTGATCTGGCTGTCGTTACGGCAAATGAGCAATCCGGTGAGTTGATTGAAGCCCTGAAAAAGAATAACGACGGTAAAGTGGCGCGGGCAATTCAAGACTGTTGCCTTGATCGCACTCTTTCACACCATTCTTTTTCCTTTGGCGAGGAAGATAATGTCACTGTATTTGATTTGACACTGCTCCCGCTGGCAAACCGCGATCATCAGGCATTGGTCACTGGGAAAGATGTCACCATGCAGCGTAATCTGACCAATGCGCTGGTGGCTTCCAGACAGCTTTTCAAGGATCTCGTGACCTGCACGGCTGAGTTTGTCTGGGAAACGGATGCCAGAGGATATTTCCGCTATGTCTCCCCGCGCGGCGCTATCGGATATACAGCCTCAGAACTGGATGGCCGGCTGGCTCGTAAGCTGATTATCGAACACCGGGAACAACAGTCTGGTGAAGAAGCACTTAATCCATTTGAATGTCGTGACCCGGTCGAAAACGAAATTCTCTGGCTGGAAGATCGCACAGGAGCACTTGCCTGCATGAGGATTTCTTCAATTCCGGTTTATGATGAAGAAAACAACTGGGTTGGCTGCCGCGGGGCCGGCCATGATATTACAGGAGAAATGGCCCAGAAAACCCGCCTTGAAAAAATGGCGGAAGAAGAGAAGGTTTTTGCCAGTATTATCGATGCGATCCGTCATGAGATTGATACGAAAAAACTCTTCGAGATCGCAGGAGAAGGCGCCTGTCAGGCCCTCAACAGCACCCGCATTCTGCTCGCCAGAAAAGACTTCAATAACCGATTTGAGGTTATGTTCAAGGCGGGTGTTCATGACGGTGTGGAAAAGTGTCTTCTGAACTGGGTTCGTTCAGACGGGTTGCAGGTAAGCGATAACATTGTGGAACTGATCGATGGCGATTGGCGATTATTTGTTGCTCCAATTCTTTTTGGTGAAGACCTTGATGGCGTGATCGTTCTGATCAGACGTATAGAGGCCACGGAACTTGAAAGTGGTGAAGCCAGACTGCTAAAATTACTGAGTGAACATCTGGGGGTTGCTCTTATCCAGATCAAAGCTCGGGAAAAGCTGGAACTCCTGTCTCGCACAGATGAATTAAGCGGTCTGCTGAACAGGCGCGCCTTCCACGACGATGTTGCAAAAAGACTGCGGCATAATCAGCGAATAAAGAATAGTTGCTCGTTATTCTATATTGATCTGGATAACTTCAAGCCTGTAAATGACCGTTTTGGCCATGAAAAAGGCGATGAGGTTCTGAAAGGAATAAGCAAACTGCTGACCGAAAATACAAGAGTTGGTGATATGGTGTCCCGGTTGGGCGGAGACGAATTTGCCATGTGGCTTGAGGACATATCTTTGGAGGAAGCGGTCGAAAAAGCGACCGAAATGCAGGTGCTTTGCCGAAAAATGTCTGAAGAAATGGAAGTTCTGGACCCAAGCTTGAGTTTTTCAATCGGAATAGCCTTTGCAACTGGGGAAGAAACAGAGAATCTTGACGGCCTGCTCGCACTAGCAGATGCGGCCATGTATGAAGTGAAGGCAAAGGGTAAGGGAACCTTTTCTGTCGCAGGACAATCAGGGAAGACGGGTACTGAAGATGCTTAAGAAAATTTTTTCTCGGCGCAAAAACACACTTACGGAAATCAGTTACGAGGAAAGCAAGGAGCTTGCCCGGGACAAAAACCCCAAGGTTCGCGCCGAACTGGCATCTAATGCGTCGATTAAGCCTGAGGTTCTTTATTATCTTACAGAAGATGATGCGCCGGAAGTCCGACGTAATGTCGCTCGTAATGCCAATACGCCGGTACAGGCGAACACAATTTTGGCGAAGGATGATGACAATGAAGTGCGTTCTGAACTTGCCAGAAAGATCTGTAAAATCCTGCCGGATTTAAGTGGTGAAGAAGCACAATCGGTTCGCGAGCAAACCATCGAAATTCTCGAAGTGCTTGCAACAGACCAATTGCCTTCTGTCCGTGCTATTCTTTCTGAATCGCTTAAAGACTCTCTTGACGCCCCCAAGCATGTTGTGATGGCACTTGCGAAGGACGTGGATCAAATCGTTGCTAGTCCGGTTCTTGAATATTCCCCGCTCCTGACTGAAGCCGATCTTCTTGAAGTGATTGCAAGCGGTGTAGCCGCAGGGGCGCTACCTGCAATTGCTCGCCGTCCTAATATTGGTGAGGATGTTTCTGACGCCGTTGCAGCTTCTTTGGAAATTCCTGCTGTAGCAGCCTTGCTGGCAAATCCTTCGGCCCAGGTCCGTGAAGATACACTGGATCAGATTATCAATCAGGCGGAGACGGTCGAAGAACTACATGAACCAATGGTTATGCGGGTTGACCTTTCTATTCGTGCAATGCGCCGGATTGCCGGATTTGTCGCGTCTTCCCTGGTCGAAAAGCTCGTAGAAAGAAATGACCTTTCACCGGAGATTGAAAAAGAGCTAAAGAAATCTGTCAAAGGCCGGATAGCAGAGACTGAGGATTTTTCAGAACCTCAGGAAGATGAAGCTCTCAAACGGGCCGAGAAATTATGGGCCTCAGGTCGCCTTGATGAGCAGACACTTGCAGAAGCCGTGGCAGAAAAGGAGCTCAGTTTTATCCATAACGGTCTTGCCCTGATGACCGGTATGGATGTGAGTACAGTCAGGCGTATCCTGAATTCACGAAACGGAAAAGTTGTCACATCGTTATGTTGGCGTGCCAAGCTTTCCATGCGACTTGCCATACGCATCCAGACGGAAATTGCTCATGTTAAGAATAAAGATCTGGTCAATGCCAAGGATGGTGTGGAATATCCGTTTGATGAAAAAGAAATGGATTGGCAACTGTCTTTCTACGCAGATTAATCCGGTTCAATCATCGTCCCGATACCGTGCTCGGTAAAGGTCTCGAGTAACAGAACATGCGGGATGCGGCCATCCAGAATGTGAGTGGCCTGAACACCTTTATCAAGGGCAAAAAGGCATGTTTCCAGTTTCGGGATCATGCCGCCCGAAATAGTACCGTCTTTCTGAAGATCCTTCACTTCCTTCTGGGTGAGGTGATTGATCAGGTTCTTCTCTTTAGTCAGGACCCCTTCCACATCGGTTAGCATGATCAGCTTGCTGGCACCGATCGCAGCAGCGATATGGCCGGCAGCGGTATCCGCGTTGATATTGAAGGTTTCACCTTTGGGGCCAACCCCTATTGGGGCGATCACCGGGATCACATCAATATCCTCGAAACTTTCCAGGATTTCCGGGTTGATACGGTTTGGCTCCCCTACAAACCCAAGATCAAGAATACGTTCGATATTGCTGTCCGGGTCCCGTTTGGTGCGGGTCAGCTTTTGCACCTCAATCAGGTTTCCGTCCTTGCCGGACAATCCGATGGCCATGCCACCCGCATTGTTAATGGCCTGCACAATATTTTTATTCAAAGAACCGCAAAGTACCATCTCGGCGATTTCTACAGTTGCCTGATCGGTAACGCGTAATCCATCGACAAAGGAGCTTTGAATTTTCAGGCGCTCCAGCATCGCACCAATTTGCGGGCCACCGCCATGGACAATAATCGGATTAATGCCAACCTGCTTTAGAAGCGCAATATCGCGGGCGAAATCTTCAGCTAGCTGTTTATCCCCCATGGCATGCCCGCCATATTTGATGACAAATGTCTGTCCGGCGAACTGATGCATATAAGGCAGGGCTTCTGAGAGGATTTTTGCCTTTTTCAGCTGTTCCTCAACGGGTATCTGAAGTTCAACCATAATACTGTATTTCCTATTCCGCGAGTGAGGTGAGTTCCGCCCGAAGCTCTTCAATGCCCAGTCCTTTTGCTGAACTGGTCAGCAGGATGTCAGGATGGGCGGCCGGCCTTTTTGCAAGCTCACTTTTTGTTTTTTCTATAATCTTGTCGAGATCAGCTTTCTTGGACTTGTCGATTTTTGTCAAGATGATTTGATAATTGACCGCGGCAACATCAAGCATGGACATAATCTCGCGATCCACATCCTTGAAACCGTGGCGGCAATCGATTAACAGGCAGACCCGCCTCAGTTTTGCACGCCCTTGCAGGTAAGTGTTTACGAGATCCGTCCAGGCAGCAATCTTCTCTTTGGAAACCTTGGCATATCCATGACCCGGAAGATCCACAAGATAGAGCTGCCCGCCCAGATCAAAGAAGTTAATCTGTTGAGTGCGACCAGGCGTATTGGAGGTTCTCGCCAGCGTGTTCCGGTTAGTGAGCGCGTTAATCAGGCTGGATTTGCCGACATTCGATCGTCCTGCGAAGGCGACTTCATTCAGGGGAAGGTCGGGCAGCATTGCAAGTGTTGCCGCACCCGCAACAAAGGTACATTCCTTCGCAAAAAGGAGGCGGCCCTTTTCAATGCGGGCCGCCTCCTGTTGTTCCTGATCTGTCATATCAGTCATGATCGTTTAGGATGTACTCGTGGATTGCCCGCTGACGCTTACCCCCATGCGTCGCATGATGAACCACTGCTGGGCAATACTGAGAACATTGTTCCATGTCCAGTAAATCACCAGACCAGCCGGGAAACTTGCCAGCAGGAAGGTGAAGAATATCGGCATCAGAAGGAAGATCTTTGCCTGAACGGGATCTGCAGGTTGCGGATTGAATTTCTGTTGCAGATACATGCTGAGACCCATCAGAAGCGGCAAGGCGCCGATCATCAGGAATTCCGGCGGTGCCCAGGGGATCAGTCCAAACAGGTTAAAGATCGTGGTCGGATCCGGTGCAGAAAGGTCTGTAATCCAGCCATAGAAAGGCTGGTGACGCATCAGAAGGGTCACAAATAGCACTTTATAAAGCGCGAAGAATATGGGGATCTGGATCAGGATGGGCAGACAGCCTGCAGCGGGGTTGGCTTTTTCCCGTTTATAAAGAGCCATCATCTCCTGATTGAGCTTCTGCTTGTCATCCCCGAATTTTTCCCGCAGCTTCATCATCTCAGGCTGCAGCTTTTTCATCTTCGTCATGGAGACATAGGATTTATGCGCAAGCGGCAGCAGAATGATCTTGATGACCACAGTCAGGGCAAGGATTGCAAGACCCAGATTGCCGATCTGCGAGTTAATAAACTCAAGGGCGAAATAAATCGGTTTTGTCAGGAAATAGAACCAGCCCCAGTCGATGGCCAGTTCCAGCCGGTCGATACCAAGTTTCTGTTCATATTCGTCAAGAACGTCAACTTCCTTTGCACCTGCATAAAGCTGGTTGCTAACTGAAGCGCTCTCACCGGATTTTACGACAAGTCCTTCACTGCCAATGTAATCTGTCTGGAAGCGATCCCCTTGTGCAGTGTGATTGAAACGGCCTTTGAAAGATTTATTTTGATCGGGAAGCAGAGCCGCGAGCCAAAACTTGTCAGTGATACCAATCCAACCGCCCGTTGAGGCTACATTTTTTGTGCCTTCATCAACCAGATCATCATAATCCAGTTCTTCCAATGTTTCATTGAAAACACCGATCGGCCCTTCATGAAGGATAAAGAAGCCGGACGTTTCAGGAATACCAGTGCGTGAAATCAGGCCATAAGGAAACAGGGTCACATCACTGCTACCGTTATTCTGTACAGACTGCTCGATGGTGAACAGGAATTTGGAATCGACCGAGATCTTTCTCGTGAAGATGACGCCTTCACCATTATCCCATGTCAGGACCAATGGGCTGTCGGGGGTCAATTCAGACGCGGTAGTTGACCAGACAGTTTCAGCATTCGGAAGTTTTGTAGACGCGCCTGCAGGCATGCTCCAGCCAAATTCAGCATAATAGGGGTGTGGTGAGCCTGAAGGCGAAAAGAGCTTGATTTCCGGGCTCGTCGGATCAACTTCCTCCCGATAGTCAATCAGGGTTAGGTCATCAATTCGACCACCGGTTAGAGAGACCGAGCCGTGTAATGAAGGAGTGTTGATCTTGATGCGGCTGGTTTTGGTAAGGACTTCCGCTCGAGACATGGTTGGGACGTTTGTACCACCTGCGTTCGGGATTGCGGCATTTCCAGAAGAAGGGGTAGGAGCTGAGTTATTGGCTCCCTGTTCTGCTGTTTGCTGCTCAGCCGATTGCTCTACCTCTGGAGATGGGAACAAATACTGAAATCCCAACAAAATCGCGAGACTCAAGGCGATCGCGAGGAACATATTCTTCTGATCTGACATGTCTAAGCCCTAATAGTTACTCAATGCTGACGCGCTTTATGCGATGATGATCTGCAATCGCAACCTGTGTTTTCTTTTTCCGGAACCGGATCATACCCCTGCCCACCCCAAGGATGACATCTCCCAATTCGCCTAAGGGCGAGCCAGGAGCCTTTTACCGGTCCATGTATACGCAAGGCGTCCAATGCATAAGATGAACAGGTCGGATGGTACCGACAGTTCGCAGGAAGATAAGGGGATACCCCGTATTGGTAAACCTTTATCGGCAGAGAAAGAAGAAAAGTGATCCATTTATTAAACATTTTTCTCCTCTTTCAGTGCACCAACCTTTTCCAAAGCTAAAATAAGGTCTTTTTCAAGATCTGCAAACGGGCGTGCGGGTGTCGACTGACGTCCAATGAGCACATAATCCCATCCGGGTTTGGCAAATTCCGGAAGAATAGAATCGGCAAGCGCTCTCAAGCGCCGCTTAATCCTGTTTCGTACAACTGCATTGCCTGTTTTCTTGGTCGCCGTAAAGCCCACACGCAAAAGTCCCGCATCCACGGGCGTCGAATTGCGCGCGGCTTGCAGGACCATTCCGGGGGTTGCCCATCTGCGTCGAACACCGGCCACGCGAAGAAAGTCAGCGCGTTTTTTTAGCCGCTCGACACCCGTCGGCATGGGTTTAGGCTGAAAGGCTCTTACGGCCTTTAGAGCGACGATTTGAAAGAACGCGACGACCGCCGACTGTTGCGCGGCGTGCGCGGAAACCGTGGCGACGAGCGCGCACAAGTTTGCTTGGTTGATATGTACGTTTCACGTGACTTCTCCGTCAATCAGCACGCGGATTTGCGTGATGAGAAAATTAAGCCCCGCTGTATAAGCGGTGGGACGCGGGAAGTCAATGGAGGAGATGAACAGATAGAGAAATTCCTGACATTAACGCCTTGCCTTCCTCTCAACTTGTCTCACGTTTAGTTGAAGTAGCCTTTTGCGGTTTGTGTGGAAGGTTATGTTCAAATAACAATAAAACACGAAAAAAGTCGAGTGTTTGGGCAAAAAGTCTTTAGTTCCGGCCAGTTGTAACTGCAAATAAAGGAATTGAAGTCATATTGAAGACACCCAAACCAGCTTCTTGCGGGAATTGATCTTTCTTTTGGGCGCTTGGAAAGTTCACTTTCAGAAGAAGGGATTGTTACAAGTAGGAAGGAACGAATCGATAATGGGGAATGCTATCGAGACGGAAAACAAGAACGGAAATAGCGGCAAGCTAAAAAAATATGCACCGCTTTTTGTTTTGATTCTCTTATTTGCGTCATTTTTCTTGTTCGGTCTGGATGAGTATCTGACCTTTAAAGCACTGAGTGACAACCGGGATATACTCCTTGATTTTGTCTCGGATAATTATGTTACTGCTCTTATCCTCTATTTTCTCCTTTATACAATTGCGATCGCGACGTCATTGCCCGGCGGGCTTTTGCTAACAATAACCGGCGGGTTTTTATTTGGCCTTCTTGTGGGCGGGCTGGTTACAGTTGCTGCTGCGACAGCAGGGGCTACGATTGTCTTTCTGGTTGCAGCAACGTCTCTTGGTGCGACATTGCATGAAAAAGCAGGGCCATGGCTAACCAAGCTGGAAGACGGTTTTAAAGATAATGAAATGAGTTATCTTCTTTTCCTGCGCCTGGTACCGGCCTTCCCGTTCTGGCTGATCAACATTGCCCCTGCGCTTCTTGGTGTGAAGCTGAGAACATATGTCATTGGTACATTTGTCGGGATCATCCCCGGAACATTTGCCTTTGCTTCGATCGGTGAGGGGCTTGATAGCGTGATCCTGGAACAGCAAGCAAAGTTCGCTGCCTGTCAAAATGCGGGAGGGCAGGAATGCGCCCTTGAGTTTGATATCGGTTCTCTGGTGACAAAGGAGATCCTGATCTCGCTTGCCGCGCTCAGTGTCGTTGCCTTGTTGCCGATACTGATTAAGAGAATCCGTAAAAATCCGGCCTGAAATCATCATGGAGAGAAGAACATGAGCAAGACCCTTAAAACGGATCTGTGCATTATTGGCGGGGGTTCAGGTGGGCTCAGCGTTGCTGCAGGAGCGAGCCAGATGGGGGCGGATACTGTTCTCATAGAAGGTGGCAAAATGGGCGGCGATTGCCTCAATTATGGGTGTGTTCCCTCAAAAGCTCTGATTGCGGCCGCTAAGAAAGCCTATTCTCTTCATGATGCGGAACAGTTTGGTGTCAGCGGTTCTGCTCTTTCAGTGGATTATGCCAAATCCATGGATCATGTTGCGGATGTCATAGCCGGTATTGCTCCTCATGATTCTGTCGAAAGATTTGAGAGTCTGGGCGTCAATGTTCATGAAGGTTACGGGAAATTCATTTCACCGATGGAGGTGGAGGTCAATGACGTACGCATCAAGGCGCGCCGTTTCGTTATCTCCACAGGCTCCTCTGCTGCTATCCCTCCCATCCCCGGGCTTGCCGATAGTCATTTTCTCACCAATGAAACCCTTTTTGAAAACCGGGAGAAACCTGAGCATCTGATAGTGATCGGTGGTGGCCCGATTGGTATGGAAATGGCGCAGGCCCATAGAAGACTGGGATGCAGGGTAACTGTTCTGGAAGCGTTTACCGCTCTTGGTAAAGATGACCCTGATTTGACGTCAGTTGCGCTGAAGATACTAAAAGACGAAGGGATCGATATTCGTGAAGGCGCGAAGATCAGCTTTGTTAAAAGTGAAAAAGGCAAGGTTGAGATAGAGCTTGAGGGGGATGCGGGGCCTGAAATGCTGACGGGCACGCATTTGCTTGTTGCTGCGGGTCGAAAACCAAACCTTGATCGGCTCAATCTTGAAGCCGCAGGCGTAGACTATACTAAAGGCGGTATTTCAGTTGATGACCGATTAAGAACCTCCAATAAGAAGGTTTTTGCAATTGGCGATGCGGCAGGCAGTTATCAGTTTACCCATGTTGCCGGGTATCACGCCGGTATTGTTATTCGAAATGCCTTGTTCAGAATGCCGGCAAAAGTGAATTATTCCGGATTGCCATGGGTGACCTATACGGATCCGGAAATTGCAAATGTTGGATTAACGGAGCAGCAAGCCCGTGAACGGTTCGGATCGGATGTGGAAATTCTTACCTTCCCTTATGCTGAAAATGACCGGGCGAGGGCGGAGCGTAAAACAGAAGGCCTGGTCAAGGCTGTTGTCACAAAAAAAGGGAAAATTCTTGGTGCTGGAATAGTGGGTATCCAGGCAGGAGAGCTTATTCAGCCCTGGGCCCTTGCGATCAGTGGTGGCCTGAAAGTCTCCGCAATGGCGAGTTTTATTTCTCCTTATCCGACCTTGGGAGAAATTAACAAAAGAGCTGCGGGGAGTTTTTATACGCCAAAACTGTTCAGCGACCGTACAAGAAGTATCGTGCGTTTTCTTTCTAAATTCGGATAGTCCGGGACAAAATAAAGCTTTCAGCCTTGTTGCAGGGAAACAGAGTCAATTTATTGGTTCTCTTCAGTTTTTTTGTATATTTTGCATTTCATGGGAAATCTTCAGAAAATATCCAAAATTTTCCGCAGCTTGTCGGCCCAGCTTCTGGTGCTGACAATTCTGTTTGTGATGCTTGCTGAAATTTTGATTTTTGTGCCCTCTGTTGCGTTCTTTCGGCTGAATTATCTGGAAAAGAAATCCGAGTTTGCCCATCTCGCCTCGCTTGCCCTTCTAGCGTCTCCGGATAATATGGTTTCAAAGGAATTGAAGGCTGAATTGCTTTTCAGGGTGGGCGCGCGCTCAGTTGTCTTGCGCGGGGCGAACTCCACCATGCTGATGTTAAGCGAAGAAATGCCGACAGCAGTGGATGCCAGCTATGATATTTCAAAAAAAGGGCCATTGAAGCTGATTGAAGAGGCGCTGGAAGCCCTCTTTTTGAATGAGGGGCGTATTATTCGCATCGTTTCTCCAATTGAGAATGAACCCAACTCGTCTCTTGAGATTGTCCTGGATGAACAGCCGCTGATAACGGCCATGCATGAATATGCCGCAAACATCTTCTGGCTTTCGCTGGCAATCTCACTTCTGACTGCGGTTCTGGTCTTTTTGACCCTTCACTGGCTTATGGTTCGGCCAATGGGACGGATGAGTGCCAGTATGATTGCGTTTCGTCGATCCCCTGAAGATCCCGCTGCAGCGATCGAGCCATCGGGTCGGGCCGACGAGATCGGTATGGCGGAAAAAGAGCTGGAAATCATGCAAACCCGTCTTCGCTTCGCCTTAAAGCAGAAGCAGCATCTGGCGGCACTTGGAACTGCAGTGACAAAGATCAGTCATGATCTTAGAAATATCCTCTCTACATCGCATATTGTAAGTGACGGTCTTGCGCAACTGGATGATCCGAGGGTTCAGAAGATCGTGCCGCGTCTCGTTGCCAGTATTGATCGCGCTATTGGGCTTTGCACGGAGACATTACGTTATGGAAAAGCGGAGGAGCGCCAGCCGGAAAAGGAAGAGTTTGAGCTTGCTCCTCTTTTAAAGGAGGTCAAAGCGTCAGTCGCTTTTCCGGAAAACAGCCGGATTAACTGGAATGAGGATATTCCGAAGAATTTTTCTGTAACAGCAGACAGAGAACAACTCTATCGGGCGTTGCTCAATCTTTGCCGAAATGCTGTTGAAGCCCTGAAAACTTCCGGAACCATATCCCTTACTGCAACGACAAACGGAAGCAGCCATCTTATCCGTGTCGAGGATGATGGGCCCGGTATTCCTAAACAGGCAATGGATCACCTGTTCGAACCCTTTGCAGGATCTGCCAAGGCCGGGGGAACAGGGCTTGGGCTTTCTATCTCCCGTGAATTGATCATGGCGCATTCAGGTAAGCTGGATGTGGAAAAAACCAGTCAGAACGGGACCGTTTTCGTAATCCGGCTCCCCGTATAAGGGTTTATTAACACTTTCGAAACTAGTTCAGCAGATACTAATCCCCTGCTTATGGTATCTTCGAAAAACGAAGGACAGGGTAATGTTGCGTTCGATTATTGTTGTATTTTCGTTATTTATGCTCACGGTACTGAACGGCTGTACTGGCGCTGCAGTTGCGGTGATTGACGAGAAAATTTCCCAAATGACAGAAATGGAATGCACCTCCGTCAATATGATGTTTGGGGAAGCATATTGTAAGGATAAAAGCAAAAAGGTCGTCCAGGAACCTCTCTACTGCTATAAAACGCTTGGCGGAATTGACTGCTATTCTAGGAAAAACCCGTACGAAACCGAGAAGTCCGAGCGGGTTCGCTCAGTCAGTGAATTGGGTTCGGACGGTGCAAAAGTCGAGATTGTCAAAAAAGACGACAAGAAGCAAAAGCCGATTTTCAACTGGCCTTTCGTTGAAGCCAGAAAAGCCTCAGAAGAAACCGACTAAATTCTTGAAATCAGGCGCTCCTGAAACAAATTCTTTAACATAACTGTTCAAGTACAATGTGGTAATTGTTATATTTCAATTTTACCGCGCATTGTTGGAGGGTCAGTCGGCTATGAGCTGGAATCCGGATCATTATCACCTTTATACCGATCATCGTCTGCGACCCGCCCTGGATCTCCTTTCACAAATAAATCTTGTTGCTCCTTCAGTTATCTATGATCTTGGATGTGGTACGGGCAACGTGACGGCGCTCCTTTCCAGGCGCTGGGGGGAGGCCACAGTTACCGGAATAGACAGCTCCGAGGAGATGCTGCGAAAGGCCGCCCAGGATCATCCCTCTCTTGAGTGGAAGCTTGCAGAAATTTCAGAATTTGCACCCGATAGCAAAGGGAACCTGATTTTCAGCAATGCAGCTCTTCATTGGCTCGATGGTCATGAAACCCTGTTCCCTGCTCTTTTGGAGCAGCTTGGCGCAGGCGGTGTGCTTGCTGTGCAAATGCCCAATAATTTTACCGCCCCTTCTCATCAGACATTATATGACCTCGCGCAGTCAGATGAATGGGTTGAAAAACTCGGTGCGCTGATCCGGCCTGCCCCAGTTCATAATATAAACTGGTATTATGATCTTCTGTCCCCTCTCGTCGCTCATTTGAATATTTGGGAAACAACCTATTTTCAGGTGCTTCAGGGAAAGAACGCTGTTCTTGAATGGACAAGAAGTACCGCCTTGCGCCCCTTTCTTTCAGCGCTGGAAGGCGATGATGTCTCTCGTTTTGAGCAAGCCTACGCTGATATCCTGATGGAGGCCTATCCGCAGCGAGAGGATGGCTCCACTCTGTATCCTTTTTCCCGCCTCTTTATCGTGGCAGAGCTTCCTGGAGATTAGCAGGATTTAAAAATGATCCTCCTGTTTACTGATTTTGGACGTGACGGGCCATATCTTGCTCAAATGCAATCGGCTATCCGAAAACAGGGATATGAAGGAGAAGTGCTGCCTCTCTTTTCTAATGCGCCTGTTTTCAATCCTCTTGCTTCAGCGCATCTGCTGGGCGCCTATCATGAGGATTTTGAAGAAGAGAGTGTTTTTCTTTGTGTCATCGATCCAGGGGTTGGAAGTGACAGAAAACCGGTTGCTATTAAGGCCTGCGGTCAATGGTTTGTCGGGCCGGATAATGGTCTTTTTTCGGAAGTTATCAGAAAAGACCCCAAGAGTGTGATTTATGAAATCAACTGGCGAGCTGAAAAACTATCGGCAAGTTTTCATGGTCGGGATCTGTTTGCACCGATCGCCGCTAAACTGGCAATGAAGACAGAACAATTTGAAGAATTCCTGGCTCCGAAAGAGAAGCTTTTTTCAATACCCGAAAATACTGGGGAGTATGGTCTCGCTGAAGTTATCTATATCGATCATTATGGGAACGCGATAACCGGCCTGAGAGCGGGTGGTGACCTGGATGCCGTCGAGGTAAACGGGCAAAGGTTCGATCTGCTTAGAACCTTTTCAGACGTATCTCCGGGAAAACCGCTTGCCTATATGAACGCGAACGGTCTGATCGAGATCTCGGTCAATCAGGGGAGAGCCGATCATCATTTTAACCTGACCATCGGCTCCCACGTGACAACTTTAGTTGGATAGCACGACCCCTTCACGCCGAGGATCGGCACCGCCTTCCAGGATGCCATTGCGGATCAGGATACCGTGTAGGCCACTATTAAGTGTACGCACTTTCACGTTATATCCAAGGCCTTCCAGCTTTTCTTTCTGTGCCGTAATTGCTGTTTCCTTTTCAAGGTCCAGTGTTCCGTTGCGGTTGATGTGATGGGGCAGATTGATTGCATCCTGCATGGAAAGGTTCCAATCGAGAATGCCGATCACGGTCTTTGTTACATATCCAATAATGCGACTTCCGCCTGGCGATCCTATCACCGCTTTAAGAGTGTTGTCCGGGCCCAGGATTATCATCGGGTTCATGGAGCTACGAGGACGTTTCCCTGCTTGAATACGATTGGCAACCAGGCCTTTTTCTGTTTTTGGCCTGAAAGAGAAGTCAGTGAGCTGGTTGTTGAGGATAAACCCGCCGGCCATCAGTCGCGATCCAAAAACATTTTCGACTGATGTCGTCATGGAAACAGCATTTCCGTCACTATCAACAATGCTGAAATGGCTGGTTGAAGGAAGTTCGATAGCATCATCAGGAGAAAGTAAGCCGCTTGTTTTCGGAGGCGTTCCCGCTTCAAATGGTAACGTGACATTTCCCTTGGTGATCTGGCGAGCGCGGCCCTCAAGATATCCGGTATCCAGAAGCCCTTTGACAGGCACATCCACGAAATCTCTGTCAGCGAGATACATCCCGCGATCCGCAAAGGCAAGGGCGCTCGCCTGAGAGATGAGATGAATTGCGTCAAGACTTCCGGGTTTAGTTTCTGACAGTTTTGCTTTTTCCAGAAGTCTCAGGATTTGCAGAGCTGTAACACCGCCTGACGTGGGCGGGCCCATACCACAGACCATATTTTCATGATAAGAAGCGCAAACAGGTGCGCGTTCTTTCGCAACATAGTTTGCAAGATCCGCTTCGGTCAAATTGCCGGGATTAGTAGGATCGTTTTGAACAGCCTGAATAATCCTGCTGGCTATCTCCTCTGTATAAAAAGCCGCTATCCCTCCATCGCGAATGCGGGAAAGGGTTTCGGCAAGTTCAGGGTTTTTAAGGACCGTTCCAGCTTTTTTTGCTTCTCCCTCTTTCGTGTAAAAATAGCTGCGTGCAGGTTCTTTGGTTTTAAGAAACTTGTCGCGATTGAGAAGAAAATGAAGCCGCGGAGAGATTTTAAAGCCCTTTTCAGAAAGGGTGATCGCGTCCTCAAACAGCATATTCCAGGGAAGTTTCCCATGGGCATCATGGGCTTTTTTGAGCATGGCAAGTGCCCCTGGCGCTCCCACAGCCCGCCCGCCAACAACGGCCTCATAGAATTTAAGAGGCTTTCCATCATTTTTGAGAAAATGATCTTCCTTGACTGCTGCAGGCGCCATTTCGCGGCCATCATAAGTCTGAACCTTTTTGCTCGCCTTGTTGAAATGAACAAGAAACGCCCCTCCACCGATCCCGGAGGATTGAGGTTCCACAAGGGTGAGCACAAGCTGCGTTGCAATGGCGGCATCCACTGCACTCCCGCCCTTTTCGAGTATCTTGCGTCCTGCTTCAGCAGCGAGCGGATTAGCGGCTGAAATCATGTAATTGCTGTCTTTGGCCCTTACAATGGACGTAGGCAAGAGGAAGGCGAGTAAAGCGAGAAAAACGGTTATTTTTCTGCCATAAAAGTGAAATCCGTTTTTGATCATTATTATTCTCCAGAGAGGGAGGTTTGAAAATTGTTTGTCTTCAAACCATATTCCGGTTTAGTCTTGTCGATAGAACTTCAGTTGACCCTGTTGAAAGCTGAGTTTACCTTTTGGGAAGAATAATAAAACAGAATTCGAAATGATCCGACCTGGCGCAAAAAACCTGATAACTGATGTTGAGGGTATCAAAGTAGGCAATGCCTATGACGAGAGAGCATTTACGGGCGTGACGGCAATTCTTCCCGATGAACCCGCTGTTGGTGGTGTTGATGTTCGCGGTGGCGGCCCCGGCACACGGGAAACAGAGGTTTTAAGACCGGACTGCCTGGTTGAACGCGTTGATGCAATTGTTCTTAGTGGTGGCTCCGTCTACGGGTTGGAGGCCGCATCTGGAGCTGTCAGTACTTTGGCGGCACAAGGCAGAGGCTTTGAAACAAAGAACATCCGGGTTCCCATTGTTCCCTCCGCAATCCTTTTTGACCTTGCAAATGGCGGGGATAAAAACTGGGGTGATATGCCCCCCTATCGGAAGTTGGGTGCTGATGCGATCAATTCAGGAGCAGAGGAATTTGCACTCGGTAATGTCGGCGCGGGATATGGGGCAACCGCAGGACTGTTAAAAGGCGGACTTGGGAGCTGTTCAACGATCACTGATGACGGTATCCAGGTCGGCGCCCTGATCGCCGTTAATCCAGTGGGCAGTACAGTTATCCCCGGTACTCATAATTTCTGGGCCTGGGAGTTTGAACAAAATAAGGAATTTGGCGGCTTTGGTGCGCCGGACATGAAAGAAGATCTCCCCCTTGAAGCGATATCAAGTGGTCGACTTGGCGAAAACACGACGCTTGGAGTTGTTGCCACAAATGTTTGCCTGACTAAATCCCAGGCGCAGCGTG
>JAKSCD010000239.1 GCA_022360775.1 Sneathiellales bacterium | reverse complement strand
GCGTGTCGGTGGTTCAAATCCGCCCCCGGGCACCACTTAAAAAAGCCTCGCCATCCGGTGGGGCTTTTTTAATGGTTCCTGCGAGAACGGATTTTACCACTGTTCATACCAAACGAAGCGCAGGTGACAAGGAAGGGCAAAGCCCTGACGAGACTAATCCGCCTATTTAAAATAGCCACATCATTTATTGTACATACAATATTGACTGATCTATTTATTGTACGTACAATAAATTCAGGATAACGGGGGTCAGGTATGTTTGAGTGGGATGAAGAAAAAAGCCAGCAATGTCTTGTGGAACGCGGCTTTGATTTCTCCATCATTGCAGGATTTGATTTTCAAACGGCCCTGATCGCAGAAGACACGCGCAAGGATTACGGCGAAAGACGCTTCAGGGCGTTTGGCTTTATTGGCAAAGACCTGTTTGCAGTGGCCTTCACGCCACGAGGGCAACATTTACGGGTTATAAGTATACGCCGCATGCATAGGAAAGAAGGAGTGCGCTATGGCCTCATCGACTAAGACAGATGCTTACAAACAAGACGTTGACACAGCTGAACTGACAGTGGAAGAAAGCAACAAACTGCGCGCCGGCAAGGACGTGTTTGCAGAACTGGGCATGAAAGCACCAAGGGGGCGCCCAAAGTCAGCCAATCCCAAAACACCTGTCACCATCCGGTTAGACGCTGATATTGTGGAGCATTTCAAAGCAACAGGCAAAGGCTGGCAAACACGCATTAATGACGTGCTGCATAAAGCAATGACTGAGTGATGAAAACCACATGCGAATTTTGAAGAAAGAAGTACGTTATAAAATAGATGTATAAATCTAACTTCTGGTGAGCAATGGATGACCCAATCAAGAAGAAATAAGCCTCGGAATCCACTTAGAACACCCAAAAATATGTTTGAGGAAGCAGAAGGGAATAAATGTTTTGCCCGCTATAATCCTGAAACTGACGACTTCGAACAACACACTGTTGAAATGCTGTATCAGGCTTTAAAG
>JAKSCD010000506.1 GCA_022360775.1 Sneathiellales bacterium | reverse complement strand
TCTGCTCCCAATGAGACAGCTGTGGCCTGGATTGACCGCTGGCCTGACTGGCCTGGCGGTATTCTTTTGATCACGGGGCCGGAAGGTTGCGGAAAAACCCATCTTTCCCATGTCTGGCTTGAAAAGGCAGGGGCCCGGCTCATCCGTGCTGAAGATCTTGAAACAGCTGATATTACCGGTCTGGAGGAATATTCGAATTCTCCGCTTGTTGTCGAGGATATTGAGGAATTCCTGCCAGAAGACAAATTGTTCCACCTTTATAACCTGATGAAAGAGAAGGGGAATTCTCTTCTCCTGACATCGCGGTTTAATGTCAGTGAATGGCATGTGACGCTTCCGGACCTGAAATCACGACTAGGGACTATCCAGATTGCCAAGATTGAAGAGCCCGATGATATGTTGTTCGCATCCGTACTTTTAAAGTTGTTCTCAGACCGGCAGATGCAAATAAGTCCTGAAGTCATCCAGTATCTCATTCCTCGTCTCGAACGCTCTTTTGCGCAGGCCCGGCGATTTGTTGTTGAACTGGATGGTCTGGCAATTTCACAAAAACGGCGCATAACCATCCCGCTTGTTCGGGATCTTTTGGAAAAAGAAGGAAAATTATAATGGATTTTGGGATCAAGGGACGTCGTGCGATTGTTTGTGCCTCCAGTAAGGGGCTTGGAAAAGCGTGCGCAGCTGCACTTGCAGAAGAAGGTGCTGATCTTGTTTTAACAGCGCGGACAGCAGAAACGCTGGAAGCAACGGCAGAGGAGATCCGATCAAAATACGGAGTTAACGTTGCTGCAATCGCCGGTGATATAACATCAGAAGAAGGCCGGACCGCGGTCCTGAAGGAATGCCCCGATCCGGATATCC
Organism: Sneathiellales bacterium; assembly: GCA_022360775.1. Classification (GTDB taxonomy): domain Bacteria; phylum Pseudomonadota; class Alphaproteobacteria; order Sneathiellales; family Sneathiellaceae; genus Sneathiella. Next base: position 21,971 of record JAKSCD010000506.1, on the reverse strand, counting down.
TGATTAATAATGCTGGGGGTCCACCTCCGGGAGATTTCAGAGACTGGAGCCTGGATGACTGGTCAAAAGCTTTAAACGCCAATATGCTGACCGCGATTGAACTGATCCGCCAGACTGTAGATGGCATGCAGGACCGTAAATTTGGCCGCATTGTGAATATTACCTCCGCAGCTGTAAAGGCGCCCATTGATATCCTGGGACTTTCCAATGGTGCACGGGCGGGACTAACAGGATTTGTTGCAGGTATTTCTCGCAAAACTGTGGCTAATAATGTGACGATTAATGGTCTGCTTCCCGGTCCGTTTGATACAGACCGTCTTGCTGCAACCATGGCACCCGCTGCCAAAGCAACAGGTCGTCCTGTAGAAGAGATTTACGCAGAGCGAGCCGCGCAAAATCCAGCAGGCCGTTTTGGCCGCCCGGAAGAATTCGGAGCTGCATGCGCCTTCCTTTGCAGTGATAAAGCCGGTTTTATTACCGGTCAAAATATTCTCTTGGATGGTGGGTCTTTCCCGGGTACCCTTTAAACTTATATAAGAGGGTGTAAATATGAAAAAAAGCGTCATAGCGCTGCTTTCAACTATGTTCCTGTTTGCGGTAACACAAGCGCAAGCCGCTGAAGTTGTCGGGATCTGGGAAACCGTGGAAGGTAAAAGCCATGTGAAGATTGATAAATGCGGCGATAAATTTTGCGGTGAAATCATCTGGTTAAAGGAACCCAACGATAAAAATGGCAAACCAAAGACGGATATTAACAATCAGAATGAAAATCTTCGGGGCCGTCAAATTGTCGGCATTCAATTGCTCAAGGATCTGAAGCAGATCAAGGCAAATGAATGGGATAATGGCGAGATTTACAATCCGGAGGACGGGAATACCTATAGTTCTGAAATGACGTTGCTTTCGGATAGCAAATTGAAAGTGGAAGGATGTGTCCTTTTTCTTTGCAAAGAACAGATTTGGACACGGAAGAAGTAATATCTATACAAGTATCGCATTTGTCATAAATCGGTATCAATTCAGTGCTACGGAAGGAAAAAATCTGTAGATGTGAGCAGGGAAACGTAACGTGAGCGCACCAATTGACCTTCCAGAAGAAGCTTTAGAAAATGTCTCCATCGAGAGCTCCTCACGGTTTATCAACCGTGAGATTTCCTGGCTTTCCTTTAACTGGCGTGTTCTGGAAGAGGCGGGCAATAAAAATCATCCGCTTCTGGAACGTTTACGTTTCCTGTCCATTTCTGCCACCAATCTGGATGAGTTTTACATGGTGCGTGTTGCCGGCCTCTGGGGGCAGATCAACGCGCATGTATCCAGCCTAAGCGATGACGGGCTTACCCCCGCCCAAACGCTTGAAAAAATAGATGAAAAAGCAACCCAGCTGGTGGATGAGCAACAGCGGATCTGGAAAGAGCTGCTTGTTGAATTAAAAGAAGCCGGAATTTCTGTTGCCCAAAGCGGTGATCTTTCTGAAGATGATCGGGCCTGGCTTTCCAATTACTTTGATGAACAGATTTTCCCGATCCTGACCCCGATGGCGATTGATCCATCCCATCCTTTCCCTTTTATACAAAATCTCGGATTTGGGATGATCCTGCAGTTGAGCGGTCAGAAAAAGGAACAGACCCTTAACGCATTGATTCTTTTCCCGCAAACCATTCGCCGGTTTATACGTCTTCCCGGCCGGGAAATCCGCTTTATCACGCTTGAAGAAACGGTCACCCTGTTTCTCGACAAGCTGTTTCCAGGCTACTGTATAGACGGGCAGGGACTGTTTCGACTGGTTCGTGATAGTGATATTGAAGTAGAAGAGGAAGCAGAAGATCTCGTCCGGCTATTTGAAACCGCCTTGAAACGCCGGCGCCGCGGAAGTGTGATCCGGCTAAAAGTTGATGGCGGAATGCCCAAGCAACTAGCTGATTTTCTTGCAGAAAAACTGGAAATTGATGGCCGGGCCATCATGATTATCGATGGCATCCTCGGTATTTCTACAGTCTCCCAACTTATCGGAGATGAACGCCCTGATCTGGTTTTTGATCCCGCGGAAGCCCGCTACCCGGAACGTGTTCGAGATGCAGGTGGTAATGTTTTTAATGCCATTGAAGCCAAGGATTTTGTGGTACATCACCCTTATGAAAGCTTCGATGTTGTTGTCCAGTTTCTTCGGCAGGCAGCGGCAGATCCGGACGTGGTGGCCATCAAGCATACCCTTTACAGGACATCATCAGACTCCCCAATTATCCAGGCGCTGATTGAGGCTGCTGAAGCTGGCAAGTCCGTCACTGCGTTGATTGAATTGAAAGCACGTTTTGACGAGGAAGCGAATATTCGCTGGGCCCGTAATCTGGAGCGTGCGGGTGCTCAGGTTATTTATGGTTTCCTCGATTTGAAAACCCATGCGAAAGTTTCGCTGGTGGTTCGCCGGGAAGGGCGAAACCTGAAAAATTACATGCATTTCGGGACCGGCAATTATCACCCAATCACAGCACGGGTCTATTCGGATCTTTCCCTGTTTACGGATGATACCAGTCTGGCCAAGGATGTGGCCCTGATGTTTAACTACATCACCGGATATGCCAAGCCCAAGGGATTGTCCAAGCTTTATCTTTCTCCTTATAGCCTGCGGGATTCCCTGATCAAGATGATCGATCAGGAAATTGAGTTTGCAAAAAATGGAAAACCTGCCTCGGTCTGGGCAAAGATGAATTCGCTGGTTGATGCCAGGATTATCGACAAGCTTTATGAAGCAAGCAATGCCGGCGTGGATATCCGCCTGATCATTCGGGGTATTTGCTGCTTGCGTCCGGGCATTCCGGGGCTTTCGGAAAATATCTATGTGAAAAGCATTGTCGGGCGATTTCTTGAACATTCCAGGATTGTGTGTTTTGGAAATGGCAAGGAAATGCCGTCCGGCCAGGCAAAAGTCTTTATCACATCAGCAGACTGGATGCCGCGTAACCTGGACCGAAGAATTGAAACACTGGTTCCAGTTGAAAATGAGACGGTCCATCAGCAAGTCCTCGATCAGATTATGGTTGCCTGCCTTAAAGATACCCAGCAAACATGGGAGTTGGGACCGGATGGGGAGTATATGCGTCATCCGGATGTTAAAAAACCGTTCTCGGCCCACAACTATTTTTTAACTAATCCTTCTTTATCTGGACGCGGAAAAGCTTTAAAGGTGAATAACCCGGTTCCGAAACTGATCCCTCCCAGTTAGGGGATTTAAATCGGCCGGCGTTATATTCGCAGCAGCCGATGAGTAGAGTAGTGCAGGATATTGTTGAAAGCCGAGACAGAAGCCTGGATCCGGAAGTCAAATCTTCCTCTAAGAAAATGACTGCCGTTATTGATATCGGATCGAACTCGGTTCGGCTTGTGGTCTTCGATGGCCCATCCCGTGTACCCATGCCGAAATTTAATGAAAAAGTCCTTTGTGGCCTGGGTAAGGATCTGGGGCACTCACAGCTTCTTGGACAAGATGCCATGGATAAAGCCATGGCCGCACTTAAGCGATATACAGCCCTTGTCAACCATATGGGAATTGATCGGGTTCTGGTGGCGGCAACCGCTGCGGTACGTGAAGCGGATAACGGTTCTGAATTTGTTGCGGATGTCGAACAGGAATGCGACCTGAATGTACAGGTCTTAAGCGGCAAGCAGGAAGCGCGCTATGCGGGTCTCGGCGTTCTTTCAGGCATGCCCTTTGCGAAAGGTCTTGTGGGTGATCTCGGCGGTGGTAGCCTTGAATTGGTCAAACTGGAAGATCACCGTATCGGCAATACAGTTACGCTTCCTCTGGGCGCGCTCCGGCTTTCCCGCATGGATATGTCGGAAAAGGAATTGAAGACCTATCTTGAAAAGCAGTTTGACGATGTGGACTGGCTTCCTGAAATGCAGGGCCGGAATTTCTATGTGGTGGGTGGCGCCTGGCGTACATTGGCGCGTTATCATATCTCGAAAACCGGTCATCCACTGAATATCATTCATAACTATAAATTGTCGCATAAGGAAATGCGCAATGTGATCAGGGAAGTTCTCTCGCAAAGTGAAGAAGAATTACGCAATGTTCCTCTGGTACCAGGCTCCCGCGTTGGAACCATGCGAACGGCGGCCCTGATCATGGATAAACTCTTTGACGTCATTAATCCAAGAAACGTTATTTTCTCCTCTAACGGTCTTCGTGAAGGCATGTTGTTCTCTGAACTTAAAAAACCGGTGAGAAAAAGGGATCCATTGCTGGAAGCCTGCCGGGACATGGCTGCCAAGGAAGGGCGCTTTGCGGAACATGGAGAAGAAATCTATAACTGGATGAAGGATGTTTTTGACCATATTGGTGACAAGGGACACCGGTTGGCACTGGCGTCAGCGACCCTTTCCGATATTGCATGGACAATGAATAGTGACTATCGGGCACCCCAGGCATTCAGACGCATATTCCGCGCGCCCTTTAGTGGTATTGGTCATAAGGGAAGGGCGAACGTAGCTCTGGCTGTTTACGCGCGGTATCGCGGAAATCTTGACGGACACGCCCCGGAAGACGGGCTTGCCCTTCTGAGTGAAGCAGAAAAAGCAATTGCATTAAGTGTGGGGCTGGCGCTTCGGCTTTCTCATACTGTGAGTGGCGGCACAATTGGAATTCTGCCGCAAACTAGACTGGCTAAGAAAAACGGAAAGATTATCCTGACCTTGCCTGAAGATCTTTCCATTCTTGTCGGTATTCACGTGGAAAACAGATTAGCGGCACTTGCCAGCGCACTTGATTGTGAACCTGAAATCCGGATCAGCTCAGATCTATAATCCGAATTTTATTATGCTCGACAGTGAAGGCCACTTTCCCGCTTTTCAGGGCAAGGGCGTGTTTGCCAAAGAGTTCAAATCGCCAGCCTTTCAACGCAGGGACATCGGCTTTGCTGTTCGCTGCGATTTTCTCAAGATCACTTGTGTTGCAAACAAGCTTCTGAGCGACCCCTTCCTCTTCACACCGCATTTTCAAAAGCACTTTTAAAAGATCCATCATCGGACCCAGGCCTTTGGGTGGTGGTGTCCTTTGGGGGACTTGCGGGCATTGATCATCGGGAAGGGAGCGTCCTTTTTCAATGGCGGTGAGTAATCCTTTCCCCATTTTTCCATCAGCAAATTTTTTTCCAATTCCCCGAACATGAGAGAGCTTTTCCGCATTTCTCGGCGGATTGGCTGAAATCTCTAGCAAGGCCTCATCCCGGAGGATCCTGTTTCTAGGAATGTCCTGTTGATGCGCCTGTTTTTCTCGCCATTCAGCAGTTGCCTGCAGGATCGCGAGGAAACGGGGCTTGTTGTTTCTGGCTTTGATTTTCCGCCAGGCTTTTTCCGGCGGCATGAAATAGGTTTCAGGGGACAGCAGAATTTCCATTTCCGATGCCAGCCATTCAGAGCGTCCTGATTTTTCAAGTTCCTTCAGCAGATATTTATAGACATCTCGCAAATGAGTGACATCCGCTTCTGCATATTGAAGCTGACGGTCTGTCAGTGGCCTGCGCGACCAATCTGTGAAACGGGAGGATTTATCGATCCCCTTACCGGTTACCCGGGTGACTAACGTGTCATAACCAACGGATTCGCCAAAGCCACATACCATTGCTGCAACCTGGGTATCAAAGAGCGGGGCCGGAACATTGCCGGTAAGATGATGAAAAATTTCAAGATCTTGTCTTCCAGCATGAAAAACTTTGAGAACCCGCTCATTTTGCAGCAATTCAAAAAGCGGAGAGAGATCAATTCCTTTTTCCAGCGGATCGATAATCGCGGATTCGTCTTCACTGGCGATCTGGACCAGGCAAAGTATAGGCCAGAAGGTATTTTCTCTCAGGAATTCCGTATCGATGGTGATGTAGGCGTGATGAGCGAGACGATCGCACAGGGCAGAGAGTTTTTCAGTTGTTGTTATGATTTGCATGAAACCTGTTGCTCTTTTTTTACTGTAACCGCCTATAACCCACGGAAATGACCATTAATTTACAAGAAACTAGACGTTAGTCCATTTTTTCCCTCAAAGGAAGGTTGGCCTTTGGTCAAAAAGGATGTAAGACAAGCCTTTTAGTGCACAAATTGTGCATTTTTGATCCTGACAAACGCTTAAGAGAACCGTGATGCATAGTTATCGTACACATACATGCGCTGAACTTCGTGACAGTGACGTTGGTAAAACCGTCCGCCTTTCCGGCTGGGTCCACCGCAAGCGCGATCATGGCAATTTGCTTTTCGTCGACCTTCGGGATCACTACGGAATTACACAATGTGTGATTGAAACAGACGTTCCTATTTTTGAACAGGTTGAAGCCGCTCGTTCAGAAAGTGTTATCACTGTTACCGGCAAGGTTGTCGCCCGGAGTGAAGACACTGTGAACCCCAACCTTCCTACCGGTGCTGTTGAAGTGGATATTGAGGATTTTGCCCTGCAATCAGGTGCAGAAGATCTACCGATGCCTGTTTTTGGTGAGCAGGAATATCCTGAGGATATTCGTCTGCGTCACCGTTATCTCGATTTGCGCCGGGATCGTCTGCATAACAATATTGTCCTGCGTTCAAAAGTGATCTCTCACTTGCGTAGCAGCATGATTGAACAGGGTTTCATGGAATTCCAGACCCCGATCCTGACTGCATCCTCTCCGGAAGGCGCGCGGGACTTTCTGGTGCCAAGCCGTATGCATCCGGGCCAGTTTTACGCGCTGCCCCAGGCACCGCAGCAATTCAAGCAGCTGGTTATGATGTCCGGTTTTGATCGCTATTTCCAGATCGCCCCTTGCTTCCGTGATGAAGATGCGCGGGCGGATCGTAGTCCGGGCGAGTTCTACCAGCTGGATATTGAAATGGCCTTTGTTACCCAGGACGATGTTTTTAATGCAGTGGAACCTGTATTGACCAACGTCTTCAAGGAGTTTGCAGGGGACAGGAAAGTGGAAACACCTTTCGCCCGTATTCCTTTTGATGAAGCCATGATGAAATACGGATCTGACAAGCCTGATCTTCGTAATCCGATTGTTCTTTCAGATGTCACGGAAATTTTCCGTGGATCCGGCTTCGGCCTCTTTGCCGGTGCTGTTGAGAAAGGGTCCGTTGTCCGGGCAATTCCGGCACCGGGCGCAGGTGCCCGTGCACGAAGCTTCTTCGACAAGATGAATGAATGGGCGCGTAAAGAAGGCGCAGGCGGGCTTGGCTATATCATTTTTAAAGATGGAGAAGCCAAAGGCCCGATCGCGAAGAACCTTGATGAAGAGCGTATTGCCAAAATCCAGGAAGTGGCCGGCGTTAAAGACGGTGACGGAATTTTCTTTGCCTGCGGTAAAGAACTGGAAGCGGCTGAACTTGCTGGCAAAGCCCGTAATATTGTGGGTGATGATCTGGATATCTGTGAAAAAGATGTCTTCAAATTCTGCTGGGTCATTGATTTCCCGATGTATGAATATGACGAGAAAGAGAAGAAAATCGATTTCAGTCATAACCCGTTCTCCATGCCACAAGGCGGTCTGGAAGCCCTGGAAAACATGGATCCGCTTGATATCAAGGGATATCAGTATGATATCGTTTGCAACGGGATTGAGCTTTCTTCCGGTGCGATCCGGAACCATCGCCCAGATATCATGATGAAGGCTTTTGAAATAGCCGGTTATGATCCGCAGGTTGTAGAAGATCGCTTTGGGGGAATGCTCAATGCGTTCCGTTATGGCGCCCCGCCGCATGGTGGAATTGCACCTGGTGTTGATCGTATTGTGATGCTGCTTGCGGATGAGCCGAATATTCGTGAAGTTATCCTGTTCCCGATGAATCAGCAGGCGCAGGATCTGATGATGCAAGCCCCTGCACAGGTTCCACCGAAAAACCTGAGAGAGCTTCATATACGAACAGTAATGCCTGAGCCAAAACCGGAAAGCTAGGCATAAGCGTTAAAATTGAAAAGCCCGTCATTTTGGCGGGCTTTTTTTAATATTATAATTCCTCTTATTTGCCCTTTGTTAAGAAATGCACGGGTATTATTCGTTTGCATTACAACAAAGGTTGAAAAGTTCGTGTCTTCCTCGACAAACAATCAGGCGCTTAAAGACGATAAAGAGCGGTTTGTGGCATTTTCCTTTGCCGCAGCAGATCTGCTTATTGAACTGGATGACAAGGGAGTGATCTGTTTTGTCTCTGGGGCGGCAAGAGGGATAACCGGTAAAGATCTGAACGAATTGCAAGGCAGTAAATTCCTTGATGTTCTGGATCCACTCGATACGCGGCTGGTTGGCTATCTGATTAACAATATGAAAGAAGGCGAGCGTATCAACCCGGTTGCTGCGCGCATGAAAGACACCAATGTTACGGCCGTTGTTGGCGCATGCAGCCTGCCACGTACCCATGGCCATATCTACCTTTCGCTTAATGTCACCGGTATGCCCGCCGCGCAATCTCTTGCTGTAAGGCGCGATGAACAGACTGGATTGCTTGATAAAAACGACTTTATGGTTCTCGCCAATGATCAGCTTTCGATTGCTGCTGAAACCGGTCAGGAGCTGGAACTTACCTTACTCGATCTTGAGAATATCGGCGATATGGCGGCCCATACATCTGAAGATGATATGGCCGAGTTCATGAACAATATCGGGTCTGTTCTCAGAAGTTATTCATTCGGTGGCGATTCCGCCGGACGTATTGATGAAAACAAATACGGGATCCTGCACAATAAATCTTTTGATGAATCCCTTCTGCAGGACAAGGTTGAAACACTTTCCAATGAAGTTTCTCCGGGGCATGGCATAACGGTCTCGCAAAATACAGTTGATCTGGATAAAGGAAATCTTTCCAAGGAAAATGCCAGCCATGCCTTGATGTTTGTGATCAACAGCTTCGTGAATAGCGAAGAAGAGTTCAATATTGAAAATCTGGCAGATGGTTTGCAGGGCCGCATGGAAAATACTATGAACCGGATCGCCAGCTTGAAAAATGTGTTCCAGCGAAACGAGTTTAACCTTGTTTATCAACCTATTGTCAGCTTGATCGATGAATCAGTTCATCATTACGAGGTTCTTTGTCGTTTCAAGGATGGTGAATCTCCCTTTGAAACCGTAACCTTTGCTGAAGAAGTCGGTATCATTCTGGATCTCGATCTGGCCGTTGTAAAAAAATCCATCGAGTATCTCAGGAGTTTCAAGAAAAACGGTGCCGAGATCCCGTCAATTGCCATCAATATTTCGGGTCATTCACTGGAAACGGATAGCTTTATCGACTCTTTGCATGAGCTTCTCGGAACAGCACCGGAACTAAGGTCTCAGATCGGTCTGGAAATTACGGAAAGTAGCCAGGTTGAAGATCTGGTTCGGGCAGAACGTGTCTTGCAAATGTTCCGTAAGCAGGATGTTCAGATCAGCCTTGATGATATGGGGGCAGGGGCGGCTTCATTCCAGTACATCCGCGCGCTCACGATTGATAATGTAAAAATTGATGGAGCTTATGTGCGGGATGTTCTGAATAACGAAAAAGATGCAGCAATTCTTCGGAGCATGACACGCCTGTGTCAGGATCTGGGAATTGGTACAATCGCGGAAATGGTGGAAACCAAAGAACAATCTCGGTTCCTGAAATCGCTTGGCGTTGACTATGGGCAAGGATGGCTTTTTGGTAAGCCTCAGAATGAAATTGAACCCGTGATGAAAAAACGGATGCCTACATTAAATATGCGACGCAAAGGAACGAAAACCAGTTGGGGATAAAAAAAAGCGGCTTTCCAATCTGGAAAACCGCTTAGTACTATCAGTTTACTTTCTGGAGTTCAAAATTGCTGCAACTACAGACAGGTTATGTAGTCCCCCTTGCTGCAAGAATTCCACTACTCAAACAACGCTTGTTATACCGGGAAATCAGGTGAGTCTTGACCATGATTTCTTTTACGAACACCCACTTGTTGAGCCACATGTATCGCATTTCATGCATGTCCCGTTACGGACAAGCGTGAAGTTACCGCATTCACTACAGCTGTCTCCCTCATATCCTTTCATCCGCGCTTCGCGAACTTTTTCAAGACGGGACGATCCGACATTTCCGGTCGCTCTCGCAGAGGTTCCGCCACCATTCCCGCTTCCTGTTGATGGAGGAGGAGGCGTTGCTGCTGCAGGTGCAGCCGGTTCAGCACTCGCCTGACCCATGGCCATTGTCATCCCGGAGAGACCGCCCTGAAGAACCTGGAAATTGTTTGAACGCACATAACCGGTCGAGGTCAGGTTAATCACATTATCAAGCGGCATATTGCCTTCCTTGATTTCCTCATTGTCAGCAATCTCAGCCTGTGCTTCCCCGCCGCCAATAGCATCTATCTGCAGATCATCCACATTCACATGAGCCAGATCATTCCGGCCAAGATAGGATATGGCAAGTTCGCGGAACAGATAATCCAGGATCGATGTGGACATCTTGATTGCGTCATTCCCCTCGACAATTCCTGAAGGTTCAAAACGGGTGAAGGTGTAGGCTTCGACAAATTCTTCAAGGGGAACGCCATATTGAAGGCCAATAGAGATGGCAATGGCAAAATTATTCATCAGACTGCGAAATGCTGCACCCTCTTTATGCATGTCGATAAAGAGCTCGCCAAGGGAGCCATCATCATATTCACCGGTTCTGAGATAGACCTTATGCCCGCCGACAACCGCTTTTTGAGTATATCCTTTGCGGCGCGTCGGCAGTTTCTTGCGCTCGTTGATCATGCGCTCAACGATGCGTTCGGCAACAACGGTGCTGGCAGCTGCAGGCGCTGCGGCATGGATCTGTTCCTCGATTTCCAGCTCTTCCTCTTCTTCGAGGGCGATAGCCGACAGAGGCTGGCTGAGTTTTGAACCATCGCGGTAAAGCGCATTTGCCTTAAGGCCAAGCTTCCAGGATAGAAGATAAGCGTCTTTACATTCCTCAACTGTACTGTCATTGGCCATATTGATGGTTTTCGAGATCGCACCTGAAATGAAGGGCTGCGAGGCTGCCATCATACGAATGTGGCTTTCAACGGACAGATACCGCTTGCCGAGGCGACCGCATGGGTTGGCACAATCAAAAACAGGAAGATGTTCATCCTTTAGATGAGGTGCTCCTTCCAATGTCATGGAACCACAGCAGAATGTATTCGCCGCATCTATGTCCTGACGGCTGAAACCGATCGCCGAAAGGAGATCAAAATTATAGTCATTGAGATCGTCCGCGTTCAGACCAAGTGTTTCAACGCAGAATTCTTCACCTAGTGTAAATTTGTTAAAAACAAATTTGATATCAAAACTGGATTCCAGAGATTGCTCAATTGTTTCCAGTAATTCATCGCTGAACCCTTTTTCACGCAAGGTTTCATGATTGACCCCTGGAGCATTTTGCAAGGTGCCATGACCGACTGCATAGGAGATAATTTCACGAATGTCGGTCCGCTTGTAACCTAGAACTTCAAGGGCTTCGGGAACGACACGATTGATGATTTTGAAATATCCACCGCCGGCAAGTTTCTTGAATTTTACGAGAGCGAAATCCGGTTCAATACCGGTGGTATCGCAATCCATAACAAGTCCGATTGTTCCGGTTGGGGCAATCACGGTGGACTGTGCATTCCGATAACCATGCTCTTCACCCAATGAAAGAGCCTCATCCCATGCGGATTGGGCCGCTGTGATGAGGGATTGATCCGGGCAGTTCTCAGCATCCAGCGGGACCGGCGTGACAGTAAGCTCATCATACCCGGTAGCTTCGCCATAGGCGGCGTTTCTGTGGTTGCGGATAACCCGAAGCATTGGGGTTGCATTTTTCTTATATCCGGGGAAAGCTCCCAGCTCTGATGCCATTTCCGCACTGGTTTTATAGGCAGTTCCGGTCATTACGGCTGAAATTGCTCCGCAAAGCGCCCGTCCTTCATCGGAATCATAGGAAAGTCCCTGTGACATGAGGAGGCCGCCGATATTGGCAAAACCAAGGCCGAGTGTCCGGAATTTATAGGATAGTTTTGCAATTTCATCAGACGGGAACTGGGCCATCAGGACCGAAATCTCAAGTGTTACTGTCCAGAGACGGACTGCATGAATGAAACCTTCAATATCAAAACTTTTATCTGCCCGGCGGAAATTCATAAGGTTCAGGGATGCAAGATTGCAGGCTGTGTCATCCAGGAACATATATTCAGAGCATGGATTGGATGCATTGATACGTCCGTCATTCGGGCAGGTATGCCATTCATTGATAGTGCTGTCATATTGCAGTCCGGGATCAGCTGATTGCCAGGCACTTTCGCCGATCATTTCCCATAAATCGCGTGCCTTGACGGTTTTTGCGACTTTACCGTCAACGCGTTGGACCAGATCCCAGTTTCCGTCGGAAAGGACCGCGTCAATAAACTCATTGGTAACGCGAACCGAGTTATTGGAATTCTGTCCAGAGACAGTGAGATAACTTTCGGAATCCCAATCCGTATCGTAAGTCGCGAATTTGATTTCTGTATAACCCTGTTTTGCAAACTGGATAACGCGCTGAATATAATTTTCAGGGACCATGGCTTTGCGGGCACGAATGATTGCTTTCTTAAGTGCCGGATTTTCGGCTGTATTGTAAGCTTCATCTCCTTCAACTTCACTGCAGGCTTTAATAACAGCGTTGAGATGCTTGCTGCAGAGCTTGGAACCGGCGACCAGGGCAGCAACCTTTTGCTCCTCGGCGGCTTTCCACTGAATATATTCCTCGATATCCGGATGATCGATATCCAGGGTTACCATCTTCGCTGCCCGGCGGGTAGTACCGCCGGACTTAATTGCACCTGCAGCCCTGTCACCGATTTTAAGGAAGCTCATCAGGCCAGAGGATTTCCCACCACCTGAGAGGCTTTCACCGACACCACGAACATTGGAGAAATTAGTGCCGGTTCCTGAGCCATATTTAAAGAGTCGGGCTTCACGAACCCAAAGATCCATAATACCACCGTCATTGACGAGGTCATCATCTACAGACTGGATAAAACATGCATGAGGTTGAGGATGTTCATAGGAGTTTACTGATTTTTTCAGCTTGCCGGTTTTGAAATCCACATAGGAATGCCCCTGAGCGGGACCGGAGATACCATAAGCCCAGTGCAACCCTGTGTTAAACCATTGCGGAGAGTTTGGAGCAGCCATCTGTTTGGCCAGCATGAAACGCATTTCATCGAAATAGGCTTCAGCATCGGCTTCCGTATCAAAATATCCGCCTTTCCAGCCCCAGTAGGTCCAGGTTCCGGCGAGACGATCAAAAACCTGCGTTGCAGATGTCTCCCCCTGATAGCGTTCGTCTTCCGGAAGATCATCCAAAGCTTCAGTATCGGCGACTTGCGGGGCCAGCCATTCAGGAACATCTGCTTCTTTGCTGGTTTTCAAACGGGCAGGGACGCCAGCTTTGCGAAAGTATTTCTGGGCGATGATATCACAGGCAACCTGAGACCATTCTGAAGGAACATCAATATTATCAAGCTTGAAAACAACCGAACCATCGGGATTACGGATCTCGCTCGACGCCTGACGAAACTTGATTTTCGCATAGGGTGAAGAGTTATCATCTGTAAAACGCCGTGAAATACGCATATTTTTTGTTCCTCAAAAAAATCCTCAACCGGTTCCCTAATGTCCCGAAATTGTGAAGATCCAGTGCCTTGATACACTTATATTAGACACCATATGTAGTAGTCGCTCCGACTTGGGACGCTAGGATCGTGCCAATGAGAAATTGTGAAGTCAACAGGCCTTTAACCAAGATATAGTATCCATTGTTAACACTTTTCTCTACATGTCGTGGAATGTGGCGGTTTTGTGACCTCCCTAAAAATGCAAGTGGAAAAATAAAAAATCTTATTTTTTTGACCGGTGACTTAAAAGACACAAAAGGGCCTTGAAAATTCGTTTTATGAAGAATCAAATCACAGAAATTACCCGTGCCTAAAAAAGGGAGGCTGATGAGACACAGATTCATGGAAAATTGATGTTTTTTTATCAAGTTAGTCTGGACGGAATGGCACTTGAATGCCATATTCCTGCAAATTTTTGAGTTTTCTGAGCGAAAGAGATCATTATGGCAACGCTGGGAACAAGACTGTTTACCTGGAGAAAAGGCGAGCAGGTTGGTGAAGATCAGTTTGGCAATCGCTATTATAAGGAAAAAGGCAAACCGACTGGCCCGCTTGGCCGTGAACGTCGCTGGGTCATTTATAAAGGCAAGCCTGAAGCCTCTAAGGTTCCTGCGGCATGGCATATCTGGCTGCATTACACGACAGATAATCTCCCTGAGCAACAGGTAATCGAAGCGAATAGCTGGGAAGAAGAACATCTTCCAAATCTGACCGGAACTCAATTTGCCTATCATCCTGGTGGATCCGTTCACACTTCTGCAGAGCGCCAGAAAGCAACAACAGATTACGAAGCCTGGAAACCGGAATAAAAGACGGTTTTAGAAATCAACAAAGTAAAGGGGTGGGGATTTGGGAAATAACATTGTTGAAACCATAATCGGGGGCGTTGTCCTCGCATTTGCAACGATTTTTCTGATCTTTGCCTACCGCACCGCCGATATCGGTACGAGTGGAAACGGACTTAACCTCACCGCACGTTTTGACAAGGTTGACGGGTTACAAATCGGTAGTGATGTCCGGATGAGCGGCATCAAGGTGGGTACTGTCGTCAGTCAGGTTCTGGATACAGAAACCTTCCAGGCTGTTATTGGCATCAGTATCAAGGATACGCTCTCTCTTCCGGAAGATACTTCTGCAAAAATAGCATCAGAAAGTTTACTGGGTGGAAGTTATCTGGACCTTGAGCCTGGCGGTGCAGAAGACTTGCTGGAAAACGGGGATGAAATAACCTTCACCCAAAGTTCTGTCAGTTTGATAGACCTGATTGGCCAGGCTATTTTCAGTGCAAATTCGGACGACGAGAAATAAGAATTCGGTGAAGTCTTCTCTTTTAAAAAATGTGGTTTTCCTTTGTTCGGCCGTCAGTATGCATGCATCAGTTGCGGCTGCAGAAAACCTGGTCGGAGACGCCGTCATTCTGCGCGCCCTGGACAAGGTTACTGCTCGGACACAGGATTTGACTGTTCCCATCGACGGATCTGTCAAATATGGGACCCTTGAGATTACTCCCAGGAAGTGTTTGAAGCGTCCGCCTGAAGAAACGCCTGAAACGTCAACATTTCTGGAAATCCGGGAAATGAAACCTGAGGAAGAGACACTTCTTCTTTTCAGTGGCTGGATGTTTGCTTCCAGCCCGGCTCTAAACGCGCTTGAACATCCGGTTTACGATGTCTGGGTAATTGACTGCAAAATTCCTGAAGAGGGCGTCTCAAAAGGCAAGGAATAAAAATCACCTTCTGTTGAAAGAGCTTCATCCAGCCTGCGATGGTATTCTTCCCGGGAGATCTCGACTGCCCCCATTGACGCCAGATGCTCAGTCAGGAACTGAGTATCCAGAAGTTTAAATCCACCATGGATAAGACGGGCAACCAGATAGACAAGGGCAACCTTGCTTGCATTGGTTTCGCGTGAAAACATACTTTCTCCGCAAAAGGCACCGGCAAAAGAGACACCGTAAAGGCCTCCCACCAGTTTTTCATCCTTCCAGCATTCAATGGAATGGGCGTTACCCTGCAGATGAAGTTCTGTATATAGATCCAGTATTGTACGGTTGATCCATGTATTGGACCGTTCCCCGACTGGGGCAGCACATTCCTTCATGACCTGCCGAAAGCAAGTATCTATGCGAATTTCAAACTGGGATTTGCGGATAAATTTAGCGAGGCTTTTTGGCACATGAAACTGATCGAGCGGAAAAATACCCCGTCGCTCGGGATCGACCCAGAAAAGTTCCGGGTCGTCACGGGATTCTGACATGGGAAATATTCCGTGCGTATAGGCACTCAGTAAAATTTCAGGCGTCAGTATTGTCATGGAACGAGGATCAGGGACCGGTGTTAGTTCCGGTCCTCGATAAACTTCTCTAACCAGTGAATGTTGTAGTCACCATCAATGAACTGCTCATTCTCGATCAGTTCCTGATGAAGTGGTAGCGTTGTCTTGATGCCACCCACAACAAATTCTTCAAGGGCACGACCAAGGCGCATGAGGCATTCTCTTCTGTTTTCCCCATGAACGATCAGCTTGGCAATCAGGCTGTCATAATAAGGAGGAACATTATAGCCCGAATAAAGGGCTGAATCGACACGAACCCCCAATCCACCTGGTGCGTGGAATTCCAGTACAGGTCCAGGTGAAGCCGCAAATGTTGTAGGATCTTCCGCTGTTATGCGGCACTCGATCGAATGACCGTTAAAGCTGATATCTTCCTGTTTCAGTTTTAATTTATGACCCGCAGCCACATTGATCTGTTCGCGTACAAGATCAATACCGGTGATCATTTCTGTCACAGGATGTTCCACCTGCAAGCGGGTATTCATTTCAATGAAATAGAACTCGTCATTTTCAAACAGGAACTCGATAGTACCGACCCCCTCATAGCCCATATTCCGAACGGCGTTGGCAACAGTCTCGCCAATTCGTTCGCGAAGTTCATTTTTAAGGGCAGGGGAAGGCGTTTCTTCCAGGGCTTTCTGGTGTCGACGCTGCAAAGAGCAATCCCGCTCTCCCAGATGGACAACATTGCCCTGGCCATCCGCAAGAACCTGAATTTCAATATGGCGGGGTGTGCCGAGATATTTCTCGATATAAACGGCGTTATCACCAAAAGCGAGCTGTGATTCAGCACGAGCAGAAGAGAAAGCTTCAGAAATGGCATTTTCATCTACAGCGACCTTCATTCCCCGTCCGCCGCCACCGGCAGAAGCTTTGATAATCACGGGATAGCCGATATCTGCTGCAATTTCCGTTGCTTGCTCCAGTGTTTTGACTTCTCCTTCAGAGCCAGGAACACAAGGGACACCAAATTTCCTCATGGTGTCTTTGGCCGCAATCTTGTCGCCCATCAGGCGTATATGATCCGCAGAAGGACCAATGAACTTGATGCCATGTTCGGTAACGATATCCACGAATTTGGCATTCTCAGAAAGAAAGCCATATCCGGGATGAATAGCATCAGCATTCGTAACTTCAGCCGCTGCAATGATGGAAGGGATATTCAGGTAACTGGCTGCAGAGCTTGGTGGTCCAATACAGACACTTTCATCGGCCAGCCGAACATGCATGGCATTCGCATCTGCTTCAGAATGAACAGCAACGGTTTGAATTCCCATTTCCCGGCAGGCCCGGTGGACCCGAAGGGCAATTTCACCGCGATTGGCGATTAGGATCTTTTTAAACATCTAAAGCGTATCCGATCACTCGATGATAACAAGTGGCTGGCCAAATTCGACAGGTTCTGAATCAGCAACCAGAACTTCAACAACTTTACCGCCTTTTGGAGCGGCAATCGGGTTCATGGTTTTCATGGCTTCGACAATCAGCAGGGTCTGTCCCTGTGAAACTGTATCACCAGCATTTACAAATGTTGGGGCACCAGGTTCTGGAGACAGATAAGCTGTTCCTACCATTGGAGATTTAACCGCACCGGGATGAGCCGCCGCATCTGAGGAGATCGGCGCTGCCTCAGCAGCGGATGCCGCCGCCGTAACTGGGGCAGGAGCCGCCGCAACAGGGGCTGCTGCTGCCGGTGCGACAACCTGTTGTACAGTTCCTGAAGAGCCGCGGGAAACACGTAGCCTTGAATTTCCATGTTCAACTTCGATTTCACCAAGACCTGTTTCGTTCATAATCTCGGCTAATTCCCGGATGACATCCTTATCGATATCCAATTTACTCATCTTGTTTCGACTTTTCATTTCTATTGATCAAAAATCTCGGTTAGCGCATCAAGCGCCAGAATATACCCTTTGGCCCCCAGGCCACATATAACACCTGTCGCAGCGAAAGAGATATAACTTTTATGACGAAAATCTTCACGAGCGAAGACATTTGACAAATGCACCTCAATGACGGGTAATCCAACTGCTTTCAGGGCATCCATCAGGGCTACAGATGTATGTGTATAGGCTGCCGCGTTAATGATAATGCCAGCATGTTTTCCATGTGCGTCCTGAATTGTGTTTACAAGATCGCCTTCATGATTGCTTTGCATAAATTCAATGGAAAGGCCCAGTTCTTTAGCATGGGAGGAGCATTTCTGTTCGATATCGGAAAGCGTGGTATGCCCGTAAATCTCAGGTTCCCTTTTTCCCAACATATTCAAATTCGGGCCGTTCACAATCAATACAGATTTTGTCATTTACCCCGGAATGCCCCCAATTAACCAAACTGCCTGCTCACTTATAATGAAGTTTTGACCGTTGATAAAGCGATAGAGACCGAAATTGTGAAGAAAGTATGACAAACTGAGTGGATCGGTATTGCATGGCACGCTTTCGCGCACCATAATCGCGGCGATATTGACCCTCATGACAGATTGCTGAGTAAAGGCCCAAGCACATGAACCTGACGATTAATGGAGAAGAACGGCGTTATGAGCGTTCTTTGACCATTTCCGAATTGTTGAAGGATCTGGAACTGGATGGCGAGAAAGTTGCACTTGAGCGCAATCTCGAGATTGTTCCCCGTTCAGAATATAACACTACCCAGCTTCAGGATGGTGACAAGCTGGAAATCGTACATTTTATTGGAGGCGGATCTGTGAACGCTGATGACAGTTTTGAAGTCGCTGGGCAACGCTTTAACTCGCGCTTGATTGTCGGGACTGGCAAATACAAGGATTTTGAAGAAACCAAGCTTGCTATTGAAGCGTCCGGCGCAGACGTTGTGACGGTTGCTGTTCGCCGGGTCAATATTACAGATCGTAACCAGCCAATGCTGGTCGATTATGTGGATCCGAAGAAATACACTTATCTGCCCAACACAGCCTTTTGCTATACAGCAGAAGAAGCCTTGAGAACATTGCGCCTGGCCCGCGAGGCGGGGGGATGGGATCTGGTCAAACTAGAGGTTCTCGGGCATGAAAAAACGCTTTATCCCAATATGCCGGAAACTTTAAAAGCGGCGGAAACCCTCATCAATGAGGGGTTCAAGGTCATGGTCTATTGCTCCGACGATCCAATTCAGTGTCAGATGCTGGAAGATATGGGCTGCGTTGCTATTATGCCGCTGGGGGCACCGATTGGATCGGGGCTCGGCATCCAAAATCCGGTTGGCATCGGCATTATCAAGGATCAGGCAAAAGTCCCGGTCATCGTTGATGCCGGTGTGGGAACAGCTTCTGATGCGACGGTTGCCATGGAGCTTGGCTGTGACGCGGTTTTGATGAATTCTGCCATTGCCCACGCGAAAAACCCGATTATCATGGCCGAAGCAATGAAAGACGCGGTTAAAGCGGGAAGAAATGCGTTTTTGGCAGGCCGTATGCCCCGAAAAAAATATGCGGACCCAAGTTCTCCCTTGGCAGGTTTGATCTAACGGGAGGTGGAGGTTGAATCAGGTTGGTTTTGCTGAAGTTATTTGAGCAGAATCAAAGATTTCTTTGCGGTTTTTGATAACCTTCTTTTGACTTTGTCGTTCAGTTAAACGTGAAGGAGAAAGAGATGGTTTCTAAAGTACCAATAGAACATAGTCATGATTGGTGGCCGGATTTTTTTCAACCTCTTCGCCAGGTTGGTACGCGTATTGCTGATTTCTTTTCCCCAAGTGCAGAGGCCGGTTCAACCGGATCGCATTATACAGTTCGTGTTGAATTGCCAGGCGTTAAGGAGGAAGATATCGATATTGCGCTCGAGGATGGTATCCTGAAAGTTAAGGGTGAAAAACACTCCAAACGCGAGGAAAAAAGCGAAACATGCTATTTTTCTGAACGGACTTTCGGTTCTTTCCAGCGGTCGTTTCGCCTCCCCGCCGACATTAGGGCGGAAGATATCAAGGCGCATTTTGAAAATGGTGTATTAGAGCTGGAGATGCCAAAAACGGCACCTACCGATAAGGAAGCCTTTAAAATTCCTATTGGAAAAAGGCGGGAATAGCGGATTTCTTATCCACGAACATAACCAAAATTTGTCAAACTGTTGACTGATTTGTCCGCTCTCCTCATCTATAGTAATCAAGATGAGGAGACGGATGAAAAAGCTTTTACTCAAGATCCTGCTAGTATTTTTACTGGTCATTCTGCCATTTGCGATCCCCCAATTGATCGCATATGCCAGCGAATTTGGCGTACAGACCAAACACTGGTCGAATGCCCGCTATGACAGAACATATCAGTCACCGGACCCGAAAATTATTGAAGAAGCGGTGGTTCAGGTTCTTGCCGCACGCACCTGGGGATGGCGCGGGAGTTTTGCCGTGCATACATGGATATCTGCCAAGCCTAAAGGAGCTGCAACTTATACCCGTTATGAAGTGATCGGCTGGCGAAACCCTCATCTGGTTATCCGAAACGGAGTACCTGACAATTATTGGGCTGGTAATCGCCCTTATGTCATTAAGGATATCCGGGGGGCACAAGCTGAGGAAATAACGAAAAAGCTTCCCGCAGTCGTGAAAAGCTATCCTTATCCGGATAATTATCAGGTCTGGCCGGGGCCCAATTCCAATACCTTCACAGCTTATATCAGCCGTCAGATACCGGAACTGGAGCTGGATTTACCACCAACGGCCATTGGTAAAGACTATCTGGTGGACGGGAGTGTCTTTGGTACAGCGGTCAGCGGTCAGGGGGTACAGGTTTCGGCGGGTGGTTTCGGCGGATTTGCCATTAGTCCGGAAGAGGGGATCGAATTTCACCTTCTGGGCCTGACAATGGGACTGGATGTAAAAGATAGTAGCCTAAAATTACCCGGGTTTGGCCGGGTTCAGTTTTAAAACAATATATCTCACTGGTGAGCCACAGAGTTTCAAAGGCCGAAATGCGAAAGAAGTGCTAAAAAGAAGTAATGAGCGACATTCACAAACTCTTCGATTTCATAAGTCGAGAAACCGGAATTGATGCGAAGATATTGAATCTGGATTCGGATATTTCCATGGAGTTTGGTGTTTATGGTGATGATTTACTTGAGCTAATTGATAGATATTCAATTGAGTTTGAGGTCAATATAGAGAGCTTTCTCTGGTACTTTCACTCACCGGAGGAAGCAACAAATCCATTCAGATTAATTTTTCCACCACCTGACAGGCGGGTTGAAAGAATACCAATTACCCCCCGCATGCTATTCACGTTTATGGAAACAGGGAACTGGGATCTGGAATATCCGAGACACCGGTTGCCTGCCCGGAGATGGGATATAATAAGCCTGAAAATTTTTCTTCTGACGGTCGGTTTATCGGGGCTGATAATAGCCGTCTTGTCATAATGCGTTAAAGCTGGTCTCACAAATGGAACCAGATGCAAAAGGCGGTGCCATAATGACGTGAATTTCACCTTGGTCTGTCTTTGTATTAGTTCATTCTTGATTCGCTTTAAATTTCTTCGAGTTAGATTTTCACAATATAAGATCTTAAAAATTAACCATAAAATATAGAATACTGGTTCTATTTTATCCGTGGAATGATCTTTGATAAAATTTTATTGACCTTTTGCGGGAAAAAATGGAAACCAGATACAATTCATGACATGAATAGACATCTGTTCTTTTTTACAGATAAAAAAACAAAAAAATTCGACGCAATTTGGGGACCATTTCATGAGATTTTTAGGACTATTTTTTATCGCTGTTTTTTCGGTGTTTTCAGGGATTGAAAAAGCTGATGCTGCGCCATTGGATGTTGATGTGACAGATGGCTACTGGAATCTCTCTGTTGTTGAAAATAATCCTTGGTACGGTCCTTTGGATTATACGGGGTCTACGCTTCATTTTAACAGTCAGTCTGCACTTGGCGATACATGGATTGTGGAAGGCTATTTCGACTGGACGCTGTCAACTACTACCGGCGCCCCGCAGACTTTTGACGGTAAAGAGTATTTCACCGGGACGATCGCCTCAGATGGCAGTATCGAACT
>JAKSCD010000328.1 GCA_022360775.1 Sneathiellales bacterium | reverse complement strand
GATTCTCAATTTAACGCAGGAGTACTTAATTTCCTGTTAAGTACGCGTATTAACTCAAAGGAAAAACAGCAATCGCGTAATGATAGAAAACAGGGAGACTCCCCAGGGCGATAGCCACCCCATATGGGACTTTTAGACCAGCGCGCAGGCTGGACTTAATATTTGTCAGGAAAAGGCCGTCTTCCTTCGTCTTGCGAGCAATTTCCTTTGCCAAAAGAACAACCACAAGCAAACCACCAGAAACTGCAACTGCAAAAAGAAAATGAAGAATATATTCTGTACCCGCCCAAAGGCTGAGGGCGGCAAGAATTTTTACGTCACCGCCTCCGAGAATTCGCAGTGCAAATAACGCGAAGCCAATAGCAAAAACAATAACGCCGGTGATCAGTCCATAAATCCAGTTTATTTCATGGGGAGCCATAAAGACGACAGGGAAATATAAAAATGCTATTATCAAACTGATCCAGTTTGGGATTATAAAGGACCTGCTATCTGAATATGCCGCATATACGGAAAGAAGGAAGGCTGCTGATGCAATAAGCAAATAGGCACCGATCAACCACATGAATAAGTTCTTTCAAAATCTGATAAAGAGGTTAAGAATTTTAATGCGAGCAACTGCCATCACCGGTTTCGGTAAGTTCAAACTCTCCTCCGGTTCCTTCGCAAAAGTCTTTTGAAACATTCGCAAAATTCTCAGAAACGGAACTGCCAAGGGCGGTATATGCAGCTATACCAACAATCGCCACTAAGGCTGCTATTAAAGCATACTCGATCGCTGTAGCTCCACTTTCCTCAATTGAAAATGATCTTATTTTCAACACAACCACCTCCAGTCAAAGAAAGAGGGCGCCATACAGCGCCCTCATAAAAACGTCTGACTTTTGTTAGCCGTCGTCAGCAGCGAAACTACAGGAACCTGCTTCTCCGGTATCAACATTTGTCGCGGTATAACTACCGCCTGCACCGTCACAAAGCTCACTGGCAATCGCATCGAATGAACCTGTTACAGTTGTACCCAGTGCTGTAAAGGCAGCAACGCCAACCAGGGCGACCAGAGCAGCAATCAAACCATATTCAATGGCAGTTGCGCCAGACTCATCTTTTAAAAAAGAACGAACCATCTTTAACATCTTAATTCTCCTAATAAGCTACAGGATCATCATCCTGCACATCAAAACTTGGCGTACATCCCGAAAGTTTAATCTTCCGTTGTTCAGACTTCCTAAAGCTTGCAAATGCAGACCTTGAAAAGCCCCTTATTATGTTAAAGCGCTTTCCAAGTTAACGTCTTGCCTCGCGCTATCTGGGAATTTGACCTAAAAAAATTAATCAATAGTTAAACGAAGTAATTTTCTTGAAAAAACATATATATACATTGTATAAAATTTTATCTATCTCCTATTTCCTTTATAAATACTTATTATTACTATTACTTATTCTTAATTTTTATTTATTATTTATTTTATATATAATTGTATTTTTGATTAAAGATTTTATTAACCATCATTTTAATAAATATACATCAAATACAAATAAATCTTTTACTTAAAATTTTTATTATATTGAAGCTACTTCTTTAAGCTAAATTAAGATCTCTCTGCTTTTATATAGAAGAGTTGCGACAAGCCTCTTTTATTGCTGGGTAGTCATATGAATAAATTGGTTTCACATTTGTGTTTAGCATCGAAGATAGCCGAGTTTGTTAAGGACACACGCGGCGTATCCGCCGTTTTGATTGCAATGCTCGCCATTCCCGTATTTGGTGCAATTGGCCTTTCCGTTGATTTAGCACGGGCTTATGTATTGAAATCCAAACTCAATACTGCTCTTGATGCGGCAGGTCTTGCGGCCGGCAGGAATATTTTCGCAAGCGATGCAGAAATCTATGCCGATGCACAAAAGTACTTTGACGCGAATTTTCCAAATGGCTTTATGGGCACCGAACGGATTACCATGAACGGTCAAACCATTACCTGGAACGATACACGAGAAGCTATTTCCCTTACCGTTGCAGTAGATTTGAATACAACATTTATGAATGTTCTTGGTAAGGATAGCTTGACCGTTGGCGCTGCAACTGAAATCAATCGGGAAAACAGAGGACTTGAACTGGTTCTGGTGCTGGATACTACCGGTTCAATGAATTCCTATACTTCAGGTACACGTAGAATTGAAACTCTGAAAACTGCCTCAAAAAACCTTGTTGATATTCTATACGGAGATGACGAAACCAAGCGGAAGCTCTGGATTGGTATTGTCCCCTACAATACCCAGGTAAATGTTGGGCCGGAAAATATTCATTTTCTCAAGCCAACTTATCAGACAAATCTGCTCAGTAACGCGACCAGTATTTT
>JAKSCD010000380.1 GCA_022360775.1 Sneathiellales bacterium | reverse complement strand
GTCCTGATGAATGAACATGAAATCCTCAGTCATAATGGCGCGGATCTGGTTGTTGGCGGTGTCACCGACTATAGCGCGGGCAAGATTATCCCCGCCCATAAAAGCGATCCTGCCGCAGCCCTTGAAGGCAGCCCGGAAAGCGCCCCTAAAATCCTGCTTGCCCACCAGCCCCGCACAGCCGAAGCCGCTGAAAAAGCAGGATTTGATCTTCAGATTTCAGGCCATACCCATGGCGGCCAGTTCTGGCCCTGGAACCATTTCGTCCGCTTCCAGCAACCCTTTACCGCAGGGCTCAAACGCCTCGGCAATCTCTGGGTCTATACCAGCCGCGGCACCGGCTACTGGGGTCCCCCCAAACGCTTCGGCGCCCCGTCCGAAATTACGCTGATTACGCTGGTGAAAGAGGGTTAGAAATTCCCTCGACCTTTCTTGAAAGAACTCCTAGGGCATCCCGGTGGATCCGGTTTTTTCGACCAGCATATCGATAAAGTGACGGACACGGGGCTGCAGATAACGTCGGTGCGGATAGAGTACCATGACAGGAACATGCCCTGCATTGATACCAGGCAGGACTTGTTCCAGCCGTCCGGAGGCTATATCTCTGGCGATCAGGCTTTCAGGCAAAAGAGCAATTCCAAGCCCTTCCAGCGCAGCATCGCGAAGGGCTTCAGCACTATCCGTTTTCAGCCTGACATGTCCCTGTACAGTAGTCCAGAGGCCTGTATTTTCCTGCAGGGTCCAGCCCTGCCTTTCACCGCGACTTGAAAACTGCAGAAGATCATGCGTGCCCAGATGCTCGATTAATCGAGGACGATCGAGATTGTCAAAGTAAGACGGTGCAGCACATAAAACCGGCTTATCCTTGAAAAGGGTGCGTGCGATCAGTCCTGCATTGGGCGAGGTCATACCTATGCGAACGGCAAGATCAAAACCACCTTCCACAACATTCTCGATACGATCGTTGAAACTGGCTTCTATCCTTGTTCCCGGCCATTCCTGCAAATACTGCTTCACAACTGGCATCAGAAGCTTTCGTCCCAACGCATCCGGTGCGGTAATGCGTAAAGTGCCACTCGGGGTGCCGGGATCGATAGACAGGCTGGCATCAGTCGCCTCAATCACTGATCGGATCGTTTGTCCATGTTCATAGAGACGACGGCCTTCTTCGGTAAGACTGAAAGTCCGTGTAGTGCGGTTCAAAAGTCGCACCCCATAACTGTTCTCGAGCCGTGCGACCGCTTTACCGGCTGCCGAGCGGGACAAGCCACAAGCTCTGCCGCCTGCGACAAAGCTACCCGCCTCTACAACGGCAAGAAACACAAGGATGTCATTTACTTTGGAACCTGTCATAAAGCCTTATTGCCGAACTACATTCGTTACTATAGCGAATACAATTCGCCAATATCTCCCTTTATATATCCTGCTATCCCCAAGAGAGAAAGGAAAAGCATGTCCACTGCACTTGCACGATTGAACCCCGAAACATTGCCAGACGTTGGCAAATCAGGATATTCCCAGATTTCAATAGCTGACACGTCAAGGCTGGCCTTTATTTCCGGTCAGGTGGCCTGGAAGAGAGAGGGCGGCGCTGTCCCGGGAACATTATCTGAGCAAACGACCATTGTTATCAACAATCTCAACGCCGCCTTATCCGCCCTCAACGCAACCCCCCGGCATATTGCCCAGATGCGCATTTATATGACAGATCTGGAGACAGACAGAATGGAAAGCGTTATGGCGCAGGTGATCGCCTTTCTTGACGGCGCCCAACCCAGCCTCACCGGGATCGGTGTCGCTGCCCTTGCAGCACCAGAGCTTGAAATCGAAATAGAAATGACTGTCCAGATGCCGCATTGATCTCGTTTACTGTCAAAGCAGACAATCCCTGTTTTTATTGATAAGCTCCCCTCAATACTCAATATCCATCGGATCAGTTTAAGCGAGGGGAGACGCGTATGTTTCGGGATCATTATGGCAATGAGACGACCGTCGCCTCGCAAGACGCGCTGGATCAGTATGATCGGGGTGTGCGGCTGTTTCTTGGATCGGAATATGGCGCGGTGGAGACTTTTCAGGCCGCGATCCTGCGGGATGAAGGG
>JAKSCD010000388.1 GCA_022360775.1 Sneathiellales bacterium | reverse complement strand
TACGGGCAGTATCCATAACCCGGCAGGCGATTTCGCCGCGGTTAGCAATGAGTATTTTTTGAAACACCGGTTAATCCACCTTTATCAGGAATTGTTCCAGGAGGCCTTACGCTTCTCGAGAAACGCGCTGATCCCCTCTTTCGCTTCGTCAGTTTTGCGCCGTGCGGCAATCCGGTTGGCAGTGTCATTGATGACATCCTGTTCAATCGGCCGGCCGGCAACGGTGTAAATCAGATCTTTGGAATCTGCCATTGCCCCCGGAGCATTCGCCCGGATCTGCTTCAGAATTCGGTCCCGGGCTTCTGCAAGATCATGAACATCATCAACAATCTCATGAAGCAAGCCAAGACGATAGGCTTCGTCGGCGTCAAAAAGCTCGGCAGTCTGGAAGTAACGTCGGCTCGCGCGAATTCCGATAGCCTCCACCACATAAGGGGAAATCACCGCAGGCAGTAAACCGAGCTTCGCTTCAGAGAGGCAGAATTTTGCAGCCTTTACACCAATGGCAATGTCACAGGCTGACACAAGCCCAAGGCCACCGCCATAAGCGGCGCCTTGCACCAGTGCGATGGTCGGTTTTGGAATGTCTTGCAGGTTTTTCAGCATCCGACCAAGAGATAACGCATCTTCGCGATTATCTTCTTCTGTAAATCCGGCGGCCCGTTTCATCCAGTTCAGATCAGCTCCTGCGCAGTAACTCTTGCCGGCAGCAGCCACAACAACAGCGCGCACTCCTTCCTGGTGAGCCAGATCCTCAAAGATATCGCCAAGCCGCTCAATCAACTCTTCGTCAAACGCGTTATGAACCTCTGGGCGGTTCAGGGTAACGGTCGCTATACCGTCTGTTGAGAAGTGCAATACAGCAGATTCTTCACTCATTTTACGCTCCTTACATTCTGAAGAGACCGAACTTGGTCGGTTCAATGGGGGCATTCAGGGATGCGGACAAGGCCAGCGCAAGGACACGTCGGCTTTCAGCAGGGTCAACAATGCCATCATCCCACATACGGGCACTGGCAAAGTAAGGATGGCCCTCCGCTTCATACTGTTCCTGGATTGGCGCCTTGAAGGAAGCTTCTTCCTCCGCGCTCCAATTCTCACCGCGCGCTTCCATTCCATCCCGTTTAACGGTTGCGAGCACGGAGGCGGCTTGTTCCCCGCCCATTACTGAAATTCGGGCATTTGGCCACATCCACAACATCCGGGGACTATAGGCACGTCCACACATTCCGTAGTTACCTGCCCCGAAAGATCCACCAAAAATCATTGTGAATTTTGGAACCTTCGCGGTCGCAACGGCGGTTACCAGTTTTGCACCATCTTTAGCGATACCCCCGCTTTCATATTTTTGTCCGACCATAAAGCCAGTGATATTCTGAAGGAAAATCAGCGGAATATTTCTCTGGCAGCAAAGCTCGATGAAATGAGCGCCTTTCACTGCAGATTCAGAGAATAAGATGCCGTTATTGGCAACAATACCAACAGGATAACCGTTAATATGGGCAAAGCCTGTAACAAGGGAGGTCCCGTAGAGTTTTTTAAATTCATCAAACTCGGAGCCATCCACAAGGCGGGCAATCACTTCCCGAACATCAAAAGGCTGACGGGTATCCTTTGGAATAAGCCCGTAAATCTCTTTTGGATCATAAAGCGGCTCAACGGGCTTGCGGATATCCAGCGGCATGGATTTCGGTTTGTTGAAGGTAGCGACAATCTGTCGCGCTGTCTCCAGCGCATGCAGATCATTTTCTGCATAGTGATCTGTTACGCCCGAGGTACGGGAGTGAACATCCGCACCGCCCAGATCTTCTGCTGAAACAACCTCACCTGTTGCGGCTTTCACGAGCGGCGGTCCCGCAAGGAAAATTGTCCCCTGGTTCCGAACAATGACACTTTCATCGGACATGGCCGGAACATAGGCGCCGCCCGCTGTGCAGGACCCCATAACAACAGCGACTTGCGGTATACCCATGGACGACATATTTGCCTGATTAAAGAAGATCCGGCCAAAATGATCCCGATCCGGGAACACATCCTGCTGATTTGGAAGATTAGCACCTCCGGAATCCACCATATATATGCAAGGAAGATGGTTTTGCTGCGCGATTTCCTGAGCCCGCAAATGCTTTTTCACGGTCATCGGATAGTAGGTACCCCCCTTAACCGTCGCATCATTACAGACAACCACGCATTCCCGGCCGGAGACCCGGCCTATGCCAGTGATAATACCAGCAGAGTTGATATCCCCGCCATACATGTCATAAGCGGCAAGCTGGCTGAATTCGAGGAAAGGTGAACCTGGATCCAGAAGCTTGCGAACCCGTTCCCGGGGCAATAGCTTGCCACGAGACAGATGTTTCTCCCGTGCACGATCACCGCCGCCAAGCTTCACCTGGCCAACTTTATCTCTCAGGTCATCGACCAACGCC
>JAKSCD010000387.1 GCA_022360775.1 Sneathiellales bacterium | reverse complement strand
GGGCATCGCTGCCCTGGCCGAAACTGGCGACCAGGATCTTGTCACCGGGATTGGCACTTTCCAAAGCCTGCACAAGCATAACCAGGGAGTGGGCCGTTCCGGTTTCACCGCAATTGGCCTGCATGTTATCGGCAACAGCTTCTGCAGAAATACCACATTTTTTAGCGATACCGGCAGCGACATTCCGGGCGGCGACCGGGAAACAGAAGGTGGTCACATCAGCAGCGCTGACACCCGCCTTTTCCAGGACGGCATTGACGGCAGCCGGAGCGATTTTGAAATATCCTTCGTCGCGGACCCAGCGTTCTTCCCAGTTATAGTCATAGCCCTCATCTTCACTGCGGAAATGGTCGACAAAATCGACTGATTCCGAATGACTGCCGAGGCAGCGGGCGATAACATCCCCTTCGCCGATTAAGAGGGCTGCTGCGCCGTCACCTGTCGTAAATTCAAGGGGACTGGCTGCTTTGGTTTTTCTCTTTTCAGCGGCTGCCACCAGGATGGGGGCTCCGCCACCCGCCGCGCTCTGCAGGGCGAGGCTGAGAGCAGAACTTCCGGCTCTCTGGGAGGAGGCGATGTCAAGTGCCTGGATATCAGATTTCAGATTGAGCGCGTCCGCGACGATACCGGCATTCTGACGGTCGGTGAAAGGGAAGGTTGTCGATGCCATATAGACGGCTGACAAATTATCCCGATCATAAGATGTCAGGCAATCCCGGGCCGCTTCAACGGCCATGGTCACGCTGTCTTCATCCCAGTTCGCCATGGATCTTTCGCCGCGGGATAAGCCTTTCAGGCCCGGGTTAACCCAGGCATGGGCCTTGAAAATCTCGCTTCGCTGCAATCGGCTCTTGGGGATGTACCCGCCATAGGCCAATATTCCTGCTGCCACTTTCGTCTCCTTAAACTCTTTTTATTCTTCCGGACCGGTCAGGGTGCCGCTTTAACCCGGCGGGATTCGCATTTCCAAAAACCGCGCCGATCTAATCTGCTCACAGGTAAATTCGGGATAACCCGTTGTTTCTTCATGTTTTCCGCTGATTTAACTACCATTTTCATTTTTCTTATTCAGGTAAGTGTTCGGTAAATGAAGCTTTCCAAACCTACCGGTAGCGCAATTAATAAGCAAGCTTATTATTTGTGGATTGCATGATATATTAAGTGTATCTGAGGCGTGAAAAAGAGTGGTATAAGGACGCTCCTGACAGAGAGAAGGGTTGGAATGGATTACAGGGATCACCGGGCCGGTTTTGTTTTCAGTGATATAGCCCGTTACCGGGCGCGCCTGTTTGATCGCCTGTTGGCACCTCATGGGCTGACAACTTCACAGGCCTGGGTCCTGGCCCAGCTATTCGTTGAAGATAATCTGCCGCAGAACGAAATTGCGAGGCGGATGGGTATTGGAACCGTAACTGTTGGCGGTCTTGTCGAGAGGCTGGAGGCACGAGGTCTGGTATCCAGGCACGTGGATACGGAAGACAGGCGGATAAAGAGAGTTGTGCTGGAAGAGGCGGCCAAACCGATCGGCAGGGTTTTGAGAACCTGCGGTATTGAGGTGAACAGGGTTGCTTTTGGCGGACTGGAAGAAGAAAAGGCGCAGGCTCTGATGGATGACCTGCTGACAGTGCGGGAGCAGCTTCTTGAGGCGCTGGAAGATGAGCAGGATCTCAAAAGCGCGACGGATATTCTTCTGGAAAAAGAGACAGAAGCCGGTTAATCGGAGACGTCGGGTTTTTCGCCTCTGACCCCGGCGATGGGATTCCGGGTCGTCCTTATTTACGGGATGTTTTAGTCGCGCCGTTGGGTGATTTCACCCGTCTCCATAGCCATAGCCACTTCTTTTCTCGCCAGAACGCGGACAAAGCCGTTTACAGATGCCTTAACCTGAGGATCATCAATCTCATTGTAATTGCGGATCAGTTCTATAATGGCGCGGTTATTGCCGCCGTGGGTAAGAGGAGAGGCTGATTTGCTGATGTCGGCCTGGTCAAAGAAATAGGACACCTCGACTTCCAAAGCGACAGCGAGTTCGTAGAGTTTGCCGGCACTGCACCGGCTGATCGCGGTTTCGTATTTCTGAATCTGTTGATAAGAAAGGCCGATCACCTCACCCAGATCGCCCTGGGTGAGCCCCAGTTCGGACCGTCGCTTCCGGATACGGGTACCAATATGCCTGTCAATTTTCTGGGCTGTTTTACTCATGAAAAGCGGTCCTTGGATTTCGGTGGAAATTTTGTCAAAGAAACCTTTGACGGTGACTATTGATTTTGCCCCGTATAACTTTAGTGTGATTTGGGGAAGAATTTTGCTCTTGTTGGTTTCGCTTTGGTGTATTCCAATAGTGTTATTTTCAATCTGATTGAAACAATAATGATCTTATTATGTTATTTTTGTGGCAATATATCCAGATATAAAGTGAAAATAACCTTTTAGGGTGATTTTGCGTGGCTGTTGTGATGGAACAAATTGTGAAAGTGGAGATTATGAAGAAGTGGGGAGACTATAAAAATAGGGGACGTGGCTTTCCTGCTTTTGACAAAAGCTTCTGTTCCAGGCTGGATCAGATCTGCCGGGCAGTTGGCAGTCGGGAAGAGGCTGCAAAAGCTGCTGGAATTTCCGTCAATCAACTGATCAAATATATAAAAGGAAAGACAAACCCCTCTTTTTTCGCATTGGCGAACCTTGTCTCCTGCACGCCCTATTCATTGGACTGGCTTGCAACCGGTCAGGATGAAGGGGCGCTGATGCCGCCTAAAACTACAGAGCATGCGGACCATTTCGAGCCTCGGATTGTCTGGAATGTCGCCTATTTCCTGGCAGGGGAATCAAAATTGATCAAAGCGGATCCGACCAGTCTGGCAGATACAATCATCAGCCTTTCAGAATACATAAAGAACGAAGAGGCAGAGGATGCCTCAACCGGAAAAGTCATGAGCTTTGCAGCCGCGCAAATCAAGAAGGCAAATAACGAGCTATGATACGCTCCAACCGGCTGATAAGTCTGTCGATGTCGTTATGTATATAACCGTACTCCGGAATTGCATTACCGTTGATGGACCGGGTCCTGTATATGAACCGTTCCCAGCCGAGCTGTGCGTACCAAAAACGAATGGAATTTTGTTTGAAGGCCCATAGGATGGGGGGAGACAAATCGTTTTCTTTCATGTAAAGCGCCATCTTCAACATCATTAAAGGGCCAACAATCCCACCGCGATATTCCGGCAGGATATAAGCTGCATGCATTTCGCCTTTTCCTAATGGCGCATCCAGATCATCATTTGGTTTACACATACAGAACCCGACAACTTGTTTATCGTAATGCAGGGTAAAGAGAGCCTCTTGCGGCCTTATTTCTGCAAACCATGATTCCCATTGACGCTGCCGATATTTCTGGTCCCGGTTTGCCAGGACATTTTCAGGCATAAAACTATACGTTTCCCTCCAGCAATAGGCATGAATATGGGATATTGTTTCTATATGGTGCTTTTCCGCAGTTTTCAGGCTGTATCGTCGCATAATCAACCTCTATTACGTGATAAGTTTAGACTATTTTTCCCTTCTAAAGAGATTTTACGCTTGACCAGTGTTTCTTTCAAAGCGAGTATTAAGAGCCTTCTAATAATTCTGTTTCTCGGGGAATGAACGCGTGTTGGATCAGACCATTCAGTTCCGGCTCAAGCCTTTG
This sequence comes from Sneathiellales bacterium, assembly GCA_022360775.1. Classification (GTDB taxonomy): domain Bacteria; phylum Pseudomonadota; class Alphaproteobacteria; order Sneathiellales; family Sneathiellaceae; genus Sneathiella. Next base: position 1,041 of record JAKSCD010000387.1, on the reverse strand, counting down.
AAAAATAAAAGCTATCGCGGTATTGTAATCCCGGCAATTCTGGTTGTTTTAAGTGCAGCTATCGCGCTAACAACCTTTTTCGAGGAAGAGGAAGGACTGGCCCGAAGTGATTTGTCAAAGCTGACTGTTCTGGCTGCGGAAAGTCTGGAGGAAAGCCCTGCAGCTCTATGGACCATTCTGGAAAATGAAGTTGGCCGACCGCACAGGGAATTCACACCTGCGGATACCGTGAAGGCCGCACGATTTCTTATAAAGAAGATAGATCCTACCAGACTAGAAAAGGCAGAAACCTTAATTGGTGGGCTGGATTACTGAATAAACGACTGTAATTTCGTATTTTTCATTTTCGGTCCAAACAGAATCTGCCACATTTTGGTTAAACGGTACTCTTCTGGCTTTTGTAAGGTTCTTTTCGGTTTCCAGGCTCCCATAAAAATTCTCAGGAATATCCGTACCATCAGGGAATTTAGCCAGAAGCTCCCCCTGCTTATTGAAGATCGTGACAAGCGAGTATTCTGTTTGGATCACGGAAGGATGAATGAGCCGGTTGGGTGATATGATGGCCACGGCAACATATTTTACCAGCTCATTGGTCATCACAGCCTGACTAATTGGAAGGAAAATGCTGCCCGATGTACGGCCCTTAACGGGAGCGTAAAGGGTCATGTCATGCTGATTGAATGCTCCTTTGAAATATTCACGGTCACCTAAATTTAATTTGAGGGGGGTCCCCTTTGAAGCAACTTTGTTATAGGTGTCATATAACAGCTCACCGCGATCGTTAAGGACCAGAATACTACGGATGCCATCGACTTGGTTCGCATATCGCGCCAACGTGGCCTCTATGACACCGGGGTCCATGTCCGGACTGTTCGTGAGTAAATCACTCGTGGCGAGCAAGGCTGTCGATGTTTGATTGAGAATGGAAACAGCATGAATAGACTGGTTCAGCAACTGATGCTTCTTCTGGTCGTTCTCTGCGATTGCAGCTGATACGGGAGCCAGAAACAATAAAATCCAAATTAACAGACGCATGTTGCT
>JAKSCD010000383.1 GCA_022360775.1 Sneathiellales bacterium | reverse complement strand
GTGAAGGCCCCTTTTTCGTGACCGAAAAGCTCAGATTCAATCAGTTCTTTTGGAATTGCCGCCATATTTATGGGCACGAAGGGACCATTTTTCCGTTTTCCATATTCATGTAAGGCCCGGGCAACCAGCTCCTTCCCGGTACCACTTTCACCGGTTATCATGACTGTAAGATCGGTGCCCATAAGGCGCGCCAACACACGATAAATCTCCTGCATAGCGGCTGACCGACCGATAAGCGGAATTTTCCCCTCTTCCCCGTCGTCATCGCCCAGTGGGCTGGCACTTGTTTTTTTCGGCTTTGAAAGAGCCCGCTCTACAACCTGCAGCAACTCCTTCAGATCAAATGGCTTTGGCAGATAATCATAGGCCCCTCGCTCCGTAGCCTTGATTGCCGTCAACAAGGTATTCTGGGCACTCATAACAATGATGGGAAGTTCGGGACGAACTTTTTTCAGGCGCGGTAAAAGATCAAGACCATTTTCATCCGGCATGACAACATCGGTTAGCACAAGATCGCCGTCTCCCTCCATCACCCAGTTATAAAGGGTAGCCGCATTGCTGGTTGATCGCACTGTATAATTTGCGCGCCCAAGTGCCTGGTCCAGCACAGTGCGAATTCCCTGATCATCATCAGCAACGAGAATAGTACTTGGCATTGTTATTCTTTCTTTTGAGGGAGATTAAAAACAGGCAAACGTATGTAAAAACAGCTATTTGATCCGGCTTTGTCATATTCAATGATACCCCCGTGATCACCAACGATCTTGGCAACCAGGGCGAGCCCCAATCCGCTGCCACCGGTCTTGGTCGTGATAAAGGGTTCGAATATATGCGGCAGAATTTCATCTGGAATACCGGGACCATTATCCTGGATACCAACTTCCAATGGTAACTGAACGCGATTGGAATTTCCGGGAACAGCGAGCCTCACTCCGGGCCGGTAGGCCGTTGTCAGGGTAATCTCGCCTTCTTCTTCAGGAACGGATTCAGCGGCATTTTTAATCAGGTTCAAAAAGATCTGGATCAGTTGATCCCTGTTACCAAAAACATCAGGCAGGGACGGATCATACATCTCGGAAAAATGGACCTTTTTTGCAAATCCATTTTGCGCCACCATTCTCACATGCTCCAGTACTTCATGGATATTGACCGCTTCCCTTTCGATCGGACGATCATCGGAAAAAGCTTCCATACGATCTACCAATGCGCAGATACGATCTGTTTCATCACAGATAAGCCGTGTAAGCGCCCGGTCACTGTCAGAGGCGTTCATTTCAAGAAGCTGTGCGGAACCACGAATACCGGAGAGCGGGTTTTTAACTTCATGAGCGAGCATGGCAGCCATGGCTGTCACAGATCTCGCTGCCCCTCGATGTGTGAGCTGACGATCCATTTTAGAAGCAATGGTGCGCTCCTCTATCTGGACAACAACCTGATCCTGGTCAAAAAGCGAAGAGACCTGGATATTCACATTTTTTATGCCGGTCTTCGGCGTACCAAGATCAACAGCATATTCAGACACCCTGTCATTGCTGAGCCGGACCTGTTCGATGAGGGTTAAAAGAGGACTGCCAAAAGGGACCAGGTTTTCGATCCGCGTTTTTTTGAGCATATTGACGGATGACGCAAAAAACTCTTCCCCTGCGGGGTTGGCATAGGGAATAAACCCTTCCTTATCGACAACGATAATGGGATCAGGCAACGCCCCAAGAACACCGAGCGGATTAATCTGCTGATCTTTAAGCTGAACCTTACTCATTATGCTACTGCCTTATTCTGCTCCAGCATGCGATAGAAATTGTCGATTTCACGGCTGACATCTTTCCAGTTCTCCATGCGAATGATTGTGTTGCGAAATTCTTTTCCGCCAGGCAATCGTTCGGCATACCATCCCAGATGCTTGCGTGCGACCCGGGTTCCGACCCGCTTGCCGTAAAGATCAATAATGGCCGCGTAATGTTCCTGAACGTTTGATCGTTGTTCTTCGAATGTCGGGTCCGGTTTCTTTTCCCCGGATTTGAGATATTCAATCACCTGGGAGACAAACCACGGCCGGCCATAAGCCCCGCGCCCAACCATCACACCGTCCGCTCCGGAAAGATCGAGTGCCTTTTTTGCGTCTTCCAGCGTTTGAATATCGCCATTGGCAATCACCGGCAATTCTACAGCTTTCTTTACCTCGTGAATAAATGACCAGTCAGCCGCCCCCTTAAAGAACTGACAGCGGGTTCTGCCATGCACGGTCAGCATCTTGATACCGGCATCTTCTGCGATTTTTGCCAGCTCCGGCGCATTTCTGCTTTCATCATCCCAACCGGTTCGCATTTTAAGTGTCACCGGAATGGATACTGCATCCACAGTTGCTTTGAGGATTTTTCCAGCATGATCCAGATCCCGCATCAGGGAAGAACCCGCCATACCTGACGTCACTTTCTTCACCGGGCAGCCCATGTTGATATCAATGATTTTCGCGCCCAGGTCTTCGTTAAGCTTTGCAGCATCAGCCATGATGGCCGGATCACACCCGGCAATCTGCACCGCCATAGGGCCTTCCTCGTCGCCTTTTCTGACCATGCGAAGAGATCTTCTCGTTTCTGCGACCATGGCTTTACTGGCGATCATTTCGGAAAAGACCAGCCCTGCACCATAACGCGACACCATCTTTCTAAAAGGTACGTCTGTAATCCCGGCCATTGGCGCCAGCAGGACAGGGTCTTCAAGTTGAATATCACCGATTGATATGGTCATTTTTTGTGCAAAACTATTTTTGACTAACTTTTGTGCAGTCTATCCAATTCCATTGTGCAGTGCAACCAAATCCTTTTAAGATATTATTTTATTGAACCTGTACCCTTTGCCACCTAATGTCTCGCCATGACAACGATTGCCTTAATTGTCGCCGCTGGAAGTGGCAGCCGCACTGGCCTTGATTACCCCAAACAGTATTTCAGGATGGGGGAAAAGACTGTGCTTGAGCATGTGATTGATGCCTTCCTGACGCATGAAGCTATAGATCAGATTCTGGTTCTGATTAATCCTGCGGATACCGAATTGTATGAAAAGGCAGTGAAGGATCGGGATTTACTTCCCTGGCAGGCAGGCGGCAATACCCGCCAGCAATCGGTCCTTAACGGGTTGAAAGCACTGACTGACCTGGAGCCGGATTATGTTCTTATTCATGATGCCGCGCGCCCCTTTGTCTCAACGGATCTGATTAACCGTTGCCTCGATGCGCTGAAAAATGGAAAAAATGCCATCCTACCTGCGCTTCCCATTGTGGATACGTTAAAGTCCGTTGAGGGACCTTCAGTGACAGGTACAATAAATCGCGAGCACGTGGTTGCAGCACAAACACCGCAATGTTTTTCCTATCCTCAAATACTGAAAGCCCATCTGGATTTTCAGGATCAGGACGTCACGGATGATATCGCCCTTGCAGAACTTGCAGGCCTTAACGTCGATCATATTTTGGGAGATCCGTTAAACATCAAAATCACAACTGAGAATGATATTAAGAATATGAGCCAGAAGTCCCTCACCGATATCCGTACCGGCCTTGGTTTCGATGTTCATGCCTTTGAAGCAGGGCGGCCCTTATGGCTTGGAGGTGTTCAAATCCCCTATGAACTGGGATTAAAAGGTCATTCTGATGCGGACGTAGCCCTTCATGCCCTGACAGATGCAATCCTCGGGGCAATCGGCGACGGTGATATCGGAACCCATTTTCCGCCAACGGATAAAAAATGGAAAGGAGCTTCTTCCGATCAGTTCCTCGCCCATGCCGCCAGCCTCGTACAAAAACGGCGCGGGAAGATCAGCAATGTGGATCTGACCATCATCTGTGAAGCCCCGAAAATCAGCCCCTATCGGGACAATATTCGCTCAACAATAGCCGATATCCTGTCGATAGAGGAAAACAGGGTTTCAATTAAAGGCACAACAACAGAAAAACTTGGTTTCACCGGCAGGCAAGAAGGCATCGCTGCGCAGGCCATAGCAACCGTGAGGCTTCCTGAATGAGCAGAATGCGAGGCATCAGCCCCTGGCATCCGGCCGTTATCCTGTCTACCTGGTTCTGGTCTGGCCTAAGTCCAAAGGCTCCGGGGACCATGGGCTCAATTGCCGCGCTGCCCTTTGGCTTTGTAATCCATTTTTATCTTGGGGAAAAAGCGCTTCTTCTGGCGATTGTTGCTGTTTTCTCCCTTGGCATTCTGACCACCAGGACATATTTAAAAAAAACCGGAAAATCTGATCCGGGTGAAGTCGTCATTGACGAAGTTGCCGGTCAATGGATCCCGCTTCTTATTGCCGGTACAAGCCCCCTTCTCTATCTGCTGGCTTTTGTTCTTTTCCGCCTTTTTGATATCCTGAAGCCCTGGCCCATAAGCTGGCTTGATAAAAATATCAAGGGGGCTACGGGCGTCATGGTGGACGATATTGTCGCTGGCCTTTTTGCTCTTCTCTCTCTCTTTCTCATCAAACAGGTTCTCTAATGCATCTCTTTCCCGACACAATAATAAAAAATGCAACTGACGTGATCGAAGCTTGCAAGGAAAAAGGCTGGTATGTCGCAACTGCCGAAAGTTGTACCGGCGGAATGATCGGCGGGTCCCTTACCGATATTGCCGGCTCCTCCGCTGTGGTGGATCGGGGATTTATCACCTATACCAATAAAGCAAAAATGCAGGTTCTCGGGGTCTCAGCCGATACGCTTCGCGCCGTTGGTGCAGTTGCAGAGGAAACAGCAAGGGAAATGGCTTCGGGGGCGATAGACAAATCTGCAGCCCATATTGCTGTTGCCGTAACAGGGATTGCAGGACCCGGCGGTTCCGGAAACAAGCCAGGCGGGCGGGTTCATCTTGCTGTCGCGACCCGAGAGGATGGTGTGGTGGAGCATCGTCAAATGGATTATGGCGATATTGGCCGTGCGAAGGTTCGTCTCGCTACCATTGAAACTGCACTTGAGATGCTTTTAAAAGCCGCTCGATAAGAAACCTTAAAAAAATTCATGCCCTGAAATCGCCATGCTTGAAATAGATCCTCAACCCCATCGCAATTATGTTGATTACTCTCCAAAACAGTGGGGGGCTCTTCATATTGCAGATAAGAAAGACCTTCCAGCAGAAGAGTTGAAGAAGGCTGCGGGGCTTCTTGAGGTTGTCACGGACCAAGACGTTCAGAACGTGTATCGACCGCTTCTTGATTATATTTTCCTCTCCTATAACAGCTTTCAGAAAATGAAGGATGACAGGCTTAAGTTCCTCAAAGAAGGCCATATGTCTCCTTTTATAATTGGATTTGCCGGAAGTGTCGGGGTCGGGAAAAGCACCACAGGGCGAATTCTGGAACGCCTGCTCTCACATGCTTTGAAGGAAAAAGGCGGCCGAGTTCAGCTCATGACCACAGATGGTTTTCTTTATTCCAACGAAACCCTGGTCGATCGGGGTCTGATGTCCCGGAAAGGTTTTCCTGAAAGCTATGATCATGTCCGGTTGCTCAATTTTCTTCATGATGTGCGCCGCGGCAAGGAAAAGGTAGAAACGCCGAAATATTCCCATGAAAAATACAACATCATTCCAGGCGAAAAAGTGGTGATCGACCGGCCAGATATCCTGATTATGGAAGGGCTGAACATCCTGCAGACCTACCAGAACGGATTTCGCACTTCACACGAGACCGTCTCTGATTATTTCGACTTCTCCCTCTATCTGGATGCTGATGCCGATATTATAGAAGACTGGTATATCACCCGTTTTCTGAGGCTGCGCGCGGATGCACGGGATAATCCGGAGGCATTCTTTTACAAATACCGGGATATGAACGAAACCGAGGCTAAAGCCTTCGCCCGTAAAGTCTGGAATCGGGTCAATCTTCCCAACCTGATCCAGAATATCGCCCCCTCCAAACACCGGGCTGATGTGATCCTTGAAAAGGTGGAGGATCACAGTATCGGAAAAATAAAGGTACGAAATATGCTTTAGGAATTTATTCCTTTTCAAAAACAGTTGAGAAGGAGGCACTGACGTAAATCACCCTCTCAGTCCTGCCAAACAACCGTCTTAAGTCCGGCGAGACGGGCAAATCTCTTAAGTTCTGTATTGAGTTTCTTCTGGCGGATTTTGCCCCAGCGAACGCCTTTTTCCGGCCAGAAATTCAGAACATTCAGACAACCTCTTTTACGGTCCGCTTTCGTTTCGATGCGCCCGACGAACCGGTCTCCTTCCAGAAGCGGATAGACATAATAGCCCCAGAGGCGCTTGGCTTCCGGCACGAATACCTCAAGCCTGTAGTCAAATCCAAAAAGGGCGCGCAGGCGGTCCCTGTCCCGGACCAGCGGATCAAAGGGATTGAGGATTTTCAATTTTGCCGGAACGTCCGGCAACGCCTTCAACCTGTTCTCAATGTCATTAAGCGCATAGGAACTGATCCATTCCCCGCTTGCGCTTTCCCATGTCACGGGAAGAAGCGCGTCCTTTTTTTCCTCAGCCCAGTTTTTAACCTCCGTCGGGTCAACAGCATCCCAGAAGGCCCTGATTTCCTTCAGGCTGCCAACGGTAAGACGGTCCAGTGCCGCTCGGCAGAGCCAGTCAATCTGATCCCATTCCGGAACGTCCTGTTCCCTATAAGACCTCGGGATAACCCGATCCGTGACATCATAGAATTTAAGGAACTTCTCCCGGTGGGAGGTAGAAAGATGTCCGGTATACCAAAGATAGTCCAGAACCTGCTTATGCGGTGGTCTCGCCCAGACTTTCTTCTCTCCGTTTATTGTGCTGTTAAAATCCTTGGTGGATAAAGGTCCTTCTTCACGGATGCGATCCAGAAGAATATCCCGCCATTCCTCAACCCTTTCCGGATTATGCCAGGAAGCATTATGGATCTTGGTTTTCAGGCGCTTTATTCGTTTTTGCCACATGGGATAGATATCCATCGGCAGCACAGACGCGTCATGCGTAAAATGCTCAAAAATATGCTCGCGTTCTTTTAAAATCGCGTCCAGCATCGGCTCCCGATAATCCCGGTGCCGGCTCCAGAGAATATGATGATGCGCCCGGGAGACATTCTGGATCGTATCCAGCTGCACAAACCCCAGCTTCTTGATGATCGCCACCACATCTACCGGCCCGTCAGGCTGCGCCAGCAAGCCGTTTGATTCCAGCCAAAGCCGGCGCATGGTCACGTTATCAATTTCAAGCGTCACTGGACTTCCTTCATCAATGGAAAAACTAACAAATCTTAATGCGCCGATGTTTTAAATTGATAGTTTAAATTCTAAAACGATTGCGAAGGGCAAGGCCAATTAGAAAAATCAATGCGATTGAAATTATCCCTTCAACAGCGCCTGCGAAGTAAACAAGTAAACTTGGCTCCGTTCCAAATAATTGCTCAAAAGGGCCGGACTTCTGAAAAACCGTACGTGATAGCGATCCGAAAGGGATAACTATAGCGCTTGAGACTTTCAGGCTATCCCAAAAGCTTGCGTCAGGGTTCAAAGGGAAGAAAAGGGCAATAATCCAGTAGATAAACGAAAACCCCAAAAGGCTCACGATTAAAGTGAAGAATGGGCGTAGGACACTCCTTCCATAATCACTAAAGGTTGAATATCCCCACACCCATAACTTCTCTGATTTTTTCTGGCTAAATCTAGCTTTTGACTCCAATTCACCTTTTAAGAAAGAAATTTCGTTTTCGTGATCCTCAGCAGATTTTGCGAGCTCCTTTAACCTTCTAAACCGGTCCTCCAGGCTCCCCAGATCTGTGTCATCTTTTTGATTATAAATATTTATCTCATGCAATGTGAAATGCGCGGAGAAATTAGTTCTGCGAAAATCCGGCACATATAAAAACTGTGCACGTTCGAAATTTACCGGCCCCTCCAGTTTTGCTCCTTGAAAAAGTGCTTCATCAAAAAACCTGGCGGCACCGAAACTTATTCCGTCGGTCCCATCCAGCCTTACTGATAAAAAATGCGTTATTCCAAGAAAAGTCGTTTCGGTGAAATCTGCCGTCCCTTTAAAAACAGAATTCGAAAATGAACACTCCTTCGCAAACCGCGCATTATGAAATTCAGCAGATCCTTCAAACTTCGCTTTGAAAAAAGAAACTTCACCTTCGAATTTTGCGTTTTCAAACACCGCATCATAATCGAAAATACAATTACTAAATTTCGCTTCTCCGTAAAATTTTGCTGCGGAAAAATCTACATCTTTAGTAAATCGACAAGCATAAAAATCGACGTCCCCCGGGAAGACATAGCCTGCAAATTCCTCCGCTGAACCAAAACCGGTTGCTGAAAACCTAACTCTGGCTCCTGGATTATTCTTAGCCCAAAAATTCCAAGCTTCCTTACCTTGACTATATAGAATAGCGAGTTCAGAGCCCTGAAGGATATTTTTATCAGTCATTTATAGCCACCGAACAAGCAACCGTTGTTTATTCATACATCAAGGCTTTCAATAAAAAGCAGGTTGGAAAGAAAAACATTCTTTTACCCTTCCATGACATAGCTGTTGTTGCTGGCTTTGTAGGTAAGTTCCCCTTCAACGGATTTGCCATTAAAAATTTGAGTAAAAAGCTCTCTTAGCTCTTTGTTTTTCAAGGCTACATCGCCTTTGAAATAGGTGTGTTCATCGCCGATATGATCACTTTTTGTGACGTCGATATAGGTCGCATTTACGCTATTGAGGTTGCGGGTATAGTGGCCGAGCCTTGCTTTTTGTTCATCACCCGGTTTCAGCCTTGAAACTCCCAAGGCGGAATCATTTTCGTTGATAACAATGTTCAGCCTGTTACGTACGTCCATTTTCCCGACCCAATCCCTGTGATCTTCGTTATTCGCGTCTGCTGCAACGAGATTGATGTTATCGAAAATCAGGTTTGTTGCGTTGGTTTCACTGGGTTTTAATGTGTATTTCAGAAGGTAATTCCCCATGCTGTGGCAGAGAAGGTTGAGGGTCACGGCGCAATCCTTACGCACCAGCTCCGAAAAGAGCCGGTTTGCTTTTTCGTGATTATTCTCATGCTTCTTGAATGCCTGACTTTTAAGTTCCTTCTGCCGGGCTGCAATTAGCAGGTTATGAAGCGCGTAAATCTTGCCAAGCACCCGATCAAAGGCCCCAGTTGACACCCTCGCATCCCGTTTATCACTTTTATAGGACAGGGTGCCCGAAATCGCTCCGCCGCCATTGGCAGGCCAAGTGAAAGGAACGACAATCACATCATGAAGTCCCTGTATCTCATGGGCAGCAGCAAGAACATCCTCGATATCATTGTTATATCCATGAACAAACAGGAGGATTGATTTCTTCTGTTTGCGCGCCTGATCCATCACCTTGCAGGCAACCTCAAGGCTGCCAAACCAGTCTTCATCCGGATCCAGGTTCAGCTTATATTCCGTGTTAAGCGCCTCAACTTCGGCAGGTGCCAGCTTGTCATTCACCTCAGTGACTGACCAGGATCTGGCGTTCTTTTTAACGTCCAGTAACCTGAGTTCATTTGGTCCATCCGTATTTGGTCTGGATCCAAAAGCTCTCAGCCCCTTTTCTTTCAAAATTTCTCTGTTTGTGATCACATACATCTTCAAGCCCCCTCGATGATAGAAATTTCCTACAGGGTAGAAAAATACATCCCCATTAACAACGTGAAAAAGAAATCTGCCGTGCTCTCTCCTTACAATGAAAAATAGTTTTTTCTCTTTCTAAGTTAATTTTTTAATGTTTATCATGTAATTTATCTTGTTTTTCGAAATTTTAAATGCCATACCCTGTTTAAAGTTATTAAGGAGATTGTGATGCTACATTCGACACCGGCCATCAGAAGCATGGCAAAAAAAG
>JAKSCD010000333.1 GCA_022360775.1 Sneathiellales bacterium | reverse complement strand
GTTATTATGAATTGCTTCAGTCAGGTTCTTTGAAGCTACATTCTTCTAATTTACAAAGTGTAGCGTATAACGGGTACGAAAGCTATGCATCATCCCTGTATTTGATACATAGCTTTCGGATAGCCCGTAAAGGATCCAAAAAGTCTATTTGTTCATCCTGTTTTCAATAAGCTCATCAACAACGCCTGGATCTGCAAGCGTTGATGTATCTCCGAGATTTTTGAATTCATTTTCAGCTACTTTCCGCAAGATACGGCGCATGATTTTGCCGGATCGGGTTTTTGGAAGTCCCGGTGCCCACTGGATCAGATCCGGCGAGGCGATGGGACCGATTTCCTTGCGCACCCACTGTACCAGTTCTTTTCTCAAATCCTCCGAAGGCTCTTCACCCAGATTAAGGGTCACATAGGCATAAATGCCCTGCCCTTTGATATCATGGGGATATCCTACCACAGCAGCTTCTGAAACCTTGCCATGTGCGACCAGGGCACTTTCCACCTCAGCAGTCCCCATACGGTGACCGGAAACATTGATCACGTCATCCACCCGGCCGGTGATCCAATAGTAACCGTCAGCGTCGCGGCGGGCACCATCACCAGAGAAATACCGTCCCGGGAAAGTCGCGAAATAAGTCTGGAAGAAGCGCTCATGATCCCCATAAACGGTACGCATCTGGCCGGGCCAGCTATCGCGAATACAAAGCACACCTTCACATTCTCCATGAAGTTCGTTGCCTTCATTATCGACCATCATCGGGTCAATACCGAAGAACGGGCGCGTGGCAGACCCGGGCTTGAGATCGGTTGCCCCCGGAAGCGGCGTAATCAGAATACCGCCTGTTTCAGTTTGCCACCATGTATCCACAATAGGACAGCGACCTTCACCCACCACGTCATGATACCAGCGCCAGGCCTCCGGATTAATCGGTTCGCCGACAGATCCCAGCAGGCGGATCGAGGAACGGGAGGTGCTTTTTACCGGATCATCCCCTGCCTGCATCAAAGCCCTGATCGCTGTTGGTGCGGTATAGAAAATATTGACCTGATGCTTGTCGCATACATCCCAGAAACGGGACATGGTCGGATAATTGGGAACCCCTTCAAACATCAGGGTTGTCGCGCCATTGGCAAGCGGACCATAGAGAATATAGCTATGACCGGTGACCCAGCCCACATCAGCAGTACACCAGTAGATATCGCCATCATGATAATCAAAAACATATTGATGGGTCATGGAGGCATAAACGATATAGCCCCCAGTTGTATGCATCACGCCTTTGGGTTTTCCGGTTGAGCCGGATGTGTACAGAATGAAGAGCGGATCCTCTGCATTCATTTCTTCTGGCGGGCAATCTTCCGACGCCTCCGCCATCGCTTCATGATACCAGACGTCCCGTCCTTCGACCCAATTGATATCATTGCCCGTATGCTTGATCACAATAGAGGTTGTACAATCAGGGCATTCCTTCAGGGCCTCATCCGTATTGACTTTCAGCGGAATAGACCGCCCGCCGCGAATACCTTCATCCGCAGTAATCACGCAATTGGAGTCACAGTCCTGGATACGCCCGGCAAGCGCTTCAGGAGAAAAACCACCAAAGACAACAGAATGGATCGCGCCAATTCGTGTACAGGCCAGCATCGCAACTGCTGCTTCCACAATCATCGGCATATAGATAGTGACACGATCGCCCTTTTTGATGCCCTGCGCTTTCAGAACGTTGGAGAATTTGCAAACCTCCCGGTGCAGCTCCCGATAGGTGAGCTTTTTATCGTCGGTCGGTTCATCTCCTTCCCAGATGATCGCTGTCTGATCTCCTTTGGTTTCAAGATGACGATCTATGCAGTTCGCACTGACATTAAGCGTCCCGTCATGGAACCATTTGATATGCAGATCTTTTTCATCATAGGAGACATCTTTCACCTGAGTGTAGGGCTTTATCCAGTCAATCCGTTTTCCATGCTCTGACCAGAAGCTTTCCGGATCCTCAATCGATGCCCTATACATTTTTTCGTAACCGGCATTGTCAATCCAGGAGGAGGATGCCAGCCCTTCAGGGACTGGAAAGAGTTCATTGGTAGACATAATAGCGTTTCCCTGTATGTGAGCAGCAGACCAGGCTCTGCAACATCCGTTATTTTAGTTTATGGCCATATTGCAAACAATTCAGGACTGTTTGTCAATTAACCTCCGCCATTTCAAGGACGAAGGAGCCTTATAAATAACTATGGATTGAAAATAAACTCAGATTGCCAGATATTCGTGCCGAAGCTCTTGATCTTCAAGTACTTCTTGCGCTGTACCGCGGAATGCAATTTTTCCCATATCAAGAATCAGTGCCTTATCGGCAAGCTGAAGGGCGGCAACCGCGTTCTGCTCCACAATGACTGTGGTAATGCCCAGATTACGCACCTCCATAAGAATGTTCTCGATTTCCTTCACGATGACAGGCGCCAGCCCTTCATAAGGCTCATCAAGAAAAAGAAGCTTCACATCACGGGCGAGAGCACGGGCGACAGCAAGCATTTGCTGCTCCCCTCCTGACATTGTGGTCGCTTCCTGATTGCGCCTTTCACCAAGCCTCGGGAAATGATCATAAATCTTTTCCAGCTCCCAGCCCTTGGGTTCAGCGACCTGGGACAAAACAAGATTTTCCTCAACCGTAAGACCTCCGATAATTCGGCGATCCTCTGGAACAAGCTGAATGCCGGCACGTGCAGCTTCAAACGCTTTCATTTCATGCACAGCATCACCATCAAGATAAATCTCGCCTTTGGTAAGAACCGGATCATCCACCCGGGCCAAGGCTCTTAATGTCGAGGTTTTACCTGCGCCATTACGGCCGAGAAGAGCTACGATTTCCCCTTCTGCAACATCAAAGGACACCCCTTGGACAATATAAGATTCGCCATAATAGGCGTGGATATCCCGAACGCTGAAAAATGGTTTTGTATCTGTCATCAGTGCGCTCCTCCCAGATAGGCTTCCTTCACCCGTTCGTCTTCCCGCACTTCTTCCGGTGAGCCGCCGGCAATGATCTGGCCGCGCGCCAGCACACTGACTTTATCGGCGAGCGAGAAAACCACATGCATGTCATGCTCGATAATGATCTTGGTCATGCCCCGGCTTTTGATTTTCTTGAGCAAATCAATTGTCCGGTTGGTATCGTGCCGGGACATACCGGCGGTTGGCTCATCAAGGAGAAGAAGCCTTGGGTGCAGTATCAGGCACATGCCGAGTTCCAGCCGCCTCTTGTCACCACGGGACAAGGAGCCTGCTTCGTTTAACATCTGTTCTTTAAGGCCGACATCTTCAAGAATATGCTCCGCTTCATCACGGATCTCAGCCTGAGAAGATAACTGATGATGTGCGTTCATGCGAAACGCCCCATCCCGCTTTGAAAAGGCAGGCAGCATGACATTTTCCAGCAATGTCATTTCCGGAAAAATCTCAGGCGTCTGAAACACTCTGGCGACACCGATCTGAGCAATTTCGTGGGGCTGCTTTCCTGTCAGTTCCTGCCCATCAAATGTCACATGCCCCACATCAGGCTTGAGCCGTCCGACACACACATTCAGCAGGGTAGACTTCCCGGCACCGTTCGGGCCGATAATCGCATGGGTCGTTCCTTCCTCGACCTGTAAATTGACATCTGTAAGGGCTTTCAAGCCTCCAAAACTCTTATTGATATTGTCCAGATGAAGTACAAGGTTATCCATCACACACAACTCCTTTATTCACCTGGTTGATCCTGAGGTTTCATATTTCCATTCACCGGCCGCTCCCGTTTTCGAAGCATCGCCATCAGTCGCGACAGCCCTTCGACAATTCCGCCCGGCAGATAAATCACGATCACTACAAAAAGAATTCCGAGTGTCAAATGCCAACCACCACCGACAAATAGCCCGACAACGGGAACAACGACTTCTGCGACAGAGTCAGGCAGGAAGGAGAAAGCATTTGTCAGGACATTATTATCGAAACCGGAGAAAATATTTTCAAAATACTTGATCAGACCCGCCCCCAGCATGGGGCCAACAAGAGTTCCAACACCACCAAGAATAGTCATCAGAACAACCTCGCCTGATGCTGTCCATTGCATCCTTTCAGCGCCGGCAAGCGGGTCCGTTACCGCCAGCAAGGAGCCGGCAAGACCTGCATACATCCCTGAAATAACAAATGCAGTCAGCATATAGGGACGCGTGTTAAGGCCTGTATATTTCATGCGGTTCTGATTGGATTTAATCCCTTTCAACATCAAGCCGAAAGGCGAACGGAATATACGCATGGAGATAAAGAAACACAGGATCAGGATCACCGCGCAGAAGTAAAATCCTGAATAGCCGCTCATTTTAATCCCGAAAAGCGTCGTGGAAGGGAGCCCGGTGGACACTTCCTCAATAAAGAGATTATCAATCAGGCGCGGGTCCTGCTGGCTCAGTTGCAGGCCGGTTTCACCATAAGTGACAGGCGTCAGCACTGAGTAAGCCAGATTATAGGACATCTGCGCAAAGGCGAGGGTCAGGATCGAGAAATAAATCCCCGACCGCCTGAGACTTAGGAAACCGATGATAAAGGCCAGTAATCCAGCGAAGAGAACACCAAACAGAACGGCCGGTATGACATTCATGGTGAAAAGCTTGAAGGACCAGACAGCCGCGTAGGAACCAACTCCAAGAAAGGCTGCGTGACCAAAGGAGAGATAACCGGTCAGACCGAAAAGGATGTTAAAGCCGATCGCAAAAATGCCGTAGATCGCAAATTTCTGCATCAGATCCGGATAGCCGCCGCCCAGCGGGATCAGCCAAATCGGCATTGTCAATATTACTGCTGCAAAGAGCAGAAATCGGGTGGTGTCGTTCAAAGTAAAATTCATCATCTTAATCATCCATAACACCGGCTCGACCCATGAGACCACGTGGCAGGGTGAGCAGAATAACAACTGCAACAAGGTAAATAATGATCTGGTCAATACCGGGCAGGATCGCCTTCACCTCGGTCATGGACGCAAAAGACTGGACGATTCCCAGGAGAAAACCTGCAAGAACGGCACCGCCTAGAGAGCCCATCCCCCCAACAACAACGACAACAAAAGATAAGACAAGAAAGTCCATTCCCATGTGATAGTCCGGAGGTAGGACGGGGGTGTACATAACGCCCGCAAGACCTGCGACAACCGTCGCTATTGCAAAGACAATCGTAAATCGTTTTTCAATATTGATCCCGAGTAGCCCGACCGTTTCCCGATCCCTCATCCCGGCGCGCACCACCATGCCATAGGTGGTAAACTGCAGAAAAGCGAAGACACCAAAAATTATCACCCCTGAGAATACAAGATAGACAAGTCGCCACCAGGGATAGACCACACTTTCTCCCAGCCCGATCCACGAACCGACAGAAGCACTGCCAGCAAGAATATCCGGTGCTGTCTGCGGAATTGGATTGGCACCAAAATAGGCCTTGATCACTTCCTGAATAACAATCGCCAGTCCAAATGTAACCAGAATCTGCTCTGCATGAGGGCGTTTGTAAAAATGCTTGATAAGCCCCCTTTCCATTGCATAACCGATAAATATCATCACCGGTATCGCAAGAAGTATGGAAAGAGGAATGGCAAAATCGATCAGGACAGGCCCTGCATCGGGGAACCAGATCTCCAGATAGGGTTTTTCTTTATAAGCCTTGAACAATGTTACTGTTTTATCTTCCACTTTTGTGGAGATTGTCAGCAGCTTGTTGAAGGAAACGGCGCAAAATGCGCCTAACATGAACAGAGCTCCGTGCGCAAAATTCACGATACCAAGAGTTCCGAAAACCAAAGTAAGGCCAAGCGCAATCAGGGCATAGGCCGCACCCTTATCGAGACCATTGAGGATCTGAAGAAAAATGGCATCCATCACAACATACCTTTAATGGAGTGGGGCCGTTAAAACGGCCCTTGAAATCACCTGAAAAAAAGGGCGAACCGCAGCCCGAAGGCTAACGGCTCGCCTTCAAGTTACTGTCAGACTTTGTATGGCCCGAGTTCACCACCAAAGATCTTCCAGTCATATTCCACTTGGGAACGCGGTGTCTGTTCGACGACCTTCAGGAGATCAAACTGACTTGTCGGATTTTCATTACCTCGCACGACAAGTACGTCTTTAAAGCACTGATGATCTTCAGCGCGATATTCGGTCGGACCATTGCCCATACCGTCAAACTTGAAGCCTTCCAGTGATTTAATCACTTCCGGCGGATAGAAAGTTCCGGCCATTTCACAGGCATTGGCATAAAGCAGGGTCTGTACATAGCAGGTATGTGCTGCCATGGAAGGAGGTGCACCATATTCTGCACCAAAGGATTTCACAAAGGCCTGAGAGCCATCATCCTGCAAGGACCAGTTCCAGTTGGTAGAGCCCAGGATACCTTTGATGGCGCTACCGGCACCCTGTGCCATAAGCCTTGAGAACAGAGGAACAACAATTTCAAAATTCTTGCCATTAACCTGCTTGTCCCGAAGACCGAACTGAACAGCCTGGGTAAGCGAGTTGATCATATCCTTACCATAATGGTTCAGGATCAACACATCCGCACCGGAATTGAGAACCGGGGTGATATATTGCGAGAAGTCACCGGCGCCCACAGGGGTTTTAACGGTATTGGCTGTCTGCCAACCCAGTTCCTCTGTGGTGTTTTTCATGGATTCTTCTTGTGTCCAGCCCCAGTTGTAATCTGCTGTCAGATGATAGGCACGGCGTTCCTTGCCATATTCCTTGTCAAGAACAGGGCCCAATGCACGACCGGACATATAGGCATTGAAAAAATGCCTGAAGCCATAGCGGCGTTTATCTTTACCTGTTGTATCATTGGAGTGGGTCAGGCCTGCCATGAAGATAATTCCCTCTTCCTGGCAAAGAGACTGAACAGCAACGGCGACACCGGAGGAAGATCCGCCGGAAATCATCAACACTTTTTCTTTCTCGATCATCCGCTTGGCGGATGCACGCGCCGCATCTGACTTGGTCTGAGTATCACCAGTGGCATAGGTCACTTTCTTGCCAAGAATACCGTTCCCTTTAAGTGAAGATGGTTTAAAGGTATTCAGCATACCTCCGTCGCCTTCACCATTGAGATGTTTCACAGCAAGCTGGAAAGCACGAAGTTCATCCTTCCCTTCCTCGGAATACGGGCCTGTTTGCGGCACGTTAAAACCAAGCTTCACTTCACCTGCATCCCCGGGATTATTCCGGAAATTCTCTGCCCATGCATTGCGCATGAAAATTGATGGCGTAGCTGCGACAATCCCCGTCGCCGCGCTGGCCTTCAGAAGGCCACGCCGGGAAAAGTCAAAACGATTATCTTTTGTCATATGTTCCTCCCATCACCCTGGTATTCGCCCTCAACTCCCTGAAACATGACAGCGACACCCGAATTTATTAACGGAAAGTAAAAATTTCACATGAATATTTGATTTACCAATAAAACATTGGTTTTGTTTGATTTTTTATGTTAATTTTGAAAATATAATTTTGTAAAATTGTAAATTTTTGTAAAATGGCAAAATCGAATTTTATTGGATCAAAACTCAGAAAACTGAGAAAAGACAAGAAGATCACACAGATTGATCTGGCAGCGGAGCTGGGTATCTCTGCCAGTTATCTCAATCTTATTGAACATGACAAAAGAGATCTTACCGTTCCTCTTTTATTGCGGATCAGTCAGATTCTTCAAGTTGATCCACTCGTTTTTGCTCCGCAAAAAGATAATCAGCTCACTGCAGAGCTAACCGAAGCGATCAAGGATCCTTTATTCGCAGATGCAGAATTCAGTGATCAGAACCTTTCGACGGCAGTCTCTGACTATCCCGATCTATGCCAAAGCCTCGTTGAACTTTACAAAGCATACACTTCTGCACAAAATGATCTGCAATTCATGAGGGAAAGGCTATCCCAGGACAGTGTCCTTGCAGATTCTTCTTTTCGCCTCAGGACCCTGGTCACCTCGATTTTCTCCTTGTCTGAAATTGTTCATGACAATGAAGACATGAACCCGGAACAACGCCGGGATTTTCTTGATATTATTCTGAAAGACAGCGCGAACCTCACGGATACTGTCAATGAAATGCTCGGATTTATGGGAACAGACCAGCTGTCTGCAAAAGAGACCACGCCCTCTTCCGTCGAAGCAGTTACAGATTTTATTCAGGAAAAGAACAATTACTTTGAACGCCTTGAAGAAGCTGCGGATCATCTGGCTCGCCGCTTAAGCAGTGACGCATTGCCAGATGTAAATGACCTCCTCCATCATCTGACAGATCAGCACCAGATCGATATTCTATTTGCACTTAAAGAACAGCATGGCTCGGAAACCTCTCATTTTGATGAAAATTCCAGGCAACTTGTCTTATCAAAAGCGCTGCCTCCCTCTACGGTACGATTTCATCTTGCACTTCTTATCGGCCAGTTGGAACAGCGGGATCTTTTTGACGATCTTTTGAAAAATTCAAGTTTGTCAGACGGGGCGGCTTATCAACGCGGCCAAAACGCCCTTGCCAACTATTTTGCCGGTGCCCTGCTCCTTCCGTATATTCCCTTTTATAATGCTGCTGAAGAGTCACGTTATGATATAGAACTTCTTCAGCAGCAGTTTGGGGCAAGCTACGAACAAATCTGCCATCGCCTGACGACCTTGCAACGCCCTGAGAAAAGCGGTGTGCCTTTTCATCTTGTCCGCAGCGACATAGCAGGAAATATCTCCAAGAAATTCAGCGCCTCCGGCTTGCGTATTCCCCGATATGGCAGTGCCTGTCCAAGATGGGTATTGCATAATGCTTTCCTGACCCGTGGCTCTATTATTACCCAGATTTCGGAAATGCCGGACGGACAGCGCTTTTTCTCAATCGCGAGAACCGTCACGAAACCAAGCCTTGGATTTAATCATCCCAAACGCCACTATGCCATCAGTCTGGGCTGCGATATTGCTCATGCACAGCGGCTGGTTTATGCGGATGGAATGGCTCTTTCTGCACCTCGAACTGTCATGCCGGTGGGGATTTCCTGCAGGCTTTGTGATCGAGAAAACTGCACGCACAGAGCCGCTCCTCCTCCTACTCAACATGCAAGGGCGGATCACAAAGGCAGGAATATCTCTCCGGGTATCGGAGACTGGTAACCTATTTCCCGGATTTAATGAGGGTTCCGCCAGCAGTACGCCGGATATTACCGTTTCGAATGGCTTTGAAATCGAGCTTCATACCAAGCCCTGTGAGGGTACGATCATAAATCAGCATGTCATATCCCCCTTTTTTGGTGGTCGCGACAGAATAGACCGTCAGTTTCTGACCCGCCAATGTGGCCCAGGAAACTGTATTCCCGGTTAAAAGAGATCCCTTATCAGCACCATGC
>JAKSCD010000367.1 GCA_022360775.1 Sneathiellales bacterium | reverse complement strand
TTATCAGCACCATGCCATACATTTTTCTCGCCGGAGGGGACAAAAGTGCGGGTTGTTTCCTTTAAAACTTCGTCCGGTGTTCCTGGTGCCCCTGTCTGGCGCTGCAGCGTCCGCCATGTCAACACGAAGCTTCCATCTGACTGTGGGCGAATTTCAACATTGATATCCCGACTGGTAAGAGGAAAACTCACGCTTGTTGTACTTTCAGAAACAGCGTTCCCTTCCCATTGCCCTTTAAAAGCACCAATTTTCACATCTGCAGCCGAAACAGTTCCTGCTGCCAAAATACTCGTAACCAAACCTACCAGAAATCTCTTCATCATCCCCGCCCTTAAAATCCGAAAGCATGAGCATAAGAGATTGTGATAACGATCACCAGCAGGAATGGTCCATCTGTTATCTTATCAGGCAGATAATGGAATCTGATCCGGCATTTTGGTTTCCAGAAAGTGCTTCTGGTATCTACCCGTAATATTAACAGTTTCAACCAGCAAACATACATCCGTTGTATTGAAGTCATAGTCGATAACCGCACCATCACCGATAACACCTCCAACCCGAAGATATCCCTTGATCAGGGCGGGCATTTCTCTCATAGCTGTACGGAAGTCAATCTGTTGATCCTCCAGAACACCCATTTCGACATAACGCTCGCCCTGTGCACGCGGGCACCAGTCTGATGGCGCTGTATTGTTATGTTTCAGGAAAGAAAGTGCAGAGGACATCTGTCCGAGATCCGTTCCTGGAAAACTCGCGCAGCCAAACATCAGCGAAATATCATGCTGCAGAATGTAATCTGCAATTCCGCGCCATAAAAGCTGCATGATCGCCTTGCCGCGATATTCCGGATCAACGCAGGAACGTCCGAGTTCAACATGCTCACCCGGATAATGGGCCAGTCTGGAGAGATCAAATTCATCTGCAGAATAGTACCCGCTATGCCGGGCAGCAACCGAGCGACGAAGTAATCTGTATGTCCCTACAACACATGGATTTTCCGGGCCAGACCTGGTTCCATCAACAACAATCAGATGATCACAGTAATCGTCGAAGGCATCATAGTCACGTCCTAGTGCTTTGACTGAAGGGGATGGCTTTGCTCCCATGCCTTCATAAAAAACCCGAAATCTCAATTCCTGTGCCTTGATGATTTCTTCCTGGGTTGAAGCAATACCGATCGATAGATCTGAAGGGGAACCTTTACCCATTCTCACTCTCCTATACGCCGAACTGATCTTGGGCGAAATTAAGAAGAATGGAGGTCAGTTTCTTGGCAGACAGGTTAAGGTTTAGTGACAGGAAAAATGCAGATTTGTGAAACACTCTACAACCATTAACATTTGTGTACTTCGTCATGTGATTGCAACAGTTCCTCCCTAACCTGAAGGTTGGTATGTCAAACAACCAAATCTGGGTTAGATTGAAGATAAGGGAATTCACTGATGTCTGAGCAGACACCATTTAAACAGACGCGCGCTTACCGTATGGAAGTCGCCGAAGACGAAACCACCAACCGGTCGGACAATGCGACTTTTGGTGATGTTGTGAACAAACGCCTCGGTCGCCGTGATGCGCTCAAAGGCATGCTTGCTGTTACTGCCCTTTCCGGCACAACAGGAGTTATTGCAAATGTGCTATCTGCAGAGACTGCAGAAGCAGCTCATCATAAAGCCAGTTTTAAATTTTCCGAGATCAACCATGGTGTCGATGAAAAGCATCATGTTGCCGAGGGCTATGATGCGGATGTGTTACTCCGTTGGGGAGATCCTCTTTTCAGTGATTCACCTGCTTTCAACCCTGCAGCGCAAACACGTGCCTCTCAGGAAAAGCAATTTGGTTACAACAATGACTATGTAGGCCTGGTGCCATTAAACGGCAGTGATAGCAATGCACTCCTTTGCGTTAATCACGAATATACCAATGAAGAACTGATGTTCCCGGGTCTGGGTCGTCAGGACAAGCCGAAACCGGATCTTGTCAAAAACCGGGACAAAGATGGCAAGCCTGAGAAAGCAGAGCTATTGAAAACGCGTTACCTCGGCATGACACAGGATATCGCTGATGTCGAAATGGCTGCACATGGTGGTACTGTAGTGGAAATAAGGAAATCGGCTGGAAAATGGGCACCGGTTGTCGGCTCCAAATACAACCGCCGTATAACCGCCAATACTGAAATGAAGCTTTCCGGACCCGCCGCAGGCAGTGATCTTGTAAAAACAAAAGCAGATCCTGGCGGTGAAAAAGTACTGGGAACCATCAACAACTGCGCAGGAGGCATTACTCCCTGGGGCACCTATCTGATGGCTGAGGAAAATTTCAACGGTTACTTCTGGAATAAAGCTGCCGCAAAAGGTCACGCCAATGCAGATATGCTGAAGCGTTATGGGGCGCCTGGTGAATGGTATAACTGGGGCGCCTATTATGACCGCTTTGATATTGCCAAGGAACCAAATGAAGTTCACCGTTTTGGCTGGATTGTAGAAGTCGACCCGATGGATCCCGCTTCAACACCCAAGAAACGCACCGCCATTGGTCGTTTCAAGCATGAAGGGGCCGAGACAATCATTAATAAAGACGGCCGTGTTATTGTTTATTCAGGCGACGACGAGCGGGGCGATTATCTTTATAAATTCGTGACAAAAGGTAAATATGACCCAGGCAATCGTGCGGCCAATATGGATCTGCTGGATGAAGGGACACTTTTCGTTGCACGCTTCGATGCTGATGGCACAGTCAAATGGTTGCCGCTTGTCCATGGTAAAGGCCCGCTAACTTCAGCAAACGGCTTTAACAGTCAGGCCGATGTTGTCGTCTTTGCGCGTAAAGCCGGTGATGTCCTAGGCGCAACCAAAATGGATCGCCCGGAAGATGTTCAGCCAAATCCGAAAACCAACAAGGTCTATGTCTGCCTGACGAATAATAAGCATCGTGGCGGCAAGCATCCGATTGATGCCGCAAACCCGCGAAAGAAAAACCCGTTCGGTCACATTATCGAAATTGATCCCGCAGGTGGTGATCATGCAGCCCTGGAAGGCAAGTGGGATATCCTTGTTCAGGGCGGCAACCCAGCCAAGCCGGAACAGGGGGCTGTCTTTAACAAGGCTACAAGCGAAAATGGCTGGTTCGGCTCCCCGGACAATGCTGCTGTTGACGGTCAGGGTCGTCTCTGGATTTCTACGGACCAAGGTTCCAGCTGGCCAAAGACAGGAACAGCTGACGGCATCTGGGCAATGGAAACCGAAGGTGAATTGCGCGGCACAGGTAAAATGTTCTTCCGCGTTCCTATTGGTGCGGAAATGTGCGGTCCTTGCTTTACAAAAGATGACACTGCACTGTTCCTCGCCGTTCAGCACCCCGCTTCAGACGGCGCCAAAGCTTTCCCTGGCTTTGGCCGCAACTCAACCTTTGAAGATCCTGTAACACGCTGGCCAGACTTTAAAAGCGGCATGCCACCGCGTCCTTCGGTAGTTGTTGTTACAAAAAAAGGCGGCGGCATCATCGGCGCTTAACTGAAGAAAACATCAAAGGGCGGTAAAAGCCGCCCTTTTTTAAGCAAATTCTTCTGTTGTTACCGTTGCCTGCGCCTTGGCCTCATAACGTCCCCCGGTAACAGTATTCTGATTTATCAGGTTTTCCAGGCAATTCATGACCTCTTCACTGATGCCAATCTCCGCTGCGCCGGCATTTTCAATCATATGCTCGATAGAAGTCGTTCCAGGAATTGCCAGGATATGTTCCTTTTTATGAAGGAGCCATGCAAGCGCCAGCTGCGCCATGGAACAACCGCTTTCTTCCGCCAGATTTGCAAATTCTTCCAGTAATTCGAGGTTCTTTTCATAGGCTTCAGGCTGAAAGCGTGGCATCGGGATACGCATATCCCCCTCAGGAAGTTTTGAAGGATCCTGCAAAGTTCCTGTCAGAAACTTTCTTGCGACAGGACTGAACGCGACAAAAGCCGCACCAATTTCTTCGCAAGCATCCAGAACCGCTATTTCCGGATTGCGAGTCCAAAGCGAATATTCTGATTGAACGGCAGCAATCGGGTGAACAGCATGCGCGCGCCTAATCACTTCAGCCGACATTTCAGAAAGTCCGATATTCCGAATTTTTCCTTCCTGCACAAGCTCTGAAAGGGCGCCAACACTCTCTTCAATGGGAACATTCTGGTCCTGACGATGAAGGTAATACAGATCGATAACGTCAACATTCAGCCGTGACAGCGATTGATTACAGGTCTCTTTGATCACTTCCGGTCGACCATTTAATTCTCTTTGGCCTTCGTTATTTTGTCGCAGGCCACATTTACTGGCGAGGAAATACTCGTCACGGCGATGCCCGATGGCTTTCGCGATAAGTTTTTCATTTTCACCAAAACCGTAAAGGGCGGCAGTATCAATAAAGGTGTAACCGCCATCCAAAGCCTCATTTAAAAGACGAACAGAATAACTTTCATCCGGAAGTGGGCGATAACCTGCACTTAAATTCATACAGCCAAGACCAATAGCGGAGACCGAAAATTCCGCGATTTTTCGATTTTGCATGTTTTTTCTTTCTTGTTTTGAAGCTGCCGCAATGGGCGTAGAGAGGGGATCAGGAGAGTATGTTAATCCTCATGAGGGTTTTCGTCAAAAATTTCGAGGATCTTTCAAATTTCCTCTTATGAAGCTAATTCGCAGTCCCGTTAAAGCTGCCGGTTGAACATCATTTCGCTTTCCCTTAAAAAAGAAAGGAGCGAGAAAAGTGAGGGGCGCAGAATGGATATCATAAGTCCACGACAAACTGACATCATGAACATGTTGCGTCAGGATGGCCGCGTTGGTGTTGAAGAACTGGCGGAATTGTTTAACGTCTCGCCTCAAACCATTCGAAAAGACCTGAATGAACTTGGTGAGCAGGACCTTCTGCAACGGGTTCATGGTGGCGCTGTCCTGTCGTCAGGCGTCAAGAATTTCGAATATGAAGCGCGGCGCCTCCTTGCTGTTGAGGAAAAAAGAAGGATTGGCGTTCTTGCAGCCTCCCTCATTCCGGATAACTGTACCTTGCTGATCAATATCGGTACGACCACGGAACAGGTGGCCATTGCCCTTCGCGGACGAGAAGGTATGCTTGCAATTACCAATAATATAAATGTCGTCAATATTCTTTCCGGCACCCCTAATTTCGAAGTGATTGTTGCAGGCGGTGTTGTCCGGCCTACGGACGGGGGCGTCGTTGGCGAAGCAACAGTGGATTTCATCAAGCAATTTAAGGTCGATTATGCCGTTATCGGTACGTCGGCCATCGATGAGGACGGTTCTCTGCTTGATTATGATTACCGTGAAGTAAAAGTTGCCCAGGCTATCATTGAAAATGCCCGGCAAACGATCCTCGTTGCAGACGGAATGAAACTGGAACGATCTGCACCGGTAAGAATTGGGCATTTGTCGCAAATGGATTTTATTGTGACAGATAAACCGCTGCCCAAGAAGCTTAAGGATCTTTGTGTGGAAAATGACGTCGTCGTGAAAGTTGCAGAGAAAACGCCGATCAAACGCGCTGCAAGCTAGGCGTATTCACGGCTTTCCTTACAGACAGCGACTTTCATTTTGTTTCATTTGACGATAGATTATCGCAAAGTTGAAACAAACAGAAACTGCCTTTTTGGGGAAGGAAGACATTTATGTCCCGCTATATCCTGGCCATCGACCAGGGCACAACGTCATCCCGTGCCATTCTTTTCGATCAGTCGACAAAGATTATCTCTGTCGGACAACAGGAATTTGCGCAACATTTTCCAGATTCAGGATGGGTTGAGCATGATCCGGCCGATATTTGGGGAACAACGGTTTCAACTTGCAAGGAAGCTCTAAAAAAAGCCGATGCGTCTATTACAGATGTTGCCGCTGTCGGTATTACAAATCAACGGGAAACAACCGTTCTTTGGAACAGGGAAACAGGGCAGCCGGTTTATAATGCCATTGTTTGGCAGGATCGCCGAACTGCATCTTTTTGCCAGAAACTGAAGGATGAGGGGCATGAACCTCTATTCAGCTCTAAAACCGGGCTGCTGCTTGATCCTTATTTTTCCGGAACGAAAATTGCCTGGGTCCTGGATAATGTTGACGGGGCACGAGAACTGGCGGAAGCGGGAAAGCTCGCGTTTGGAACGGTTGATTGCTTTCTTCTTTGGAAACTGACGAGCGGTAAAGTTCATGCAACAGACGCAACAAATGCCAGCCGGACGCTGATCTATGATATTCACAAGGGGGAATGGGCCGAGGATCTGCTCAAAATCCTCGATATCCCTGCCTCTCTTCTTCCTGAAGTGAAAGACAGTTCCGCTGATTTTGGAGACCTTGATCCGGCGATCTTTGGCGGGTCGGCAAAAATCGGTGGCATTGCCGGCGACCAGCAGGCAGCAACAGTTGGCCAAGCCTGTTTTAAACCAGGTATGATGAAATCTACCTATGGCACCGGCTGTTTCGCGCTGTTGAATACGGGGGAAAAAGCCGTTCAGTCAAAAAACAAAATGCTGACAACGATTGCCTATCAAATCGGCGGCAAACCAACCTATGCACTGGAAGGTTCCATTTTTGTTGCAGGATCAGCCGTGCAATGGCTGCGTGATGGTATTGGTGTCATTGAAGAGGCCTCCCAATCGGGAGAGCTTGCAAAAAGTGCAGATCCACAGCAATCTGTGATCATGGTTCCCGCTTTTGTCGGACTTGGTGCCCCCTACTGGGATGCGGAATGTCGCGGCGCCCTTTTCGGGCTGACACGCGCAACAGGCCCTGCTGAGCTTTCAAAAGCGGCTCTTGAGAGCGTCTGCTATCAGACGCGGGACCTTCTGGATGCCATGACTGCGGATGCCGGCGAGGAACTGGATACCGTTCTCCGCGTTGATGGCGGTATGGTTGCTTCCAGCTGGACGATGCAACGGCTGGCCGATCTCTTGGGTGCTCCTGTTGATCGCCCCTCGGTACTTGAAACTACCGCGCTAGGCTCAGCTTATCTTGCAGGCCTTCAGGTCGGCTTCTATCCCGCGCCGGATGAATTTGCCAAGCTCTGGCAACTGGAAAAGCGCTTTTCACCTGATCTGGACGAAGACACAAGAAACATAGCCTATGAAGGCTGGAAAGATGCGGTTTCGCGCACATTGAGTAACAGGGATTAAAATCAATGGACATCATTTATTACTACTCCGCCCATTCAGCTTATGCCTATCTGGGAGCGGCGGAGCTGAAAAGAATTGCGGACCGAAATAACGCAAAAATCGTCCATCGCCCTATGGATCTTCGTGCTGTTATGCCGGCAGCGGGCTCGCAAGCCATGGCAGACCGAAGCCAGGCCCATATGGATTATTTCTTTAACCGGGAAATAGTCCGCTGGGCGGAAGAGCGGAAAATCCCTGTGATGGAGGGTGTCCCGACCCATCATGCAAACCAGATTCATCTTGGCAACAAACTGCTTATTGCTGCGGATCAGGCTGGCCTGGATATTGATGCCTTATCTGAAGAAATGCTCCGCGCCCACTGGGTTGATGATGCGGATGTTGCATCTGTTGAAGACCTGACAGCAATATGCCATGCTGTTGATATTGATGCCGCTCCCCTGCTTGCACAAACCGATGATCAGGATCTCGAGGCTCTATATCAATCCTATACCGATGAGGCGATCCGTATCGGATGTTTTGGCTCCCCGACTTATGTTGTTGGGAAGGATATGTTCTACGGGCAGGACAGGCTGTCGCTCGTCGAACGCGCCCTCGTAAAACCCTATGAAGGAACCTGGGCGTTAATAGGCTAACCCAGGTCCGCCACTTTCAAATTAGAGACTGATCCGCTTTTCTGTCGCGGGATCAAAAAGGTGAATGTGATCTCGTGTGATTGTTACAGGAAGCTGATCTCCCGCCTTAACCGTGTGAGTTCCGCTCACACGGACAGTAAGATCTGTCATATCCTCACCGAAATGACCATGGATCAGTGTATCTGCCCCCAGATGCTCGACCAGTGTCACTGTAAAGGGAAGACTGTTGTCGGTTTGGGAAAGCTCAAGATGCTCTGGCCGAACACCAAGAATAACCTTTTTACCGGCATAGTCAGCAGCACCACCATTTTCAAGGGCGAGAGAAATATCTGACGCGATCTCGATGGATTTCCCGTCACTGCTCATTTTTGTGCTGATCATATTCATAGCAGGGGAGCCGATAAAACCAGCAACGAACAGGGAAGCCGGGCGCTCATATAACTCAATCGGTGTACCAAGCTGTTCCACATTACCGCCGTTCAATACCATCAAACGATGACCGAGGGTCATGGCCTCAACCTGATCATGGGTTACATAGACGCTGGTAATACCCAGGCTTTCCTGCAAGCGCTTAATCTCAATACGCATCTGAACACGCAGCTTTGCATCCAGATTTGAAAGAGGTTCGTCAAACAGGAATACACTGGGTTTGCGCACAATCGCCCGCCCCATGGCTACACGTTGACGCTGGCCACCGCTTAATTGTCTCGGTTTACGGGTGAGCTGTTCTTCGGTCAATTCAAGGATCTTGGCCGCATTTTTTACGCGCTCGTCAATTTCCTGTTTGGAAAGGCCCATAATTTTCAGACCGTAAGCCATGTTGTTATAGACCGTCATATGCGGATAGAGCGCATAATTCTGGAACACCATGGCGATATCGCGCTGGGAAGGTTCCAGGTCATTGACCATTTTACCGCCAATACTCAACTTACCCTCGGTGACGGTTTCAAGCCCTGCAATCATCCGTAGCAAAGTTGATTTACCGCACCCTGACGGACCGACCAGAACCAGAAATTCCCCATCCTGGATATCCACATCCACCCCATGAATGGCCTTGAAACCGTTCGGATAGGTTTTCTGAAGATTTTCAAGCGTTACACTTGCCATTTTACACCTTCACTCTTTTACTTTTCTGTTTCAGTCAGGCCTTGAACAAAAAGCCGTTGCATAAAGATAACCACGATTACCGGCGGTATGACCGCAAGCAGGGTTGTCATCATAGTGATATGCCACTGAGGAGCTTCCTCGCCTCCTTCCAGCAGCTTGCCGATCTGCATAACAATCGTGAACATATCCTGATCCGTCGTCACCAGCAGCGGCCACAAATACTGGTTCCAACCAAAAATAAACATGATCACAAAAAGGGCTGCAATGTTGGTTTGTGACATGGGAAGCAGGATATCCTTGAAGAACCTGAGCGGCCCTGCCCCGTCAATACGCGCAGCTTCCAGAAGCTCATCCGGAATTGTCAGGAAAACCTGACGGAACATAAAAGTCGCCGTCGCCGAAGCAATCAGCGGAATGGATAGTCCCCAATAGTTATTCAGCATTCCCAAATTCGCCACAACCTCAAAGGTTGGCAAAATCCGGACTTCCACGGGAAGCATCAGGGTGACAAAAATCATCCAGAAGAACCCCATACGAAAAGGAAAGCGGAAATAGACAATTGCAAATGCTGAAAGCAGGGAAATGACAATCTTACCGATTGAAATCATAAGGGCCATAATCAGGCTGTTAAACAGCATGAAGCCGACGCCGGTTCCATCGCCGCCCCAGAGCCCCTGATTAAGGGCAATGTCGAGATTTTCGAAAAAATGTCCCCCTGGCAGCAGAGGAAGCGGAAGTTCGGTCATGCGCTGTTCGCTATGAGACGCAGCGACAAAGGTAATCCACAAAGGGAAAGCAACCAGCACGACACCTGCCACCATGATCAGGTGTGACATGATCCTGAGAAGAGGTCTGTTTTCAATCATCAGTACGCCACCTTCTTCTCAACAAACCGGAACTGGACAACGGTAAGTGCAATCACAATTGCCATCAGAATGACAGACTGTGCTGCAGATCCGCCAAGATCAAGCCCCACAAATCCGTCATTATAAACCTTGAAAACAAGAATATTCGTCGCATTTGCAGGACCGCCTCCTGTCACTGCATCGATAATGCCAAAGGTGTCAAAGAAGGCGTAAACAACATTGATCACCAGCAGGAAGAATGTTGTTGGAGAGAGCAGCGGGAAGACGATTGTCCAGAAACGCCTTGTTGGTCCGGCGCCGTCAATTGCAGCAGCCTCGATCAGGGATTTCGGTATGGACTGAAGTCCTGCCAGGAAAAAGAGAAAGTTATAGGCAATCTGTTTCCAGGACGCGGTAAAGATAACCAGTGCCATGGCTTCATTGCCGTTCAGTTTATGGTTCCATTCATACCCGATGAACTGCAGGGCATAGGGAATAAAACCAACTGTCGGATCAAAAATAAAGAACCAGAGTGCGCCAGCAGCGGCAGGCGCGACAGCATAGGGCCAGATCAGAAGCGTACGGTAAATACCGGAGCCTTTAATCACCCGGTCCGCCATAACGGCAAGGATCAGGGCAAGGCTCATCGAGAGAAAGGCCACAAGGAAAGAAAAAACAAATGTGCGTTGAAACGACCCCCAGTAATGCGGATCTTCAAACAATTCTTCAAAATTCTGGAACCATACAAATTCGGAACTGAGACCAAAGGCATCTTCAACAAGAAGAGACTGGTACAAAGCCTGGCTTGCAGGCCAGAGGAAGAACAGAACCGTAACAATAATTTGCGGTGCTACCAGCAGGTAAGGCAGAACCGATGGTTCAAAATGAACACGTTTCAACATCTTTGGACAACCTGTAAAAAGCAAAAAATCTGCCGCACGATCTCTCGTGCGACAGACAGTTCCGGGAGGAAACTATTTGTTGGCTTTTTCGAATTTGCGAAGAAGCGCGTTTCCGCGTTTTACAGCTTCATCCATGCCGGCATCAGGTGCTTTGTCACCAGACCAGATGGCTTCCATTTCTTCGTTGATGATATCGCGCACCTGAACGAAGTTACCAAAACGAATACCACGAGAAGCCGCCGTTGGTGTGTTCAGGCTAAGCTGCTTGATGGCTGTATCTGTACCAGGATTGCTGTCATAGAAACCCTGCTTCTTGGACAGTTCATATGCAGAAGTCGTGATCGGAACATATCCTGTTCCCTGATGCCACCATGCCTGGACTTCGGCAGAAGAGAGATAGTTCATGAACTGGGCAACACCTTTATAGTCACCTTTTTCACGGCCTTTGAGAACCCAAAGAGTCGCACCGCCGATGATGGAGTTCTGTGGCTTGGAAACAACATCTTTATAGTAAGGCAGCATAGACTGACCGAACTCGAATTTCGCCTGTTTCTTGATAGAACCGTAATATGCGGAAGAGTTCATCCACATACCGCATTCCTGGTTAATGAATTTTGGCAGGCTGTCACCGCGGCGACCGCCATAAACGAAAGTTCCGTCTTTGGTCCAGGAAGCAAGATTTTTGATGTGGCGTTTCACATTGTCATTGTTGAACGTGAATTTTGTATCAATACCAGCGAAACCATTTTCTTTGGTACCCATTGGGATATTATGCCATGCGCCGAAGTTTTCGATCATGACCCAGGATTGCCAGCCAAAGGAGAAGCCACATTTGTAGCCGGCACCGCGCAGTTTGTCTGAGGCTTCCTTCATTTCGCCCCAGGTAGCAGGAACCTTAGAGATACCGGCCTTTTTGAACGCGTCCTTGTTGTACCAGAGAACAGGTGTAGAGCTGTTAAATGGCATGGACAGCAGCTCACCTTGTGGTGTCTGGTAATAACTGATCACAGCTGGCAGATAGTCTGATTTATCGAATTTTTCGCCACCGTCTTTCATGACCTGCTCAACAGGATAGATAGCGCCTTTGGCAGCCATCATTGTTGCCGTACCAACTTCAAACACCTGCACGATGTGAGGCTGTTTTTTCGCGCGGAAAGCAGCGATCGCAGCTGTCATTGTTTCTGTGTAGTTGCCTTTAAATGTTGGGACAACTTTATATGTGGACTGTGATTTATTGAAATCATCAGCAATTTTGTTTACCCGCTCACCGTTGGCTCCGCCCATAGCGTGCCACCACTGAATTTCAGTTGCTGCAGAAGCAAGCGCAGTGCTTCCTACGAGAGCGGCCAGAGCAGCTGGCGCGAGAAACTTATTCATAATTGACATTGTTCTTCCCTATCGGTTGACAATTCTGCCTCGGAATTCCAGGGCAGTTTGATTCATTCTTTAGTGGAGACAACCTACCTCCCTCCACTAACAGTATAGGGATTTATGCGCCCATCAATGACCGTTTGATGACAAAGCTCATATCTTATTCATTCACCTTCATTTTTCTTCGCTTTTCATAATAGTTTCGAATGGATATATAATATGATGTTATGAGATGGTTTTTTTGAAGGATCAAAATTTCATGATTCGGCTGCGACAACTGGAAGCCTTTAGGGCGGTCATGATTACCGGTGGTGTAACACCTGCTGCAAATATGCTGAACGTGTCGCAACCTGCGGTCAGTCGCCTGATTTCTTCCCTCGAACAGAACATGGGAATTTCGCTTTTTGAGCGGCAAAGGGGACGCCTAACTCCCACCTATGAAGCAAACTTCCTGTTAGGCGAAGTTGAACGCGCGATTGTTAACCTGGAACATATCTCCCAGCTTTCGGATGATATTCGAAATCAGAAAGCAGGACATCTCAGGATTGCCTGCCTTCCGGGGTTTGCCACGTCCTTGATGCCAGTTGTTATGTCAGAGTTTCTTGCTGACAGAAAAGACGTCACCCTGACCATACAAACACGCTCTTCCAAAAGGGTTCGAGAATGGATTGCCGCTCAGCAATTTGACATTGGCGTTGCAGACGAATTTGAAGGCCATAGTGCTGTTACACATGAATCTGTCGATATTCGAACCGTTTGTGCTCTTTCTCCTCAACATCCTCTTGCTGCTCAAAAATCAATCACCGCAAAAGACCTGGATGGCATGCCGATGATTGTCCAGGACAAGGAAAACCGGTTTTATCACCTGCTAAAGGACGCTTTTGACGATGCCGGCGCAGAATTGGTACCTCGTGTTGAAGTTCGGCAATTTGCGACAGCCTGCCTGCTTGCCAAACAAGGGACCGGCGCAGCGGTTGTCAGTTCAATCGACGCGGCGGAATATATTGGTCATGGTCTGATAACCCGGCCTTTCGAGCCCCAGATCCCGTTCCGACTGGACATTCTCTATCCCAAATATCACCCGCGATCTTTGTTGCTTCAGGATTTTATCAAGCATTTTCGCAAACGACTTGAACCTTTTACAATTGCCTAACGCCTCGAAAGCTTTTACCAGGTATCAACAAAGGTTCGCTTTTTTCCCTCCGGAGCTGGCGGTATTTTCACTGCAGCCAACGCTTGCGCCAGTCGTTTCCGCGTCTCGGCCGGATCAATCACATCATCAATTTCCATAAACGCAGCGGCATTCACGGCCTTACCGCGAGCATATGCTTCGTCAACAAGTGTATTGAATGCAGCGTCCTGTTCGGCTTTGTCTTCAATGGCTGCGAGCTCTTTCTTATATCCCAGCCGAACTCCGCCTTCGAGGCCCATTGGACCCATCTCCCCTGTTGGCCAGGCAAAACATGCAAAAGGCGCATGCATGGATCCGCCGCCCATGGCCTGCGCACCCAAACCATATCCCTTTCGCAAAATAACTGTGAAAAAAGGAACGGTTGCGCTACCAGCGGCAACAAAGAAGCGCGCTGTCTTGCGGACCAAAGCGGTTTTTTCCGCATCCGGCCCGACCATAAATCCCGGTGTGTCACATAAAGTCAGGATCGGAATGTTAAACGCATCACAAAGCTGAATATGACGGGCAGCCTTTTCGGAACCTTCAGCGTCGATAGCTCCCCCAAGATGCATGGGATTATTGGCAATCAATCCAAGTGGACGCCCTTCAATACGGATAAAAGCCGTAATCATGCCTTTTCCAAATTCAGGCCTGAGTTCCAGAACACTGTCTTTGTCAGCCATCAACTCGATGACGTTCCGAATATCGTAAACCCGTAATCTGTTTTCCGGAATAACGTTGCGAAGTCTCCGCTGATCATGCTCTTGCCAGTTACTTATCCGCCCCTGAAAATAGGACAGCGCTTTTTTTGCAAGATGAGTGGCATCCTGCTCATCTTTCGCAAGAATATCGATCACACCATTTGGACATTGAACGGAGACAGGCCCGACCTCCTCTGGTGAGAAAATACCAAGCCCCCC
>JAKSCD010000268.1 GCA_022360775.1 Sneathiellales bacterium | reverse complement strand
GCGTCTCGATCAAACCCGATTTCCTGAGCACCACTTGTTTTTTCGGCAACCGGGTCCTTGATAGCCGCTTGATCTGACAGTCTTTCAGTCTCATAGCGTTTGGCAAATCCAGGGGCAATGGATCGCAGCCGGGAGAGGTCTACACGCCCCGAGCGGGTAATATAATCATAGGCAAAATCAACAGGTGGCAGCTTCATTTTTTCGCCAAAATCCTCATACCAGGTTGCTGAGGTATTGGCGGCATCAACAATTTTACGGGCAATAGGAGGACGGTTTGCCTGATAGGAAGCAAGAGCTTCATCCAGGTCCTCAATAGTAGTCAGGGCGTCGACAAGGGCTATAGCATCTTCCATGGCGAGCCGTGTCCCTGATCCGATTGAGAAATGTGCCGTATGAACCGCATCTCCCATAAGGACATGACGTCCGGCGATCCAGCTTTGACACCAAAGGCGGGGGAATTGTCGCCAGTTGGATTTATTGGTCACAAGCGGTGAGCCCTCAAGAACATCCTCGAAAATTGCTTCGCAGCATCGCGCACTTTCTTCCTCACTCATGGAGGCGAAATCATAGGCCTGGAAGGTTGCATCATCGCATTCGACGATAAAAGTGCTTTTATCCGGTGCATAACGGTAATGATGCGCATTTAACGAACCTTTGTCCGTTTTTACAAAAGACTGGGTGAGAGTATCAAACGGACGGTCCGTACCAAACCAGGCAAAATGATTGCTGAAATTCTCAATAGTTGGTTCGAACTGATCTTTAAGGCTTTCCCGAACGAGGGAATTAAGACCATCTGCACCAATGATCAAGTCGGCCTCAATTTCATCCAGATTTGCAATGGGATGGGAAAAACGCATGTCAATCCCGAGGCCCTCCGCATGCTTGCGGAGAATTTCAATCAGTTCCAGGCGTCCAATTGCAGAAAAACCGACCCCATCAAGAACAACCTGATCCTTGGGCAGGTTCAGGGTCATATTCTGCCAGTGTTCCATTTTCGGTGTAATGCGATTGTAGATATCCTCATCATCTTTTTTGAGGAATTCAAGTGCCCTGTCAGAGAATACGACACCAAAGCCAAAAGTCGCACCGACGGGATTTTGCTCTGTCACTCGTATTTGCACTTCCGGCATGCGGCGGTGCAAAAGGATAGCCGTGTAAAGCCCGGCAGGGCCGCCTCCGAGAATTTCTACCGTAGATAATTTCGTCATTTTTCCCTCCACAAACACACGCTGACTGGTTTTCTAGAAAATGCATTTAAATTGCATAATATGCAAGAAGTTTTATAATAAAGAAAAAATACGAATTTTTATTTATGGAATGCCAGTGTTGTCTATTGTTCTTTTCTGAAGGTCCAACTCCGTTATAATCGCGGAACGATATATGCTGTTTTTTTCTTGGTGAGCTGTGACAAAAAAAAATCAAACTCCTTCTTCTGCTGGTATTCAGTCTCTTGATACGGCATTAGAGTTACTGAGGAAGCTTGCGGATTGCCCCGGGCCAACATCTCTTTCAGATCTTGCAAAAATCAGCGGCATGCCTCCGAGTAAAATTCATCGTTATCTGGCCTCTTTTGTGAATGCGGGACTGGTGCAGCAGGCGGGGCGCTCAGGAAAATATGATCTGGGACGTGCGGCCCTTATGCTGGGCCTCAAGGCAATTGAAAGACATGACTTTGTTAATCAGGCCGCGGACCTGATGCCGGATCTTTGTGCGGAGACAGAAATGACCGCGCTTCTCTCTGTCTGGGGAAGTGATGGTGCGACAGTTATCAGATGGGAACGAGCGGCGTCACCCATGGTTACGTCAATGGGACTGGGAACGACACTTCCGCTTTTGAGTTCAGCAACAGGAAGGGCCTTTCTTGCCTGGTCAGCCGAGGCAGCTATTGAACGAAACCGATCCATCGAGCTGAAAAGAGCAAAGAAAAACCCCGCGCTTTTGCCTGATTTGACATTGAGTGAAAAAGGGCTGCGAGAGCTTTGCAAAAAAGTGCGCGAAAACAGGTTCGCATCTGTCGATGGTCAGTATATTCCGGGCCTCGTCGCGATTGCCGCCCCGATTCTGGATTGGCAAAACCAGGCGCAAGCCGTCGTCACGCTTATCGGGACAGACCCCGCGGCAATTCACCAGAAAGCAGAAGAGGTGAAAGCCTTGATCAAGTTTTGCGAAGGGCAGTCATTTTCTACGAGAGCTCTTGTTTGATCGGTAAATACGTACTGGAAGTGCACACCTAATGGAGGTATTGCGTCAGTGAAATAAAGGTTTTGGGGGTGATATGCTTCGATTGACTGCAACAATGCTTCTTACACTTATTTTGACATTTAACTCAGCTGAGAAGGATGCCAAGGCTGATCAAATTGATGCAATGGTCGAAGAGCTAAATTCAGTTGTCAGTGAACAGGATGTTGAAAAATTTGCCCAGACCTACGCGAAATTCAGTAAGCTTGAGCAACGCTTTAAATCCTATGACCATAAAGCGGGAGGCGAAGCGGCAGCTACTTTTATAAAAAGCGTAGAGGTTTTCGGTGATTATATAAGTCACGCTATTGTTAAAAAGCAATTCTGTGGTGAACGGATCGCGCGAGTCATTACGGTGTTTTTTGCTGAAAGCAGCCAATATGCTTTTGACTACTGGTTTTTTAAGCCCAGAGATATATGGGTTTTGGCGAGCTTTAAAGCAAAAGGACAAGGTGGGACACAGGCCTTTATTGACGATCTATCGAAACTTTCCAGCAGAGGATGCTAAGGGATAGCGTTTCATTAACATTCACTCTGTATCCCAGCTGCAAATCGATTGATTCTCGCGTTCCTCCCTTAACATTTGAGTTCGTGACATCATAGAGTTGCCCAAGCAGTTTTTTCTTTGTTCCTGCCAAACCCTTTGCAAATCAAAGGGTAATCCTTTCTGCGCCGTAAAATATCTCAAACGAAAATAGATTTGTCATAAATCTTTCATAAGAAACTGTTTAAAGTTTCTAAAGAACGATATAAAGTTTCGTTCGAAACTTAAAAGTAGAGCGTTAAAAGAACGAAAAAAGATGCAGCTAACAGAAAGACAGCAAGAAATACTTCATCGATTGCGGGATGAGGGGGGAACCATCTCCAGCAATGTGCTGACCAGCAGCTTTGATGTCTCGGTTCAGACAATCCGCAAGGATCTGAATGAACTCAGTGATCTCGGATTGGTCAAACGGGTCCATGGTGGGATCACCTTGCCGGTGCAATCGCGAAATCTGTCTTTTCAGAACCGGCAAATCATCAATTTTGAAGCAAAAGAACTGATCGCCCGGACCCTGGCAAAGAATATCCCGGAAGGGGCGAGCATCTTTTTGGGGATCGGCACCACATTGCAGAAGATAGCGGAAGCCTTGCTTGGTCATCCCGGCCTTACTGTTGTGACAAACAACCTGAATGCTGCACTGATCCTGTGCCAGAATGAAAATATCGATACCTATATGGCAGGCGGGAAGGTTCGTGCCTCTGATCAGGATACCATGGGGGAGGAAACATCCGCTTTCCTTCGAAAATTCCAGGTTAATTACGGGATCTTCGGTGTCGGAGGATTGGCAGAAAACGGGGCATTACTCGACTTTTCGCCAGAAGAATCTCATGTTTCCCGAGCCATCATGGAAAGCTGCGAAAATCGTATTCTTGTGGCGGACAAGCAGAAATATATGCGCAGCGCCCCGATCAGAACCGGAATGCTGAGCGAGGTAGACAGCTTCTATATTGACCAACTGCCTGAAGGGCTTGAGGCATTGTGCCGGGATGCAGATGTCAAAGTGACAGATTGCAGCCGGGAAGGAGGTGTCGCATGAGCTATATCTCTGTTAAAGGCCTGACAAAAGAATATGGTGATGTGAAAGCGGTCGACAGCATCAGCTTTGAAGCAGAAGAAGGAGAGTTTATTGCACTCCTCGGGCCATCGGGCTGCGGTAAATCGACAACATTGATGATGCTTGCGGGTCTTGAGGAACCGACTTCAGGCGCCATCACCTTTAATGGAAAGGATGTTACCAGGGAGCCGCCGGGCAAGCGCGGTCTTTCCATGGTGTTTCAGTCCTATGCTTTGTTTCCTCATCTGAAT
>JAKSCD010000378.1 GCA_022360775.1 Sneathiellales bacterium | reverse complement strand
TTGCTCAGGCTCACAGATGAAGGAAAAGCCCTTACGGAGAATGTTCTCGATAAAGCAGCCGTGGTATCCAGAAAAACTTTATCTTCCCTTAATGAAGAAGAGCAGCGTATTATATTAGAATTGCTGTCGAAGTTGACGTGAATACTAGGGAATTAGGTTTTGGCTGAACTGGATCTTTCGGGTTTTACTGTCCTTGTTGTGGATGACAACACCTATATGTTGTCACTTGTGCGATCCACTTTGCTGGGCCTTGGTATAGGGACAGTAAAAACATTCGATGACGCGAAAAGCGCAATTGAATTTATCAAACTCGTCCAGGAAAACCCCGTGAAAGCAGGGGTTATGCAATTGGATTTCATTATCTCCAACTGGCAAATGAGCCCGATTGACGGACTGATGTTCCTGCGATGGGTTCGTACCCATCAAGAGAGTGCCAACAAATTTGTTCCTTTTCTCATGGTCACCGGTTTCGGGGACAAGCAGAAAGTTGAGGAGGCGCGGGATCTTGGTGTAAGTGAAGTCCTGGCAAAACCTTTTTCGGTCAATTCTGTGGCTGAGAAGGTCATGCAGATTATCGCAAGCCCCCGCCAGTTCGTTCAAAATGCCTCTTATTTTGGGCCAGACCGTCGACGGCAGAACCTGCCGTTCGGGGAGGATAACCGGCGGATTTTGCACGAGAAAAGCCCTGAAGTGAAAATCATTTATGAATAGGCAGGCATATGGATAAGCCAAAGATCCTTGTAAAACTGTATCGCCCGCGAAACCGCCTGCTGGAAAAAGCCGGCGGGATTGGGGCATCTGCAGAAACCGTGATTTTCTCACCGGAAACTCTTGAAGATACGGAAGCCCAGTTTCAGGAAGTGATATCAGATTATCCGGACTGGGTGCAGGAAACTCTTAACGCGCTTACAGCACTTGTGGAAGTCTGCCTTAATTTCCCCGATAAACGGCGGGTCAATTACAAGAAAATTCAGGAAATTGCTCATGAAATGAAAGGGCAGGGAGGGACATTCGGTTACCCTCTTGTCTCCACTTTTGGTGACAGCCTTTACGATTTTACGGGTGACAATGCAGGTGTTTCCGACAATCACGTTCAGATTATCAAAGCCCATACAGATGCGATGAAAGCAACAATCAATGGGCGAATTCAAGGCGATGGCGGTCAGGTCGGCACCGAACTGAAAGCCATGCTGGCGGCGGCCATCAAGCAATATCAATAAAAAAACCGAGTGATCAGAAGATGCAGCAGCTCATTGAACGTGTTTTAGTGGGAAGATCCCATCGGCAGACAATTGCCAAGCATGCGTCCGGACTTGACCGGTATACGGGTGTTTTGACAATTGCAGCCGCCTGCTTGCTGGGTATTGGCGCGGCTGCACCCATTGCAACTGTTGAAGATTTCTTTGGCCTGAACGGTCAGTTTTCGATCTTTACTGCGGCAATGGAACTCATAAAAATCGGGCAGGGGGCACACGCAATCGGGCTAGCCGTGATCTTCGGAGTTATTCCCATCTTCAGCATCGCAACAGTGTTTGACCTCTGGTACAAATATGAGCTTCATGAGGAAAAAACCGAACGCATGCTCCCGCGCGCAGGATTTTGCAACCGGATCTGGTTCCTGGTGATGCTGGCGACGCTGGCTCTCATATATTATGTGAGCCAGTCATCAGAAGGGGCTATCCTTCATATGGCAATCTATTACCTTCTACTGAGTGTTTTATTGCAGAAGATCACTCTTAGCCGGCTGACCGGATTGCTGGATAAAATCAAATATGTAAGAGAAGATCCCTAGAAGCCCAGCAGGATTACCTGCTGAGTTCTTTCATGGCATCTTCAAGCCAGCCAATGGTGAGCGGAAACATCCTGTCTGTCATCAGCTGTTTCATCATCTGTACAGACGGGGTGTAGTCCCAGTATTTCTCAGGTACCGGATTGAGCCAGACAGCTTTATGGTAGATATCCAGCATGCGTTCCATCCAGAGTTGCCCGGGTTCTTCATTCCAGTGTTCCACACTACCACCGGCATAAGCGATTTCATAAGGGGACATGGTGGCGTCTCCAACGATGATCAGCTTGTAATCAGCTGGATAGGTGTGAAGAACATCCCAGGTTGCCTTGAAGTCCGCATGGCGGCGCTTGTTGTCCTTCCATAACTTCTCATAAACGCAATTATGGAAATAGTAGAATTCAAGATGCTTGAACTCGGTCCTCGCAGCTGAGAAAAGCTCTTCACAGGCTTTGATATGATCATCCATGGATCCGCCGATGTCAAAGAGGATCAGAACCTTAACCGTATTGTGCCGTTCAGGTCGCATTTTAAGGTCAAGGAAGCCTGCGTTGCGGGCTGTGGAGCGAATGGTATCATCCAGATCCAGCTCGTCTGCTGCCCCTTCACGGGCAAACTGGCGAAGCCTTTTCATGGCGACCTTGATATTGCGTGTTCCAAGCTCGACATCGGAATCGAGGTTTTTATATTCCCGTTTGTCCCAGACTTTAACAGCCCTGCGATGACGGCTTTCCTTTTGGCCAATACGAACTCCCTCAGGGTTATACCCGTAGGCGCCGAAAGGAGATTTACCGGCTGTACCAATCCATTTGTTACCGCCCTGATGGCGCTTTTTCTGCTCCTTCAGCCGTTCCTGAAGGGTTTCCATCAGTTTTTCCCAGCCGCCCATAGCCTCGACCTGTTCCTTCTCCTCATCGGTCAGAGAAAGTTCAGCCAGTTTCTTCAGCCATTCATCCGGGATTTCAACGGTTTGATCTTCGCCAATAAATTCAATGCCATTGAAGCAATGACCAAAAACCTGGTCAAACTTATCCAGGTTTTTTT
Organism: Sneathiellales bacterium; assembly: GCA_022360775.1. Taxonomy (GTDB): domain Bacteria; phylum Pseudomonadota; class Alphaproteobacteria; order Sneathiellales; family Sneathiellaceae; genus Sneathiella. The sequence continues at coordinate 23,342 of JAKSCD010000378.1, read as the reverse complement.
CATCTTTCACCAGCGTTGTTCGGGCCAGATAATAGAAGTCATCAACAGAATAACTGGCACAACCTGCTTTAATGGCTTCTATCAGTGTCAAATATTCCCGCAAGGTGACGGGAACCTTGGCCTCCTTCAATGTGAAAAAAAACTTCACAAACATGGAAGAACCCTCCGTCTAGCGTTGCTCTCTTCTGGAAAGAAAAGCAAGCCGTTCAAACAGATGGACATCCTGCTCGTTCTTCAGCAGGGCGCCATGCAATGGTGGAATAAGTTTGGATGGATCCTTGGATTTCAGAATCTCTTCCGGCAATTCCTCACTCATCAGAAGTTTAAGCCAATCCAGCAATTCACTGGTTGAGGGCTTTTTCTTGAGACCTGGCGTTTCGCGGACATCAAAGAAAATCTTCAACGCGTCCCGAACCAGTTCGTTTTTCGCATCGGGGTGGTGAACATCCACGATCTCTTTCATGGTGTCCACATCCGGGAAACTGATATAGTGGAAGAAACAGCGACGCAGGAACGCATCCGGCAGTTCTTTTTCATTATTGGAGGTAATAATCACCAGCGGACGCTGCTTCGCTTTGATCACTTCCTGGGTTTCATAAACAAAGAACTCCATCCGATCCAGCTCCTGCAGCAGGTCGTTTGGAAATTCAATATCAGCTTTGTCTATTTCATCGATCAGAAGGACTGGGCTTTCTCCAGCAGTGAAAGCCTCCCACAATTTACCGGGGCGAATATAGTTGGCAATATCGTGAACCTTGTCATCGCCAAGCTGTGAATCCCGCAGGCGGGAAACGGCATCATATTCGTAAAGACCCTGCTGGGCCTTGGTTGTGGATTTAATGTTCCATTCGATAAACTGTTTGCCCAGTGCTTTTGCTACTTCCTGTGCAAGCACGGTTTTACCTGTTCCCGGCTCACCCTTGATCAGAAGAGGGCGTTGCAGGGTAATCGCTGCATTGACCGCAATCATCAAATCTTCGGTCGCAACGTATGACTCTGTTCCTTGGAATTTCATTTCGTACTCTCGATATCTCTTTTTGTTCTTCATTGGCCACAACAGGGCAACTCACATTGCCAAGAAAAGTAGGCAATGCGGAGCGATTGATCAAGTAAATTGACAAAAAGTCAAAAAGAAGGAGAGATCCAGTTCCCTTAGCTCTCTGCTTTGCGGATAAATGATGTCCCCGTATCAGTGTGAATATGCTGAGGTTTAAAATCCGCTGGCAGCGCAATAAGCGATGTTGGTTTCATCTGAATGGTGCAGTTTTTATCAAAAGTCAATGTGATTGTCTGAGGCAGTGTATTGAAATCAATCTCCAGAAGATCCGCACTGCCAAGGTCTAGCTGACGCATCACCAGTTTTTTGCTTTTCGGGACAACAGTCTGAAGTTTGAGAGGGTGATAGATAGTTGCCCAAATTGCCTTGTATTCTACTTGCAGAAGGAACTGGTCTTTTTCGATCTTGCCATTAGCAGTTACACTTGCGGGCATAGACGAAGAGGTATGGATACAACCTGAGCCGCCATATCCTGTCCAGTAGCCAGCGTATCTTTTCTGTTCAGTCTCCGTCAGGCCAGGCTTCGCTTCTGAGCTTTTTACGTCTTCCTTGTTTTTAACAGGAACCTGAGGGGTAGCCTGGGCAGAAGCAACAACGGTGTTTGTAACGCCAGATATCTGTACAAGCTGGACTTCGCATCCGTCTTCCAGTTTTACAAACACAAGTTTTCCGTCTTTATTAACCGCGATTGATGCATTCTGAATAGCAGGATGTGGTGCTTTGATAGAAAGAATGCCTGACGGTGGAAGAGTGTATTCACTTTGGTAAGGGGCTTTGTCACTTGAGCCTTTATGATCAAGTTGCAAGGTCAGGAACAGACGATCTCCGGAAATATCAACCTGAATTTTTGGCTCTGCCGGGGAGTCGTTCCGGTAGATACAACCGTATGTTCCCAGGCCTGTCCATTGACCGTTGACGGATGCAAACTCCTGATTACCAGTCTCATAGGCAGGATAGGAAACCTGTTGAATGTTTGCGTCCTTGTTTTCAACGGATTGTTGACCTTCAAAATCTTTATCCAAGGAGGCATATGAATTCGGGGCCAAGGCAATCTGGCACTTTCCATCAAAATCTGCCACGATCCGTTTACTGGCAGGTTCAACAGTAACAGTCAGGTTGTCTACGCTGTTAAACGGCTTTTTGAAGGTAAGTGTATCATTTTGCAGATAGTAACCTTCACCCTTGAAAGATGGAATATCGCCCACTTTTTGAGATTCCGGTTTAACCTGAATTTTTAAATGCTGCTTTTCCAGTTTTGCGACAATATTCAGTGCCGGCTGCTGGCTAGAAATGTCAACGCATCCGCCGCCGTGATACCCTTTCCAGTTTCCCTGAAACCCTGCGAGATCCTCGCGAGTAGGTAGCGCTGTGGACGTGACTGCCGGAGACTGGGTTACAGGTGTCGGCGCTGCAATAGCGGGTGCAGACAGATTTTTCACCAATGGTTCCATATAAACAGAGACCCGCTCCGGATATTTGAAAGCCGCTCCTGAGGCCGCATCGACCGCGATACCGATAATTCCGCCGATTAACACATTACCGAGTGTCATTTCCTCAAAATTTTCAGCAACGACTTGTGAGGATTTTTTGTAATTGGGTTTTTCACAATCGACTGTAATAGCGCCGCCACCGCGGGGAACCGTCGCTGTTCCGGGTGTGCTTTCGACCGTCCATTGCCCTTTGTGGTTTTTGAGAGTGCATTTGGCGTCTTCAACTTCTTTTGTATCGACAAAAATCTGTTGTGTTGTTCCCCGAGTAGCTGTGGAACAAGCTCCCAATGCAAGACTGATTAACAGTGTCACAGTGATGACAAAAATACGGTTGGAGAACATAAAACACCCTGAAATTTAATTTTTTTCTACTTTTAGGAGATTAGTTTTCAAATGGCAAACAAATTAGTGGCGGTCATTAAGTGCGGTCAGCCTTGGTGCGGTCGGGAACAAAGTTTGCCGGAACCGTGCGGCGGGAAGCGCGTTTAAGATTGATTTTACAATCGCTATCCATTTGAATTTCTATCCTGTCCTCTTGTGGTTTAAAAAGGACAATGAGGTTATTCACTTCACCAAATGGTTTGTTAAAAACAAGTTTTCTTGATTTTGGAACAACAACTTCTGCCTTCAGCGGAATCGTTCCTTTTCTCCAGACAGTCGCATATTCGACAAGAAGCTTGAGTTTGTTTTTCTCGACATAAGCGCCAACATCAACGCTTGCTGGCCATGTTCCGACTTCGATGCAACCGGTTCCGGCAAAACCAGCCCAGTATCCTTGAAATCTTTTTTGCTCCTTTGTGGAAAGACCGGGGGTTTGCGGCGGAGTAGGTGCTTTCTGCCTATGCTGGATAACCGGAGGAGAGGTTACTTTGCGTACAGAGGCGGTCACTCCAGAGCCCGGTGTAAATTGCCCTTTTGAAAGCTGAATTTCGCAGCTTTTACCCAATTTGACAAAGACAAGCTTTTGTCGCCTGTTAATAGAGATCTGAGTTTGGCCGATGTCCGGATGGATTTGCTGTATGGCCACCCAGTCGTTGGCGGATAGATTATGTTGCCCCTGATAGAGTGTCTGCTCACCTGTTTGCGAACTTCTATAGGATAAAGAAATCCCTACCTTCTTCTCCTGGATATCCGTAACAATTTCCGGCTCAATCGGGCGTCCGTCGATGTAAAGGCATCCATACCCGCCTTTACCTGTCCAGGTTCCCTCCATATTTGTGACTTTCGTTGAGGAAGCTCCTTTTGATTTTTGTCTAGGAACTGGTGGGGAACTGGTAGGGGAAGATTTTTTCTTAACCGATGCAGTTGTGTTCGCAATTTCTTTCTTGGGTTGAGGGCGTTTGTCTTCAATGGCCAGTTCGCCTTTAAAGTAATCAGGAAGGGTTGCAAACGCTGTTTTCCTTAAGTGAACCATACACTCTTTTATGGTCTTGGATTTCACGCTAATCAGGCGAGGACTTTGCTGAAAACTGACAGTAATTTTGTCATCTACATCAAAAGGCCTTTCAAAGGTCAGCTTTTCCTGTCCATTGATATGTCCGGTTCCCTTAAACGCTTTTAATTTGCCTTTGTCTTGGGAATAGGGCCTTAACTCAAAGTCAAAACGGTTTTCCCGTACCCGGGCATAGATATTTAGTTCGGTATCCTTTGCAGCAGGATTAAAGCAATTCTTTTCGCTATATCCTTTCCAGTATCCTTGCAATTCGGAAGGTAGTCCGTCCCTTTCGGAGGTTCTCCCCGTTGTCGTAGAAGTGACAGCAAGAATAAGCCCTGATACGGCGAGAAAAAAGAACCTGGAGTAGGTACGGAAAAGAAGAGACATATGAATAAGGAAACCTCTAAGTTGCGTGTGACGTTAAATGCTACTCGCTTCTCGTGCTGGAAAGAAGAAGAAAAAGAAGAGCATCCCACTTTATTATTCCTGATGAAAGATTGACAATCTGTCATTTTAGGAAGATCGTAAAGACAAAAAGAAAGAACAACTTTCATGCAGCCAGATACGCGCTCCCCATCTGTACGGCGGCGGGCATTTTACATTTTCCTGTTTTCAGCCATTCTTTTCGGGCTGGGTCAATTCCATCGGTTGTCTGCAGCAGTGACCTTGCCGCCAATTGCGGAAGATCTTGGAATTTCGGTAGAAAGCCTGGGCTTTCTTGCTGCAATGCTGTTTTTTACATCAGCTGTTCTGCAGGTTCCAAATGGCATGTTGCTGGATCGGTTCGGTGCCCGTAAAACGATGCCAGTCTATGTCGGGATCTCCATAGCAGGCTGTATTCTCTTATCCTATGCAACCAGCTATGAAGAAGTTCTTGTCTCCAGAATGATGTTAGGGGGCGGTTTTTCGATCACGATGATGTCCGCTTATGTTCTTTTCGCAAAATGGTATCCGGTTGATAAATTTGCGACGGTTACCTCATGGATGATGGCGGCGTCCAGTATTGGCAGTATTATGGCTTCCTATCCTCTTGCCTTTTTTATCGATACCGTAGGATGGCGTCCGGCCTACCTTCTGGTTGCCGGATTTACCGTTTTTGCCCTTGTCCTTGCCTATATGGTTATCAAGGATGAGCCGCCGGGTTACAAAAAAAATGCGAAGCAGCCAGCTTCAATACTAGAGAGCGTAAGAAGCTATACGTCCGTATTGGCCTTTCCCAGATTTTTCTATCTTCTTGCCATGGGCCTGGTGGCTTTCGGACCTGCAACCGCAATTCTGGGGATGTGGGGCGGACCCTATCTGGAAGACCGTTATCAGCTGGGCGGTGTTGAAAGAGGGCAAATTCTTCTGCTTATGGTTTTTGCCATCCCAGTCGGAGCCCTTTTTTTTGGCTGGATGGAACGGGTTTTCGAAAGTCGAAAGAAAGTTGTTTTGGCTGCTGTTTTCCTTGAAATAATAGCGTTTTCATTGTTGGGATTGCTGAAAGGCATGCCGCTTTGGGGGGTCTGTGTACTCTTTGTCTTTATTGGCTTTTTGCAGCAGCATTATGTGATCCTTGCTGCTCATTGCCGGGCGTCTTTTCCTGATTACATGGTCGGGCGTGCGAATTCCACCCTGAACCTGACCAGTATTGTCGGTGTCGGGGTGATGCAGTCTCTTTTCGGATGGGGATTGGTGGTTAGTCCAGAAAATGGATACGAGATCTCATTCGTTGTTATTGCTGTTTTACTGGTCATAGCATCAATAGTGTATCTCGGTTCTGTAGAAACGATAGAAAATGCCGACTAATTAAAGCTCACCTGCAAAGTAACCGGAATATTCCAATTCCGAGATTACAGTATTTCGTATATTCTCAATATTAGATAAATAAGATTTAACTTGCTATATTAGTGAAATGTGATCATACTTTAGAAAAATTATAAAATAGTGCGGTGTTCAGGGAAACCGAAGATCCTTTAAAGGAAAGGTGAAAAGTAATGCCCACACATGACGCTACCAATACGGTTAAAAGGAACAGAGCCTTTATATCTTCCGCCATGTCGGTGCCAATGCTTACGAGAGATCGGGAATTTGAACTGGCACGCCGGTGGCGACATGAAGAGGATGAAAAAGCCCTCCACGAACTTGTTTCTGCCTATGTCAGGCTCGTTGTCTCCATGGCTTCAAAATTCAACAATTATGGTTTGCCAATGGGTGACCTTGTTCAGGAAGGTAACATCGGCCTGATGCAAGCGGCCTTCAGATTTGAACCCGAACGGGAAATTCGCTTTTCCACTTATGCAAGCTGGTGGATTAAATCAGCAATGCAGGATTATATATTGCGAAACTGGTCTATTGTCCGATCCGGTACAAGCGCCTCCCAGAAATCCTTGTTCTTCAATCTGCGCTGGCTTCGCGCGAAAATACAGAATTCGGAAGAAGGTTCTCTTCCCGAAGATACGCTTGAAACCATTTCCAAGAAGCTTCATGTGGGAATTAAGGAAGTGGAAGCGATGTCAAACCGGCTTGCAAGCCGGGATCAGTCTTTAAGTGCCCCCATTGGAGAAGAAGGGGATGACAGTCTGGAAGACTTCCTGATTGATAGCATGCCCTCACCGGAAGAAATTACGATCCGCTCCTGTGATGGGGAAACCCGGGGAAGATGGTTGAGATCCGCTCTTTGCGAGCTTTCTGACCGAGAGCAGATGATTATTCGCGAAAGACGTCTGAATGAAGATAAGGTAACCTTGGAAGCTCTTGGTGAAAAACTTGGTATCACGAAAGAGCGTGTTCGTCAGATCGAACATAAAGCCTTTGAAAAACTTAAAGTTTCTGTAGTGCGGATAAGCCGGGAAGCCTCCATTTCCACACAAATAACGAACTAGAAAAGTGAGCCTTGTCTCGGGCGGTTATCAAAAGGGACTTCCTTGATTAAGTCGGCATTGTTGTTTCGAACATTGCCGACTTTTCTATCGACAGGATGGGATGACAGCACTTCCTGCTCCTGTTCATCTGGAACACTGGATAAATCATTTCCTGAAAGCCAGCGGTCTATATGTTCCGGTTTTATTGTAACGGGCATGCGGTGATGAATGGCCGCGAGTTCTGAGCTCGCCGCAGTTGTTATTACGGCAGATGTTGGCTGTGCTTCCTTTCCTAACAACGATGTTTCCTCCCATATTCCGGCAAGGAAAAAGAAGGGGGAAGTCTTTGAATAGATATAGAAGGGCTGCTTCTCGCCTTCAGCCGTCGTCTTCCATTCGTAGAAACCAGAACAGGGGATCAGGCAACGTCTGGAATGAAATGCATTTTGAAAAGTGACCTTTTCAGTGACGGTTTCAAGGCGCGCATTAACGAGAGGTTTACTCTCGGAAATCTCGGTTTTCCATGCTGGAATAAAATTCCAGAGCGCCAGAGACATCTCTGGTTTCTGATTTCCTCTTTTTCGCCTGATAATGGGTATGAAGGTTCCCGGCGCGATATTATAGGAAACGGGAAATGTATTACCCGGCAGGATATCGAAGAGCGCCTTTAAGGCATCCAATGGTGACGTAATACTAAATCGGGCGCACATATCGTTGATCATCAATCCTGCAGGTCAGATCTTCCAAGGAATAGGAAAGTTTCTGCTGAATTCCAGATTCCTGTATACTATTCAATAATTTATGTGACGATGATTACATATTTATCGTAACAATACCATATGAGGATCACAGTTTCTTGAGACGGTATTGAAGCATTATTACGGCGTTCTAGATATTGAGGTGTTAAAGGGCCGAGTGTGTGTAGGACCCTTCGTAATCCGAGTTATATGAACAGGTGTATCAATGCAGAATAAACTGACTGCAACATGGATTCTCGTGGCTTTGCTTGTTGTCCTGATGGGGGGGTATTCCCTGTTACCGACCGATGACGCAAAATCTGCTATAGAACAAAATACTCTTTCTTCAGAACAGATCATCAATCAGGATAGCCTGGCAAACAGCACAGCTAACCAGACAATGGAAAATGCTGCAAACTAGTCTTATCCAAGATTAGCAAGACCTGGAATAAGTTCCAGAAACCAGTATGCCAGGATCTGAAACTGGCCTGTGAAGATGAGAAGTCCTGTCAGGAAAATAATGACCCCCGTTCCGATTTCCATGGCCTTGAAATAGCGCCGAAAACCGCGCATAAATTTGAGGAACGGGTTAATGGCAAGGGCCGCCAGCAAAAAGGGTATTCCTAGCCCCAGCGCATAAACGCCCAGCAGACTTACACCGTAGCTTAAGGAGCTTTCGCTTCCCGCAATTGCGAGAATAGTTCCCAGAATAGGCCCGATACAGGGGGTCCAGCCAAAACCGAAAGCAAGTCCAATCACATAGGCGCCCAGCCAGTTTTGCGGTTTATCGATCGTGTTGAAGCGTGCTTCTCTATACAGGAAGGGGATTTTGACAAGGCCGCTCATATGAACGCCGAATATCATGATCACTGCCCCGGCGATTTTCGACAGGATGTCCAGATGCTGAAGAAGAAGCTGGTTGATGTAGGACGCACCGGCTCCCAGAAGGATAAAGACTGTGGAAAAACCAAGGACAAAAATAAGCGCCATGGCGACTATTTTAAAATCCACGCCGCCTTTTTCTTCGGCACGTGTTTCCAGCTCTTCCAGATTTGTACCGGCGACTAGACAGATATAAGCCGGGACCAGCGGCAAAACGCAGGGGCTCAGGAAGCTCACGATGCCACCGCCCGCTGCTGCAAGATACGAAATTTCTGACGCGGCCATATCTGGTCCTTAATTTATCTTCAATAATTGAAACTCTCACATAATCGTTTCTAACGGCATATGCCAATCACAACAATGTAGAAAAGAAGTGAAAATGTGCGGCATAATGTCTTTTCAGGAATGTGGTGGAGAAAAAGAAGAATGGCAAAAGCAAAAGCCGTCCAATGCAAAATGCTGAGCGGACCAGACAATCTTGTACTGGAAGAAAGCGAGATTTCGGAGCCGGGCAAAACGGAAATCCTGATCGACATACACGCAGCGTCTCTGAATTTTCCTGATTTGCTGATGACTTATGGAAAATATCAGTTCAAACCGGAGCTTCCATTTACTCCGGGAATGGAAGGGGCAGGCGTTATCAGTGCTGTTGGTGCAGATGTCTGCCAATTTACTACTGGTGAACGGGTCATGTTCAAGGGAAAGACCGGTGCTTGTGCGACAAAAATCTGCGTTGAAGAAGAGCATGTGTCCAGATTACCTGCCAACCTGTCCTTCGAGGAGGGGGCTGCTTTTGCCGTAACCTTCCAGACAGCCTATGTATCACTTAAAAGAAGAGGGAGGCTCAAAGCCGGAGAAACCCTGCTTGTGCTAGGGGCTGGAGGGGGTGTCGGTCAAGCTACGGTTGCTGTGGGCAAAGCATTGGGCGCCACCGTTATAGCTGCCGCCAGTTCGGCGGAAAAACTGGAGATTGCGCGTCAGTCCGGGGCAGATTATCTGATAAATTACGGTGAAGTGGATCTTGTGAAAACAGTTCTGGAAATCACGGACGGACAGGGTGTTTCTCTTCTGCTTGATCCTGTTGGCGGCGCCCTTATGCCACAGGGGATTGACACCCTTGGCCAAGGGGGACGTTATCTAATTGTAGGTTTCGCAAGTGGAGATTTTGGAAAGGCAGATCTGAAAAAGGTTCGAAACCGGGAAATCGATCTGATTGGTGTCAGGGCCGGTGAATATGGCCGGAGAAATCCTGAAGCAGGAGCAAGCGCTTCTCAGGAGCTGGTCAAATTGACAGAAAAGGAGAAATTGATCCCGTGGATCGGCAGAACCTGGGCCCTTGAAGAGACCATAAACGCACTGAAAGCAATGGAAAGCAGAGAGGTTCTGGGAAAACAGGTGATTAAAATAACGGGCGAGGTATAGAAAAACCCCCGCCCATTATAAAATTCTTGAGAGAAGTAACTTTACGCTACGTCAGCCAGTGATTCATCGTCACCGAGGAAGATATCATAAAGAACTTCCAATACATCAATGACGCTTTCATCATCCAGTGAGTAGTAAATTGTCTGCGCTTCACGCCGCGTTTTTACGATTTCTTCTTTGCGTAGGCGAGCGAGATGCTGAGATAAGGCTGACTGGCTCAACCCCACGATTTTTTCCAGTTCGCCTACGGATCTTTCTGCATCGACAAGATTACACAAGATCAAGAGCCGATGTTTGTTAGACATTGCTTTCAGAAAGCGGCTTGCTTCGAGAGCTTTGCCTTGTAGTGCTGTAATATCCATTTACTCAACCAATTACTAATAAGAGAAGTGAAAATTCCTGTCTGCTGATATAACGAACATAGATTTGATGCAAGCAAAACAATTACATATTTTTAAAAAAACGTAATATCCGTTACAAATTAACCATTTGGCTATCTATTTTAACTTATTGAAAGTACTTATATAGGTATATGAGTGTATGCCGATATGATAGATATTTCAGGTTGATTATAAGACTTTTCTCATAGTTTTCAGGTGATTCACCTTTTGAATGCCAGAATAAAAGAAAGATCAGAACAGAAGTTTTTGCCCGATTGAAACGAGCAGCTTGAGCTTACAAAACGAATATCGAGAGTTCTTTATGCCCTGATCCTTCTTCTGTTGCGAAGGCGTAAGATGATTCGCGTACATACGATATTATTGAGAGGAAAGGCGCGGGCCCGGATCCCGCAAACGTTGATTTTTTACCAGAAAACCCCGTGTAGCACCTGAAAAACCAATTGTATGATGGGCAATATTACCTATATGCGGTATAGCTAGGCCACAAAATCCGGCTTGGAGTGGCTTTTTTAATCATAATTCAAATGACTGAACCGTGATTGGGGGATTTTTATCGCCCGATACCAGTCAGAACTGCTCCTTTTCTTTTTGAAAAGACGGTTTTGGTTAACAAAAATATAAAAAAAGCGACATTTGACACATGTTTGGGGGATGAAAAGGGAAAAGAGGCCCTGATATATTAATAATCAGTTAATTTTCGGGCACTGCCGAACAACAGGCAGGAACTGAGGCGACAGATTCAGGATGGGTGAAATGCAACACTCGACAGAGAAGAAGAAACCTTTTGGAACAAACAGGCTGGCCATTGCGCTGGGCGTTATTGCTGTGCTGTTCATGGGGGGCGTTAGTTTTGCGCTGCTCTTCCAATTGGGAACATCTGATGAAACATTGCAAAAACGCTACATGGCTGCAAAATACAAGATCTCTACTTCCAAGGAACTGGAAAAGAAGATTGCTGAATTGCGCCCTTATCAAGATAAAGGCCTTTCCCGGCTGACCAATCTGGATATGCCTGATGTCAAAAAGGTAGAAGCAACTCTTGATACTGTTGACCTGTTTGAGCGTACTTTTTCCAAAGACGAGCTATGCCTGACGCAGGCTGTGTATTTTGAGGCTCGCGGTGAACCTCTGATCGGACAAGTTGCAATCGCGGAAGTGGTTATGAACCGCGTTGCAGATCCCAAATATCCGGATAATGCCTGTAAGGTTGTTTTCCAAAACCAGCATATGCCCAATCGGTGCCAGTTTTCCTTTGCTTGTGATGGTAAGCCGGATCGACCAAAAGATCTGCGGGCCTGGGAACAGTCCTTGAAAGTTGTTGCGCTTGTTATGGCCGGGGAACGTAGCGGTGTCGCAAAACGGGCAACGCATTATCATGCATCCTATGTGAGCCCGGATTGGCGGTTACGTCTGGATAAAGTTGGACAGATCGGTCAGCATATCTTCTACCGTGACGGCATTATCTAATTCGCTGAACTAGATCTTTCTAAATTCTACTATTGTGATAGTCTGCCGGCATGGGGAACACGCGGGGGCATAGTTTTTGGCAAATTTTCTGTTGCGCCGAATAAATGACTTTATTTTTTGGGAAAGCCGACTTCATAACTCTTTGACAGCAAGGCAGCGAAGAGAGTTTAATCTGTATGTTGCGAAAACATGCCTTGCCCGACTGAAATTCTCTTTTCTTACAAAAATTCTACTCTGCGCAGGGGTTGTCCTCTCTGTATCTTTCCTCTACGGGGAGGGAAATGATACCCAGATTTTTGTCTGGGCCTTTACCATGATCGCAATTGCTTTTGGTCAGACACTTTTTGTATTGGCATTGCAGTTTTTAAAGAAAAAAACAGGCCGCTATGCCCGATCAATGATCAATGTTGAAAATGCCTTTCTGTGTGTCACTGCCGCAGGATTTGGAATTTTACCTTATAACTTCTGGCCAGCGGGAAATCTGGCGCATGAACTGATTATTGTCAGTATCCTGGTGGTCTATTCTGGCTGGTCCAGTGACTTGACGCTTGGCTTTAGTCGTATCAGCATAATTAATTCAGCGCTCGCCCTGTTTCCGATGATCTGGTGCCTTCTTGTCCATCCAAGTGCAATCGGATTGTGGGGCGCCCTAACATTAATCGCGTATTTCCTTTATTTGTGCTGGCGTTCAGATGCCATCTGCCGCCGGGAGGCAAAGCAGATTATTGAAAAAATCGAGACACGGACGGTTTACGCAGATGCACGTGCGAAAACCCGAGAATTGCTTCGTGTGAAGAAAGCGAGCTCGGATCATCTTCTGGCAACAAGCCACGATCTCCGTCAACCGATTTATGCCGCCAAACTCCTGGCCTCGACCCTGGAAGAGTTACATCCGGAAAATATCGAGGTGCGAAAGGATCTCACCAGAAAGCTCAACCTCTCCTTAAGCAGTATGGAGGAAATGCTGGATGGCCTGTTGAGTTTCTCGTTGTTGAAGTCAGGCCGGCTTAAAGTGAAGCAGGAAATATGCTGTCTGAATTCGATCGCGCAGGATTTGAATGCTGAATTTTCAGTTATTGCGCAAAACAACGATGTACAACTGGTTATCGAGGATCTTCCCTTTCTGGTCCTCTCGGATGGGCCACTGTTAAGCCGGTTGCTCAGAAACCTGCTGACAAATGCGATCCGCTATTCTCCACATGAAATAGTCAATGTATCGGGGGAAATGATCGGGAAGGAACTTGTCCTGGAAGTGAGAGATACAGGGCCCGGAATTCCCGGCCCTGAACAGGATCTCATTTTCCTCGAATTCCAGAGTTTCAAAAGAAAGGGCGTTTCTGCACGGGAGAGCCTGGGATTGGGCCTTGCTATTGTGAAAAGGATCGCCCGTATTCTGGGGCTTAGTGTTTCAGTTTCGTCAAACCTGGGGGAGGGTACGTGCTTCAGGGTCTCTTTTCCCCCTCATTTGGTTGAAGAACAAGTTCACACCCCTTCTCAGTTTTTTGAGAAGAGTGTGCTACCCCAGGATTAGGGGCGTTGCTCTGGTTTTCTAGCCTATTTGATCAATAGACGTGATGCGCTTGCCTCTATAGGAATGAACGGAGTGGACCAGAAGAGTTGTGATGATAAGGGCACCGCCTATCACAGTCTCCATTTCAGGTTTTTCATCCACAACAAACCACGCCCATACCGGACCAAGAAAAGTTTCCAAAAGCATGATCAGGCTTACTTCCGCCGCCGGGATATAGCGCGGGCCGATTGTGATCAGGCCGAATGAGAGAGGCAAAATCACGAACGCCATCAGAAAGAGAAGGGAAAACTGCTCCGGGGTGACGGCCATGGGCGTTGAAAATGGTAAGGCTATCAGTGCAATCATGATCCCGCTTATCCCAAGAGAGGGAACCATATCCACATTACGTGCAAGCCTGACAGTTGTAATCTGGCTGGCGATACAAAGTGCGGAACCAAAAGCATAGAAATCCCCAATACGAGATCCGCCCTCTATTTCTCCAAGGAACAGTATGGCGATACCGCCTGTGCTGACAATAATGGCTATCCAGGTGGAAAGGGAGACCTGTTCCTTCAGGAAAAGGCGGGAGATCAGCGCTGAGCAAAGAGGAGCGGTTGCAATGATCACCAGCGTATTTGCAATCGTTGTATTTTGAATGGCAAGGACGAAAAATATTGTACTTCCGGCAAAAAATACAGCTGCCTGTATTCCTCTCCATCCCATGATGCGAACTCTTCCCGGAAAAGACTGGGGAGAGCGAATGAAGTAAAATCCAAGAATGCTTGCTGCAAAGAAAGTCCCCCGCCAAAACATCAAGGTCCAGCTATCCAGATCAACCAGGCGCACCAGCAATCCGTCAGGTGTGAGGATCAGAACACCGAGGACAGTCAGGAATGTTCCATATAGGTGGGAGGAGCGCAGAGACATTTAAAATCTTTCTGGAAAGATAACTATATGTGCTTTACCGGAAATTTTGGCCAGGGGCAAGTTCCCGAAGAAAAGTTCCATGTCGGGATGCGGAAAGAAGGTGCGACCCGGATTTCGTAGAAGCAGTTTATCAATTTGGAAATGGAGGAAGAATTGTCGGATCTGTTATATGAAAATCTATCCGAATTTGGCTATGCTTCTTTGGGTAATCTTCTATCACCCTCTGAATGTTGCCAGTTCATGGCAATGTATAAAGAACGGCATTATTACAGAAAAACTGTCACGATGGCGCGTCACCAGTTTGGGAAAGGTGAGTATAAGTACTATACCTATCCCTTGCCTGAGAAAATCCTGAGACTGCGTGAGAGAGTATATGAGAAGCTGGTGCCGATCGCAAATCAGTGGGCAGAATATTATAAACAGCCGCCCTTTCCGAAACTCCATCACGATTTTTTAGCGAGATGCTCTAAGGGTGGGCAGCATGAGCCGACACCTCTGATCCTGAAATATGAAAAGGGGGATTACAACTGTTTGCATCAGGACCTTTACGGGGAAATGAGTTTTCCGCTGCAAATTGCCATATGCCTCAATAAGCCCGGGATGGATTTTGAAGGCGGCGAGTTTGTCCTGACCCATCAGCGCCCGCGGATGCAATCAGTTGCCGAGGTTGTTCCCCAGCAGCAGGGAGAGGGAATTGTCTTTGTCAATAACGCGCGACCCGTTAAAGGCGCACGGGGTCATTATACGGTAAAAACGCGTCATGGAGTTTCAAGGCTGAGGCGGGGCAAGCGCTTCGTCCTTGGTATCATATTCCATGACGCACAGAGCTGACTTATTTCAGGGGTAAATAGATGTCTGTCAGGAGTTCCTGGGGAGAGACTTCGCGTGCATTGTTGAGATAGACTTCAAAACATGGCTCATTTCCTGCTTCTTCGCCGGACCCTACAAGCCAGGTACCAAAAAGCCAGTTATATGCTTTTTGCATATCGGTATAGGGGCCTTTGTAATGAAGAACGGCACAGCGCCCCTGCTCAATATAGGTTTCTTCCAGGTCCTCTCCCATGTCGAAGTCGGCGTTTACAATAACACCTGCAGCAGATCGAAGCTCTTCCGCCGGGACTGAAGACGGGTCATCATAATAGATGCCAACCGAGAAGGTTTTCGACCAGTCCAGGGGTCGCCCACCAAGAGCGCCGAACATTTTATCAAAGGTTTGGCCGATATTGATATAAGGGCCTTTATGGGGAATGGCGGCTACTCTTTGTCTGTCAAAATTTTTGATTTCCATATCATGCATAGAGGTATCCTCTTCATTGAGTGATCTTTCAAAGATGGTATGGTTTCCTTTCTCCCTGTAGGTTGCAGGGGGTAAACCATAGGTCTGTTTGAAAAGTCGTGAAAAGGCTTGCAGATTTTTAAAGCCTGCTTTTTCAGCAATCTCTTTCACAGGTTTTGCAGTATTCGTCAGATCTGCTGCTGCCCTCGCCAGGCGAAGCCTGCGAACAGTGGCAGCAATTGTTTCCCCATAGACGGCATGATAAATCCGATGCCAGTGATAGGGAGACATACAGGCAACCTCGGCCAGATGGTTAAGGTCGATATCCTGATCCAGATTGTCATAGATATAGTCTGTTACCCGCTCAAGGCGGTCTTTATAACTACTCAGTTTAACCTGCATTTTTTCCACGTTGATCAATTCCAAAAGACGAAGAGGAGATAATCATAACGCGAATTGATAAATCTTGCTGAATTGAAATTTCTAGGGATTAAGGCGGGCACCAGCAATCTCGTCAAGGATCGGGCAATCCGGTTTGTCATTCCCATGACAGGTTCTGGCCAGCTTGTTGAGCATGTCCTTCATATTTTGAAGCTCTGCGATTTTTTCTTCAATTGACGAGATCTTGGAAAGAGCCAGAGACTTGACCTCGGAGCTTGATCGGTTTTTGTCCTGATAGAGCGATAGAAGGAGGCGGCATTCTTCAATAGAAAAACCAAGGTTCCGCGCCCGATGGATAAAATTCAGGCAGTGAATATCATCCTCTGAATAGTCCCGATATCCGTTGGCTGCGCGAGAGGGATTAACCAGATCAATTTCTTCATAATATCGAATGGTTTTTTTTGGCAGTCCTGACCGGGAAGATGCAAATCCGATATTCATTTATCCCTCCAGCTCTTACAGTTTGGTGTTTCTAAGGCGCAGCGCGTTGGTAATCACAGAAACAGAGGACAAACTCATTGCAGCGGCGGCGATCATAGGTGAAAGAAGCGTCCCTGTTACAGGATACAGAATACCAGCTGCAATGGGTACACAAAGCGAGTTATAGCCAAATGCAAGCCAAAGATTTTGCTTGATATTCGTAACTGTCGCGCTGGAGAGTTTGCGCGCGCGTTCAATCGCCGTGATATCTCCGTTGAGCAAGGTCATATCCGCGCTTTCAAGCGTAACATCCACGCCATTGCCCATGGCTATTCCAACATCAGCCTTGGCAAGCGCCGGGGCATCATTGATGCCATCACCTGCCATGGCAACAACTGTTCCTCTTGCTTGTAGATCATTGACGATTGCGAGCTTGTCTTCGGGAAGTAATCCCCAACGGACATCCTGAATACCGAGTTGCCCGGCGACATGGGTGGCGGCACCTTCACTATCACCTGTCGCCATGATGATCTCAAGGCCTCTATCCTTAAGGTGATGTATTGTTTTTGCTGCCTGGGCTTTAACACGATCGGAAATTGTTATAAGTCCTGCAAGATTGTCAGCA
This sequence comes from Sneathiellales bacterium, assembly GCA_022360775.1. Lineage (GTDB taxonomy): Bacteria > Pseudomonadota > Alphaproteobacteria > Sneathiellales > Sneathiellaceae > Sneathiella. The sequence goes on along the minus strand of JAKSCD010000378.1, from coordinate 6,409 downwards.
TGTGCAAGATACAGAACGGTTTCTCCAAGAGTTTCTCGCTCTTTCGCCTGTGCCTCAAGTCCTGAGATGGCTATCCCGTTCTCTGTCATTAGCGAAGCATTGCCTATAAGAACTGTTTCTCCTGTGCAGAGACCTTTCGCGCCTTTGCCGCCGATAGCCTGAAACTCCGAAATATAGAGGGGGATGGTGCCGCTGCTTTCCGCAGCAGCAAGGATGGCAGAGGCGATAGGATGTTCTGAGCCTTTCTCAAGACCGGCAGCCAGGGCAAGAAGTTTATCGCGTTTCCATGAAGGCGCTGGAAATATTTTTGAAACGGAGGGTCGTCCTTCTGTGACTGTTCCAGTTTTATCGATCACCAGCACTGTTGCTTTATCGAGGGCTTCAAGTGCTTCTGCATTTTTGATCAGGATCCCTTTTAAGGCACCGCGGCCTGTCGCCGCCATTATAGACATGGGAGTTGCAAGACCAAGAGCGCAGGGGCAGGCGATGATCAGGACGGAAACAGCAGAGAGGAGTGCGAAGGCAAAGGCTGGTTCCGGGCCGATAAAGAACCAGGTGACAAAAGACGCGAAGGCGATGGTGACCACAGCAGGGACAAAAAAGGCAGCAACCTTATCAGCCAGATTTTGTATGGGCGCACGGGAACGCTGGGCGGAGGAGACCAGATCGATAATTGCCGCCAAAGCTGTATCGGCACCGGTTTTCTGCGTTTCAATCACCAGACCACCAGAAGTATTTAACGTTCCCCCGGAAACAGAGGCACCCACAGTTTTTTCTACCGGTAAAGGTTCGCCTGTCAGCATGCTTTCATCGATGGCAGACTGTCCTTCGATGATGATGCCATCCACAGCAATTCTTTCACCGGGACGGATACGCAGTTTGTCGCCGGGAAGGATGTTTTCAATGGGGACTTCCCGTTCAGTACCGGAGGAGTTGATACGAAGGGCCGTTTTCGGAGCTAGATCAACAAGGGCCTTTAGCGCATCTCCTGTTTTTTCCCGCGCTCGAAGCTCCAGGATTTGCCCGAGGAAAACCAGAACGATAATGATCGCCGCAGATTCAAAATAAACCGGTAGTGATGCGTCAGGGCCTTTAAACTGTTCGGGGAAGATGTCCGGGAAAAGAGTGGCGATCGTGCTATAGAGAAAGGCTGCCCCGACACCTATGGCGATCAATGTCCACATATTGGGGCTTTTATTTTGAACGGAGCTCCAGCCACGAACAAAGAACGGCGCAGCTGCCCAGACGACAATCGGAAGGGTGAATAGCAGTTCAAGCCCGTTGGAAAGAACAGGTCCCAAATAGTCGCGAAGGGGTAATCCCAACATCGGTGACATTGCTAATATAAGAACAGGAACAGCAAGGAAAGACGCAATCTTAAAGCGTTTAGTGAAATCAATCAGTTCCGGGTTTGGTCCTTCTTGCGGGGCCCCCATAGGTTCCAGCGCCATTCCGCATAATGGACAGTCTGTGAACTCGTCTTCGATGATTTCAGGATGCATCGGGCAGGTATATTGTGCGGCTTTTGGTGCATATTTTGCTTTTTCCTTGCTCCTTCCGGAAAGGTAGAATTCCGGATCAATCGCAAATTTATCGCGGCAACCCGCACAACAAAAATGGTAGATTTCACCATCAAACTCGTAACTGGGTTTACCGGCATTCAGATCAACAGACATTCCGCAGACCGGATCAATGGCTGTGTCTTTTTGTCCGGTTTGTGAGGATGAGCAGCAATCAGTTGTAACGGACATGGATCAAGCTTTCAGAATTGGGACCTGAACTTGATATAAAGCCTCCAGTTACTGGAAGGTCAAGGCGTGGTTTTGAAATGCGGCAAATTGTCTCTTTAGAAGATCTGACGAAAGCCCAGTGCCTGATTAAGCGCCTGGGCAAGCATATTGCGCCGGAACGGTTTTGACAGGAGGATATCATTCTTTGAAAGGAGGTTTTTGCCTGTGACAACTTCTGCCGGATACCCAGACATGAACACAACTTTCAGCTCGGGATTTTCTTCCTTTATGGAATTGTAGAAATCAGGCCCATTGACACCGCCCGGTAAAATGACATCGCAAAGAAGAAGATCAATGTCTTTGTTGTCTTCCAGAAGCTTCCGGGCAATGACCGTATCTTCGGCGGTGATCGCAATATAGTTCAGCGAGGTAAGAACTTCCTTGGCGAGTGAACGCACATCCTGTTCATCTTCAATAACCAGAACGACTTCCTGATTGCCGGGAGTGGCGACAGCGGCAATATGATCCAGCGGATAGGTTGTTTGTTCTTCATATCCGCGGGGGAGATAAAGTTCGACTGTTGTTCCTTTTCCAACAACGCTGCTTATATTGACCTGTCCGCCGGATTGTTTAGCAAAGCCGTAAATCATGGAAAGACCAAGACCGGTTCCTTCTCCCACTTTTTTTGTCGTGAAAAAGGGTTCGAACACATGTTCCTTTACCTCTTCGGTAATTCCGGTTCCATTGTCGGAGACAGAGAGGACGACAAATTCTGTCAGCTTTATTTCAGGATTGTTTTTCAGATAGTCTGTATCCGCCGAGAAATTGGAGCAGTGAATGCGGATATCGCCGCCTTTCGGCATCGCATGCCGGGAATTGATAACAAGATTGAGTAGGGCATTTTCGACCTGGGCAGGATCGGCGAGGGCGTCCCAAAGATCCTCTTCCGCTGTCAGGGTAATATTTATGGTCTCGCCAACCGTACGTTTGAGCAGGACATTCATGTTATTGACAAGAACCTTGAGATTAAACTGTTTGGGGTGCAGGGGTTGCTGGCGGGAAAAAGCGAGAAGGCGCTGGGTAAGCTGACCGCCTTTTTCAGACGCTTTCAATATGGGCTTGATCAGCGGAAGATCATTTTCGCTGCCATATTCCTGAAGCAATTCAGCATTCCCCTGAATGATGGCCAGAAAGTTGTTAAAATCATGGGCTATTCCGCCTGTTAGCTGGCCTACGATTTCCATTTTCTGTGCCTGAACAAGTTTTTGCTCTGTCTCTACGCGGTAGGAAATTTCCTCTTTCAATGTAACATTTGTTTTTTCAAGATCCTGGGTGCGTTCTTTGACTCTTTTTTCCAAAGACCGGGTCAGGCTATTCATCCGTTTGCGTTCCGACATTAAAATCAGGCTCAGCAGAAATCCGGTTACCAGCATTCCTAGAAGAAAAATTTTCGACCAGAAACCAACGCGTTGCAAATGATCATGAAGGTTACTTGTTGTTATGGTTGTGAATTTGGTTGCTTCCATGGTTACGCGATGAAGATCCGGAACAAGGCTTCTGTATCGGTCTATCAGAACCGTGATATTGACGGGTTGCCCCTTTGCCAGAGCAATCACCTCCTCTTCGGTATCAACCAGGAGGGTGTGAAGCTTTTTCATTGTTGGTGAGGCATTGGGGAGCATTACATAAGCGGAGCCCGCCAGACCTGATGTATTGGTGTCATAACGGCTCCAGAGCACATCATAGCGATCAATAAGGTCGGCTCTTGCTGTTTCGCTACCCGAGGCCTCAATCTGGTTCAATGTGTCCAAAAAGCGCTGTAATTCGTAATCAGTTTGTGAAGTAATACCAATCAGAGTATCTCTTGCGCCATTTTCGATCCGGACAGATTCCTGAACCAGGCCCGTAATCATCCAATAGGCGGACGCTGCCATGATGATTGTTGCTATGACGAGCAACCCGTACAAATACTTCAGTTTTTCCATCATCATGTGAGTTCTAGAAATGGTTACTCGATAATCAGGCTGCGGAGCTGCCAGATTGATCGGGCATGATAAATTTCGTTAACGAGCTCAGGATCAGAGTCCCATGGATAAATAATCCATAAAGGTCCTTTTTCCCGAACGGTCATTGGGGTGCCGTTCTTATGATCTGCAATAATAACATCATATTTCAGGAAATCCTCAATTGGAATTTCAATCATATATTCATTGATTGCAACCGCCCTGACTGTGCCACTTTCTACACCAATAGCGGATAGTAAATCCCGAACCAGAAAACCTTCAAAATGGATAACACCATTTGTCCATGGTGTTTTTGTGCGAATGGATTTTCTTTCGAAGCTATTCAGCAGATTCCTGTCAAAAACGGCGGTACCATCAGCTGTATTAACTGTTGAGACTTTTCCCGAGACTTTCAGAAGGATCGCACCCGTTGCTTTTTCCAATGCTGAGGCAGAGGAAGTAATTGCAATAATGGCAATGAGTGAAACCAGGGCGAGGCGGCTCAAATTACATATAAACAACATGTACTTCCTTCATTCGGTTCGTCGAGGGAAATCTGAAACGAATACTGTATTTCCTAATGTAGAATATAGCGGATTGAAAGAGTTATTTTTATTAAAATATATTTCTCTAATATAAAAATCGAACCTTGGACGGCTAAGTTATCGCCATCTCTGTTATCGTTATTTTATATGCTGTATCCTAAATGACATATTGTCTGAATTCTGTGTATCGATCCACCAGTGCTTGCGTGCCGGAATCCAGAGAAGCATTCTCGTAATTCTCTGCCCCTACTTTGGAGGTGTCGAATTTCTGGCCTTTGTAACGCTCATTTTTGTTTGGTGCTTCAAGCATTGCGTTGCTGTAAGAAACCCCTAAAAAATCGCAAAGGGCCTTATTCTGTGCTTCGGGATCACTGAGAAACTTATCAAAAGAGATGAAAGCGACCTGCTGCGGGACGCGCGCATAAAGTTCAGAATAGATATCGTAGGCGTGCCGGGCTGCCTTCAGGGCTTTTCTGAGCTTGGTATGACCCCGATTATCAAGTGCGGAAAGGGTCTTGCGGGGTTCCCTTAAAATACAGACAAACCGGCAGTCATAACGATGGAGATAGTCTTCAAGTGAAAAAAGGGAGCGCGGCAAGGCATAATGAAGTCGTTTTCGCAAAAACCCGTTCCACCGGATCGGCTGCCACCAGAGTTTCCATTTACGCCGCATCTGGACATGGTTAGGGATGCAAAGCTTGACGGCTGGAAGTTTACCGCCGGTAATGCGCGAGACAGAGAAGAAGAAATCTTCATCCAGCATGCAGATTTGTTCATGGCATCCAATGGCAGTAGAGATAAGAGTTGTTCCAGAGCGGGGAAGTCCAAGAACGATGACGCATTTCTGTTTTGCCATGAATTAAATACCAATCCTTTAGTCGCTGCCGGACAATATCGATTGATCAGAAAAGCAGCAAGTGAAAGTGGCCTTTGCAAGGGCTGGAAATAAAAAAGCCCCGCTTCGAGAAGCGAGGCTTTGGAATTCTGGTGCCGCCACCAGGAGTCGAACCCGGGACCTGATGATTACAAATCAACTGCTCTACCAACTGAGCTATAGCGGCGTTGTGGAGGCGCAAAATAGTCAGCTTATGCTGGAAGGGCAAGTAAAAAATTCAATTTTTTTTTCTTCTTTTCAGAAGCCTTTAAAACTGCCGATTTTACAGCTGGTTTTTTCGGTTACATTCATAAAATGCGATCGCTGCTGCGTTTGAAACATTCAAACTTTCAATAGCATGGCTCATGGGAAGTTTTCCGAGCAAATCACATTTCTCGGCAGTGAGGCGTCTCAGGCCTTTTCCTTCCGAGCCGAGAACAAGTGCAATCTTCTCTGCACCGACAATCGCTTGCTCAATGGTCTGGTTTGCCCTGCCATCCATTCCGATTCGCCAAAAGCCCATATCTGCCAACTGATCAAGAGCTCTTGAAAGATTACCAACGCGGATCATGGGCACCGTTTCCACCGCACCGGAGGCGGATCTTGCAAGAACGCCGGTGATGGGAGGGGAGTGCCGGTCGGGTACAATAACAGCCGATATATTAAAGGCAGCAGCGGATCTCAAAATCGCACCAACATTATGAGGATCGGTTACCTGATCCAGAAGAGCGACTGTTATGGTATTCCTGTCCGCCTGCAAAGAGGGGATATCCTCGAGAGCGTATTCTCTCAAAGGGGAGGGCAGGAGGGCAATACCCTGATGGATAGCATTATCAGGGAGCAGGGCCGAGAGTTCATCATTTGAAACAATCTCTACCTGGCCGGAATTTCCGATCGCTATTTGCTGCGGTGATTCAAGTTTATCCTGCTTGGCTTTTGTCAGTAGAATACGTTTGATTTTTCTAATAGGATTGGCCAGCGCTGCAAATACTGCATGATCGCCGTAAAGCCAGGCGTCATTTTGTTTTGCTCCTGCAGGAGATCGCTCTCTTTTTTGTCGTGAAGGGCGCTGTTTTCCGCCCTTTTCGAAAAAATTTTGCTTTTGGCTTTTTGGTGGCTTGCGTGTCGACATAGCCTCGCTTATATTGCGCTTCGCCTCGCGCAACAAGCCAGCTTTTTAAGCAGGATCAAAAAAAATCATCTTTATTGATTGATTTTGATTTTTTTAGGTTGACTTTGTTCGTGAATTTTCGATAG
>JAKSCD010000141.1 GCA_022360775.1 Sneathiellales bacterium | reverse complement strand
GCCCCGGCGATTTCGGAACGCTTGAAGCGGCTTGAAGAAGCGGGAGCAATAGAAGGATATCAGGCGGTCATCAATCCCTCCGCAATCGGCCTCACCCTTTCCGCATGGCTTCGGATACGGCCTGTCCCCGGTGAACTCAGCCGCGTCACGGAGCTTTTAAAAACCTGTCCGGAAATTGTTCAGTGTGACCGGGTTACGGGAGAAGATTGTTTTATGGCGAAAGCCCATTTCGCTGATATTGGAGAACTAGAAGCGCTGATTGATCGCATTAATCCTTACGCCATGACCAATACGGCCGTTATTCAATCATCGCCAGTTGCGGGCAGAGTTCCCGATTTGAGCAACTTGCTGTCGGGTTAAAAGCGTTTCAAAACCCGGAAACGCGAAGCGAGCTTCCACTCCGGGTTCTGAACGAGGAATTCTTATGCGTCGAAACTGTAACGACCGAAAGATCCAAAAGCAGCACCCAGTTGATGGCGATAGTTCCGTTCTTCATCGCGGGTAAAAGCCTCAATCTGTTTCCGGCTTTCTTTCAGAAATTCAATCAGTTCCTTTGCTTCTTCTGCTTTTTCTGCATCAAAACCAGGTAGTCCCTGAAGGGCAGGCGCTTCACGCCTGAAGACACCTCTTTTATGCCCTTCAATCATCTGGGTTGAAGAAAATTCCAGCTTGGTTCCTTCCATATTGATGACAGCAGCTTTTCCAGGATCGTAATCAACGGTTGTTGTTGAAACACTGACTTCCAGTGCAAAACTGCTAAAGACACCTGCGGAGGAATGACCACGGCCACCGTGGCTATAACTCTCTTCAACTCGGGCAAATCGGATATCAACAGAAAATGCAGCCGCATCAACGGATGTATCAGACACCAGATCAGCCAGAGACTCCATGGCATTATTCAGAATATCCGCAAGCTTTTCACCTTTCTTGCCAAAAGGTTCCAGAAAGCCTTCAAGCTTTTCAGCCAGCATATCCATCATGGCATCGCTGTCTTTCTCGCCTTCATCAAAAGGAAGAGAGACAACCGGGGCACTGCCGCTTTCAGCAATGACACCATCAAAACTGAAGGATGCTTCCTGGGCAATGGAGGAGGAGTTGTAACTTACACCGCGAAAGGGATTGCTATAGCGCGTTGCCTCTGCGAACGAGCTATAGGACGAGGACGCGGAAAACCCCGCAACTAAATCAGACATTACGCAACCTTTCTCTTTTCAAGAGGATCTGACTTCGTTCTAAGCCAGTTCTGCTCCTTCCACTCTAGAGAAAGCTGCTTAACATCCCGTTAAAGTTTGATATAGCGATCTAGCCTTGCTGACCACGATGGCGAAGCAGGTGATCGGCCAGGACACAGGCCATCATGGCCTCGCCAACAGGAACGGCACGTATGCCAACGCAAGGATCGTGGCGACCTTTTGTGATAATCTCTGTGTTATCACCCTCAATCGTGACGGTATCCCGCGTTTTGAGGATAGAGGATGTCGGCTTTACAGCAAAGCGAACAACAATATCCTGGCCCGTTGAAATCCCGCCAAGGATACCACCCGCATGATTGCTCATAAATCTTGGATCTTTCCCGTTACCCTGCCGCATTTCATCGGCGTTATCCTCACCTGTTAAGGCGGCAGCCGAGAAACCTTCACCAATTTCAACACCTTTCACCGCGTTAATGGTCATCATTGCTCCGGCGAGATCAGAATCAAGTTTTCCATAGATCGGTGCTCCCAGGCCTGCGGGAACACCACTTGCGACCACTTCAATCACAGCCCCGACTGAGGAGCCGGATTTGCGAATACCATCGAGATATTCTTCCCAACCTTTTGCAGCAACAGGATCCGGGCACCAGAAGGCATTTTTTTCAATTTCTTCAGCGTCAAACCGGTTACGATCAATAACCTGATCCCCGATCTGAGTTAGATATCCCTGGATTTTCACACCTTCTCCGAGGATTTTACGGGCGAGCGCCCCCGCTGCAACCCGTGCCGCAGTTTCCCTGGCACTGGAGCGACCGCCTCCTCTGTAATCCCGGATACCGTATTTGGTCTGATAAGCATAATCCGCATGTCCAGGACGGAATTTTTCCTTGATGTCCCCATAATCCTTGGATCGCTGATCCACATTTTCGATCATTAGGCTAATAGGGGTACCGGTTGTTTTTCCTTCAAAGACACCGGACAGGATTTTTACTGTATCCGGTTCTTTACGCTGCGTCGTAAACCGGTTCTGACCGGGTTTACGCCGATCCATCCAGAACTGGATTTCCTCTTCGGTTATCCCGATCAGCGAAGGGCAGCCATCCACCACGCAACCCAGCGCCGGACCATGACTTTCGCCCCAGGTTGTAACCCGAAATAAGTGACCAAAACTGTTATGTGACATAGGGCTACCGCCTGTCTAAAATTTTGCGCTTCAGGATTGTTGCGGAGGTGTCAGATCCGGTGCATCCTCGGCTTTCATGCCAACGACATGATATCCTGCATCCACATGATGGGTTTCACCGGATACACCTGACCCCAGCTCACTAAGCAGGTAAAGAGCGGATCCACCGACATCATCAATCGTCACATTACGCTTGAGCGGTGAATTATATTCGTTCCATTTCAGGATATAACGGAAATCACCAATACCGGAGGCCGCAAGCGTTTTAATGGGGCCTGCGGAAATGGCATTCACCCGGATATTATTGCGACCCATTTCCATGGCAAGGTACCGTACAGAGGCTTCCAATGCAGCTTTGGCGACCCCCATAACGTTATAATGAGGAACAACGCGCTCAGCCCCGTAATAAGTCAGGGTCACCATGCTGCCGCCTTCTGTCATCAATGGTGCGGCACGTTTGGCAATAGCCGTGAAAGAGAAACAGGAAATATCCATTGTTGTCAGGAAGTTATCCCGCGTCGTGTCAGAATAGTTTCCGCGCAGCTGGCTTTTGTCAGAATAGCCGATTGCATGAACAAGATAATCGATCCTGCCCCATTTCTCTTCAAGCGCCTGGAAAACAGCATCCATCGAGGCATCATCGGTGACATCACATTCAAGAACCATATCGGATCCCACACTCTCAGCCAGTGGTTTCACCCGTTTGCCGAGAGCTTCACCCTGATAGGTAAATGCGATTTCTGCACCATGTTCACTTAGTGTTTTTGCAATACCCCAGGCGAGAGACTTGTCATTGGCGACCCCCATAATCAGCCCCCGTTTTCCCGCCATAAGACCTTTTTGCTCAGCCATTCACCAAATCCCACTTTCTTATAGATACAGAATTCATTGTCCAAGGACGCCGCATTATCAAAAAGCCGCGCTCACATTTTGTTTATTTGTATCCCGAGGACAATTCACAGTCAAAAATAAATAGAAAAAATCCCGTTTTTCCTGAATTTTCAGCTCTATTTTGCGAATTTCGACCGGGCATCATAGTCATGTTCTTCTGACCATTTCGCGACCCAGTCCTGTAATTCCTGATCCTGATTTTCCGGAAGGACAACTTTCAGGCGTACAAGTTGATCACCCCTTGTCTTTCCATCAATCCCCTTGCCTTTAAGACGCAAGGTTGAACCGGTATTCGATCCCGCAGGAATTTTTAAATTAACAGTTCCATCCACTGTGGGAACCGCCACTTTCGCCCCAAGAACCGCTTCTGGTAAACTAACGGGCAATTCTACAATCACATTATTACCATCGCGCTCAAAGACCGGGTGATCCTTGACAGAGACATTGATCAGGATATCCCCTGAAGTGCCCCCTCTTTTACCGGTTTCACCTTGCCCTTTCAGGCGGATCTGCTTTCCATCGGTAATGCCAGCAGGAATTTTCACATCAAGGGTTTTCCCGCCTTCCCCCATGGTCAGGCGGCGCTTACCGCCAATCGCGGCTTCTATGAAAGTCACATCGATGGCGAATGTTTTATTGCGTCCTTTTTCGGGTCCGGCAGACTGCCGCCCCCGACCACCACGGCCAAAATTTCCGAAAATCTCAGAGAAAATATCTTCTGCGCCGCCGCCAAAAAAATCTGAACCTGCCTGATTTGCCCGGCCACCGCCTGAACCGCCACCGAAACCATATGCAGCCCTGGGTTGCCCATTTGCATCAATTTCACCGCGGTCATATTGACCGCGCGTCTTTTCGTCTCCGACAATGTTATAGGCGGCTGAAACCGCCTTGAATTGTTCCGCAATTTTTTCATTGCCCGGATTAGCATCAGGATGCAGTTTCTTTGCAAGCTTGCGATACGCAGATTTGATATCCTGCTGACTTGCCGATTTTGAAACACCCAATACGCTATATGGATCTTGCATGGACTTTCTATACCAATCAAATTCTGTAGTCTTGGTGATCTAGGTCAATATTCTCTTTTAACATAGGATGCTGTAAGAGATTTTCACCTTGGTTCTTATAAATTATTACGGGTTATTTCCTAGTTAATGCTTTTTATTTGGCGTTTTTCCAGAAATGTTAGCGAAGCTTCAAGCTTGGCAAGGGACGCGGCCGCCTGGGGATTACCGTTTGTTTTTGCTTTTTGCCACCAGTAATACGCTCTCACCCGATCAATCGGTACGGCATATCCTTCGTTAAACATTTTACCAAGATTATACTGAGCCTGCGCATTGCCGCCCTGTGCGAGGGGAGCCCAAACACTAAGGGCCTGCTGATATTCTTCCAGCGTGAACGCCAAATCTGCCATTTCCAGCTTTTCAGCGAGGGTAAGACCGGCACCCGGTACGGTGACTTTTGACATCACAGGGGCCTGAACCGGTTTTTCTGGGGCTTCAGATACTTTGGCAATGACTGGAGATGGTTTCTTTTCCTCCGGTCTAGGTGCCTGCACAATTTCCCGCTTCGCTACCGTTTCTTTCTGCGGAATACTGGCCACAGATTTTTTGGATGCTGCACTATTCGGTTGGGCCGGCAAGGTTGCCGCATTTTCTGTACTTTCCTGCTCCTCATCATCTCCGATAATCAGGGATTTCAAAGCTGTGAAGAATCCAACGCCTTTAGTGGAGGATTGTTCTGACGATGTGCCTGCGTTCACGGCTTCTTTAGCGGCAACATCACGATCCTTAGTCACACTGGCTACCGCCGGAGCTGGCGCAGCGGGCGATACAGTAACCGTTTTCTCTGGCGCAGGTGAAGCTTCCACCGCTTTCACTTCCGCTTTTTGGGAAAACACAGTCGGGGCACCGGTATTACCGGTATCTGGAAGCTTGTTACTGCTTCCGGCAAAAGGATCGAATTTGTTGGCTTTAGGCGCAGAAGCTGTTTTTACCTCTGTTGTCTCGGCAGGTTCAGCCTTCACGGCCACTTCTGGCTGTTTAACCGCCGGTGCAGCGACTTTCTCTTTAACCAATGGATCTGGCTTTGCTGTTTCTGCCAATGCTGGTTTTTCGGTCTTTTTTGCAACTTTTGGTGCAATAGGGGCAGGCGCCGGTTTGGCTTCTTTTTTTTCTGCAGGCTTAATCACAGGGGCAGGATTGGGCTGTGTTTTCGGTGTTTTTGCTGTGACAGAAGGTTTTGCAGGACTGTTACCGGACTTTTGCGCATCCTTCGTCTGAACATCCGGCTCACCGGCTACAAGGATGGAAAGCTTGTTCAGCGCCTGCTTATGGCCTGCTTTCGCTGCAAGATTATACCAGGCCAGGGCCTTGGTTTTACTTTTTTCTACACCTTTGCCAAATTCATGCATCACACCAAGATTATATTGTGCAATCGTATGGCCATTACGGGCAGCTTTTGTAAACCATTCTGCAGCTTCGACATAGTCCTGCGGGACCCCTTGTCCTTTCAGATACATGGTGCCGACATTCGCCTGTGCGCGGTCGAAACCCATCTCTGCAGCGCGTTTATACCAAACAAGCGCTTTCGCGTAATCCTGTTCCACACCCAGTCCGCGCCGGTAAAGATGCCCAAGATTACGCATCGCGGCAGGGTCTTTATCTTCTGCCAGCGGTAACCATTCATCATGGGCTTTTTTATAATCGCCTGCTTCATAGGCTTCGACAGCTTCCTCGAAACCGGCATAGGCCAGTGCCAAAGGAGAGGCAATCAGAACTGCAGATAAAGCAGTTCCGATCAGATGTTTTTCAAGTTTCCGCATCAACTCAATCTACATTTTCAGGTTTCCAGCTTCCTTTTTACGGGAGTTTTGCTGAAAAATACAGACCTAAGACATCGATTATCTCAAGTCATGATTTGCCATGTACCGTCTTCCTGACGACAGGCTGTTCCATAGCCTTCTTCAAGTTTTCCGCCAATTTCGATTGTTTGACGAAATTCCCGACAATAGCGACCTTTTGTATCTTTTCCTTCGCGAACAGGTGTAATAGTACCATTATTGCCGCTGTCAGGATTGTTCCATTCAATCGTTTCATTCATTGGGGCAGTTGTCGCCTGCCTTTCGGCTCGGTCAATCGCTGCACGGTCCGCTCTATCCAGAGACTTGCCGACGTTACTGCCGATCATCGCACCGACCAGTGTTCCGGCTGCAACCGCCACCAGCCGCCCGGATCCTTTGGCAAAAAGTGACCCCAGAAGCGCACCGCCTACGCCACCAAGAATTGCGCCGCCGGTTTGTTTTGGATTGTCCTGATGAGAGGCACACCCGGACAAGGCGAGCATAAGAGCCATACTTCCTGCAATAAGCGTTTTACTGATGGACATAACGGGGTCCTTTCCTGCTGAGGCCAAAGCCATTCTTTCTACAATTAATATAGGGTTGAGAGATGCGCTGCACCACTCAATATTCGCCTTAATCTTCACATATTTGTGGCGTGAATAAGACAATCGGTCGACAGATGTTGAAGAGAGAGCTAGATTAGCCTCACCCATCCTTTCGCAAAGTTGGCCATCGGCCATTTTTCATATGAGTGACGATTATGAGCAGTAAAGCTGAATTAAAAGATCTTATTGAAGAGTTTCAATCCTGGCTTAATGAAGCTGAGGAAAAAGAGCTGAATGATGCGACTGCGATGTCACTTGCTACCGTTGGTGAAGACGGGTATCCCTCTGTGCGTATGGTGTTGTTAAAGGATGTAAGCGAAGAAGGCTTTGTCTTTTACACCAATTTTGAAAGCCGCAAAGGCGAAGAGCTTCTGGGCAGCAAAAAGGCGGCATTGTGTTTTCACTGGAAAAGCCTTCGCCGATCCGTCCGTATTCGCGGCGATGTAGACGTTGTTACCGACGAGGAAGCTGATGCCTATTTTGCAAGTCGGGCCCGAGACAGCCGAATTGGTGCCTGGGCAAGTCAGCAATCCCGGCCCATGGAGGGCCGCTTTTCACTAGAAGCCGCCGTTGCAAAATATGCTGCGAAATATGCTATTGGCGACGTTCCCCGGCCTGAATATTGGTCCGGCTTTCGGATTAAACCGGTTGAAATCGAGTTTTGGAAGGATAAGCCTTTCAGATTGCATGAAAGACGCCGGTATTCATTACAAAATGATCGATGGTCACAAGAAATCCTGTACCCATAAGTTCGAGTAACTGAACCGGAAACAGAGTATCATGACAGGCGCACTTGAAAACCGCAGTTTCCTAATGCGATCCGCTACCTATGGCTCTGTAGCGGTTGCCATTACGCTCATACTATTTAAAAGCTGGGCGTATTTTGTAACAGATTCAGTTGCCATTCTTTCCACACTTGTGGATTCCCTTATGGATCTTGGGGCCTCTATTGTGAACTTTCTTGCCGTTCGCCAGGCCCTCATTCCCGCGGATCACGACCACAGGTTCGGACATGGTAAAGCAGAGGCACTTGCGGGACTTTTTCAATCAGCATTGATTGTCGGCTCTGCCGTCTTCCTTCTTTTACAGGCCTTTGAAAGATTGGCTAATCCTGTAGAGATTTCGGAAAGTACTATGGGGATTGCCGTCATGGTGTTTTCCATGTCTTTGACCTTCCTGCTCGTTCTCTATCAACGATATGTCATACGGAAAACCAACTCCGTCGCAATCTCCGCAGACTCGCTTCAGTATATGGGGGACATCCTCGTTAATGCGAGCGTGATCGTTGCCCTTCTCCTGGTTAATCAGCTCAACTGGATCTATGCGGATGCCCTTTTTGCAATCGGTATTGCCGGATATCTTGCATTTAATGCCTGGAGTATTATTCGGGTTTCCTTTGCAGATCTTATGGATGAGGAACTGCCTGATGAAGAACGCAACAAGATTGAGCTTCTAACATCAGACATTGAGGGCGTTCTCAGCGTTCAGGAGCTCAGAACCCGGCGATCAGGACAGAAGATTTTTGTCCAAATGCATATTGAGCTTGCCGGCGATATATCCCTTTTTGAAGCAAACAAGATTTCTGATGCTGTTGAAAAAGCGGTTATGGATTTATATCCCGATGCTGAAGCGATCATTCGTAAGCTGCCTTATCAAGCTGATAGGTTTAAAGCGGAAAAATGAAAGACAAGGCGCTCGAAAACCAGAAATCTCTACAGCTGGAAATCATTTCCTTCCTCAAGCAAAACCCGGATATCTGGGACCATAATGGAAGCCTTGAGGATGGAGATATTCAAACGATTGAAACCCATGGTGCAACAGTACTTCTGGGGCAGGAAATAGCTCTGAAGATCAAAAAGCCGGTGCTCTATGGTCATATGGATTATAGCACGCCAGAGCAAAGGCGCCTTTTTTGCGAAAAGGAACTTGCAAGAAACAAACTGGGGGCGCCAGCTCTCTATCTTGATGTGGTTCCTATTGGCGAGGGCGTGGACACCCCGTTTATTCTTGGAGAGAATAGTCAGGCCGCGCTGGATTTTGCAGTAAGAATGCGGCGCTTCAAAGCTCCGGATCAATTGGATCAGGTTGTCGATAACAATAAATTCAATACCGCATTGCAGGATCTTCTGGCCGATCAGATTGCAGATTTTCATAAAAAATCCTCCATAGAGACGGATCCGGATAAAGTGCCGGATTTCCACTCCGTCATTGATCAAAACTTTCTGCAGCTGGACAGTTTCTGCCCGGAACTTCTGCCGCTCAACACTGTCCGTCAATATCGAGAAAATCTGCATCAGAGATTCAATGACGCAAAAAGTCTTTTTACGTCTTTGATTAGGAAGAAACAGGTTCGCTATGGGCACGGAGATTTGCATCTGCAAAATCTGTGTTTGTTTGAAGGCAGGCCGCTGCTTTTTGATGCTATAGAATATCAGGATGATTTCGTCATCTCCGATATTCTGTATGATCTTTCTTTTCTTCTTATGGACCTTTGGCAGCGAGAGGAAACGGAGGCTGCAAACAGGATTTTCAATCGATATCTTGAGACCACAGGATGGCTCACAGATCCGGATCCTTTTCAATCCCTGGAACTTCTCCCCTTTTATCTTTCCATGCGGGCAGGTATTCGAACTCATGTCTCGGCCAGTCGCTATTATCAGGCGAATAGCTATCAGGAAAAAAAGCGGTTTAAAGCACGAACCCGGTTTTTCTTTGATCGGGCGGCTACGTTTCTTGACAATCAGCCTCCCCGGTTACTGGCGATCGGCGGCTTTTCAGGAAGCGGCAAGTCAACACTGGCCAGAAACCTGTCTCCAGAATTTGGCGCTTCTCCCGGTGCATTACGTCTTCGAAGCGATGTAATCCGAAGAAAACTCATTGATTGGGATGATTTTTCACCCATGCCGCAATGGGCTTATACGCCCGAAATGTCACAAAAAACCTATAAGGCCATCGAACAGGCGGCTTCGAAAGCGCTTGCTGCAGGCCATTCTGTGATTATCGATGCCGTTCTTGACCGACAATGCGATCAGGTAAATTTCGAGAAAATTGCAAAGTTGACTCATGTTCCGTTTGACGGGATCTGGCTGGATGTTGATCCGGAAATTATGGCGCAAAGAATTGAGGGACGGACACAGGACGCTTCTGATGCAACTGTCGACATCTTAAGAAAGCAGCTTGCAAAGCCGGTAACCATTGAAGAAAACTGGCACCGGCTTGATGGAAACGGAACACAATCAGATATCCTTAAAAAGGCCCGTACTCTTTTGAAGCTGAACTAGCACATTTATGGATCGGAGAGATGCTCCCTACTCAGGAATATAGTCTCCTTCAAACTGTTTCAGGTCGTCGTTAATCTCATACCAGTCCGGTTTTGAGCCAACAAACATGTGAAAAGCGGGTTTTATCCTAGGCTCGTCATCCAAAGCAGATGCCGCAACAACATATATGTCTCCAGTATGTAAATCCCCAAGTGAAGTACCACATTGATTGCAGAAGCAACGCCTGTGTTTGCCGCCAGCTGAGGGGGGATGATCCTGAATAAACGCCTCCCCTTGTGTCACCTTGAGGTCACTGGCGTTGCCAATTAGGACGGCCGAAAAAATACCGGCAGCCTTACGACATCTTGAGCAATGACAATAGCTCAGTGACGAAGGCTCTCCCGAAATTTCAAATTTAACAGCACCACAAAGGCAACTTCCCCTGATCATGTTTCTCTCCTCCCGAAAAAAGAGAACATAACATGAACATTCAAAATTTGCAATTCAGGAAGTCAACACAGGATTGCTTTGGTAGAAGCAAAAATTCCCCAAGAAGCAGTGCGAGCAAGTTCGATAAAGAAAATTAAGGGATATTTCTGGAATTCGATCCTGCAATTTTAGTATAAATCTTTCTATTCACCTGTTCGGAAAAGAAAAACTGCGCTATATTACTTGCGAGTTATTAGCAGATGAGGTGCCCATGTCTCTTAAAACTGTCCTTGTTCCACTCCTTGGCTCCGACACCGTGTGTGACAGAACCGCTTTAAGAAGTGCTCTTAATCTATCCACAAGATTGGACTCTTTCGTCGATGCTCTCCATGTCAGGCTGGACCCAAGATCTGCGGCCGCTTTTGTCGGTGAAGGCATGACCTCGGCCATGATTGAAAGTGTGATCGATATTGCTGAAAAGGATAGTGAAAAGAGGCGAACTGCAGTCAAGGCGCTGTATGAAGAATGCTGTCAGGATCTTAACCGGACAAACGCTGAGCAGGTCTCTCTTGTTGAGCGTCAGGGAAACCGGGAAGACGTTCTTTTAAGCTTTGGTCGCATGTTCGATTTGATTGTGGTGTGTAAAAAAACCATCGAAGAAAATACCGGTAATGAAATGGTGATCAACGCAGCCCTTCTGGAAACGGGCCGCCCTGTCCTGGTTGTTGATTCGGAACTCGACCCTGATTTTGGCAAGAATGTTGCCGTTATCTGGAATGGATCCATTGAATCCAGCCGCGCCATGTCCCATGCCCTTCCAATCCTGAAAAGCTCCGAAAAAGTAACTCTGATCAGTGCGGTGGATGATCTGGATGATGAATTGCATCCTGATGAAGCCATTCAATATCTCGCCCGTCATGGGATCAAGGCAGATAGTTGTGAAATCCACGGCAGCAGTGGCCGGACTACAGCGGACCTTCTCATGAATCAGGCGAAAACATGCGGTGCTGATCTTCTGGTGATGGGTGCTTATACGCGCAGCCGCCTCAGGCGCCTTTTCTTTGGCGCAGTCACTGGAGAAGTTCTTGAGAAATGCGAGCTCCCGGTCCTAATGGCCCATTAATCCTCGCGTTCCGGCGAGGAATATTCTAATATAATGCAAAATTTGAATATGACAGATATAGCCAGACCCTATCGCTTGCGACCTTTTGTCCCTTGCCAAGAGGCCTCGCTATTCGGTATTCAACATTTATAAATAACTTATTATTAAACTCTAATAAAAACTTAGAGCTATAGAGGGTATTGAAGGCATGACGGTGAACTATGACAAGGTGTTCGAGCAGGCCATTCAAGATCTGAAAGACGAAAATCGGTATCGGGTCTTCACTGAACTCGGACGCCATGCTGGTGACTTTCCTCGTGCAACGCGTTTCACTGAAAACGGGTCTCAGGATGTAACCATCTGGTGCTCCAATGATTATCTGGGCATGGGTCAGCATCCCAAAGTCCTTGCCGCCATGAAAGAGGCGGTCGATACCTATGGCGCCGGTGCGGGCGGGACCCGAAACATTTCTGGCAATACCCACATGATATGTGAGCTGGAAAAAGAACTGGCCGACCTTCACCAAAAAGAATCTGCGCTTGTCTTTACATCCGGCTTCGTCTCAAATGATGCAACAATCAGTACCCTTGGTAAATTGATGCCCGGCGCAGTTATTCTTTCTGATGCCCTTAATCATGCCTCCATGATTGATGGTGTACGCCATTCCGGCTGCGAGAAAATAATCTTCAAGCATAATGACGCGGCGGATCTGGAAGAAAAGCTGAAAAGCATTGATCCAAACCGGCCCAAAATCATTGCTTTTGAATCCGTCTATTCCATGGACGGGGATATTTCTCCTATGGAAACTTTCTGTGACCTTGCGGATAAATATAATGCGATGACCTATCTGGATGAAGTGCATGCTGTCGGCCTTTACGGCCCGCATGGCGGTGGCATTTCAGAGCGTGATGGCCTGATGGATCGTATCGATATTATCGAAGGAACTATGGGCAAGGCCTTTGGCGTTGTTGGCGGGTTTATCACCGCCAGGAAAGCCATTGTGGATTCCATTCGTTCCTACGCATCCGGCTTTATCTTCACAACAACATTACCCCCTGTTATTGCCGCAGGTGCCCTTGCCAGTATCAGGCATCTTAAAGAAAGCCAGGCTGAGCGGGATGCTCATCAGGAGCGCGCTGCGACATTAAAACGTCTACTTGCCGAAGCCGGTTTGCCTGTTCTTCACACACCAACTCATATTGTGCCTGTGATGGTCTATGACGCCGCGCTCTGCAAGCAGGCAAGCGATATGCTGCTTGAAGATTACGGCATTTACATTCAGCCTATAAACTTTCCGACGGTACCACGCGGCGAAGAACGTTTGCGGATAACACCCTCCCCGCTTCACGATGACAAGATGATGGCATCCCTCGTGAACGCACTTAAAGAAGTCTGGGGACGTCTTGGATTAAAACAGGCCGCTTAAAAGTTCAAAAAAAGGAGCTGAACTCAGCTCCTTTTTCGCCGCTTTCCGACTGTATGAAAACAGGCTATTCAGCTGGAACCTGATCCGGGCTTTCACATCCTTTTGCGCAGCAACGGCCTGGTTGTTTATCCACTTTCTGCCCCTGATCCAGCACCCCGCGATCCAGAAGCCTTTCCACCAGATCCGTTTTTTCTCCTACGGGGTAGTTGCGCCAGATTTCCCGTTTCATGGCCTCCGGAGATCCCCCGCCATGCAGGGACATTACGGAATACCACCCCGCCTGATTGGAAACGGTAAGATCTTCCATAAAACGGGCAACCTCTGCCCTTTGTTCAGACGGAATATCAGAACGTCCGCCCAGAACCGCTGAAAGGGACGCTGCTGTTTCCGGATTATGATCCTCATCAGGGCCCGGCAAGGTGACCACAAGACCACCCGAAACATAATGTGCAATTCGGTGCATATCGTAGATTTTTGTCGCCAGCAGCAATTTACCAATATTCGCGTATACGGGTTCGGGCATGACATTGCCGGCAGGATCTTT
>JAKSCD010000376.1 GCA_022360775.1 Sneathiellales bacterium | reverse complement strand
AAGTTGGCCTTTTCTTTTTGGCATTTCTGCCGCAATTCATCAGTCCTGCAGCAGAAATGCCTGCCTTGCAGATCCTGTATCTTGGGTGTTTTTTCAGTTTAAGTGGCACCGTGATTATCGGGGGGGGGGCGGGCTGTTTGCGGGGATGTCCCGGCAAAAATTTGCGGCGCGCATTGGTCGGAATGGCTGGATAAATTACATTTCTGGCAGCATTTTTATTCTTCTTGGGATACGCCTGCTGTTTTTAGAAAAAAGCTAGAATTTGCCATGGCTGGGCCGAAAAAAAGGGGAAGGCAGTGCTTCCCCTTCTCAATATGGGTCAAGATTTTGACTGTTAGTCGGTTATGGCGCTATAAACCCAGTTTCTCAGCTTCGGCCTCATTGCTGCCCGCTGATCGGGTTGCTGCATCATGAAGACAACGATCAGTTCCTTTGCCGGATCAATCCAGAAATACGTGCCGGCATATCCGCCCCACCAGTAATCCCCTTTCGAGCCGGCGGCCCTGCCTTCATCTGTCAGCCTTACTGAAAATCCAAGACCGAAGCCATTTTCAGGTCCAAGCAGATCATAATTTCCTGGCCGAATTTTCCCCAGTTGATTGGAGGTCATCTGGGCTACTGTCTCCGCTTTTAAAAGCTGTTTGTCGCCATGACGCCCTTTATTCATCACCATTGATGCAAACTTCAGGTAATCCGAGGCTGTCGAAACCAGACCGCCGCCGCCTGACAGGTAATTGGGCGCAATCAGCGGATTGCTTAGACCCTTGAATTTCGGGGCGACAATTCGCTTAGCTTTCCCGGAGGGCACAAAAAAGGCGGTATCTTTCATTTCGAGCGGAGCCAGGATACGGTTTTCGAAAAACTTATCCAAAGATTGCTTGGAGACGATCTCGACGATATGGCCCAATACATCAGTCGAATGGCTATATTCCCAGGCCGTGCCTGGTTGATGTTCCAGTGGTAATGCAGCCAGTTTCCCCACCATATCGCTGGTGGATTGTTTAATCCCGTAAAGGTCCACTTTATTATATTCGGCCCGGGCTTCTGATTTGCCAAAAAAGCCATACACAATGCCGGATGTATGGCGAAGGAGGTCCCGGACTGTTATGGCTTTTTCTGCTTTTGTCAGCTTGCCACCTTTCAGGATTTTCGGATCTGAAAAGGCAGGAATATATTGACTGACCGGATCATCAAGACCGATTTTTCCTTCCTCGACAAGCATCATGATCGCAACAGAAGTGATCGGTTTTGTCATGGAATAAATACGGAAAATATCATCGGTTTTGAGCGGACCTTCAGCTCCCCCGACTCCGCGATTTCCAAATGCCTTGTGATAGGCAAGCTTGCCTTTTCTCATGATGGAGATCGTGGCCCCACTCATTTTGCCAGCCGCAATATCTTCCTGAAGCGCTTTGTCGATGACGGCCAGTTTTTCAGAAGACAGGCCGACAGCTTCGGGTTTACTGGGATCTGCAGCAAATGCCGTTTGTGTAAGAGTTAAAACAAGTATGAGGGTTGCCCAGAACGAGCGCATGACTTTCTCCCGGATTATTTATGGTTATGACGTGATTTTTTTTATTATATTTATGTTCTCTACTTTAACGGGTTTGGTGTGCCTTTCAAGATTTTTTGGAAAATTCAATGTGGCAGATAAGTAGATCTTTTCTTTTTCGCGTTTTTGACGCACCCTGACCACCCCTCCTTTAAAATACAGGCGAACCAGCATGAGCTGAGCGCCTGATTTAATAGAAAGAAATTGTTATGTCTCGGATGCTTGTTCTTGGAAACAAACGTTATTCCTCCTGGTCGTTGCGCGGATATCTCGCCCTTAAAATGGCCAATCTTCCTTTTGACGAAGTGGTT
>JAKSCD010000374.1 GCA_022360775.1 Sneathiellales bacterium | reverse complement strand
TAAGGGCTTTTCCTTCATCCGTAAGCCTGAGCAACATCCGCCTGCGGTCATTGTCATCTGCACGTGTCTGGATCAATCCGCGATCAATCAGTCTGCGGGTCACGCCTTGAATTGTCGCCGGGTCCATAGCCGTTAATCGGCCCAGATGATTTTGCGAAAGTTCGGTTTCATCCAGTAATTTTGACAGGGCTGCAAATTGCGTTGGTGTCAGTTGCACATCGGAAAAATGGCTTTGAAAAATTGAAGTTGCCCTCTGATGAGCGCGACGCAAGAGATGCCCAATCTGCTCTTCAACCTTATAACCTGAAGGGTTTTCTCCCTTCGTTTGACTACCATTCATCATATAAAGATGCACCTTTGCGCTTTACAATTTTTGAAATCAATAAATGAAATGACTAACGAATTACTGTAATAGCTTCGCGGCCGCGCTCGATCAATGATAACTGGCCTTTATCCGCCAATATTCTGGTAATCGACCCGTTGTCCGGTTTAAAGATAACAGTATCTGACTGCCCCTCAACCGCACCGACAATGGCGTTGATCACCATAAAATGACAAAAGAAAATGCAATCTGTCTCTCTTCGGCGCGCAATGTCGAGAATATTCTGTCGCCAGACATTCAGAACATCGCTTTGATCCTCCCACTTTCCTCCCATGACCTTACTCAGCCAGCTTCTTCTTTGATCGAACGGAATATCGTTTGAGGGTATTTCAGTGATTTCGGATTTGATATCCGCTTTTAGGCGCCATGTTTCTTCGAGCGGGACAGCCGTTTCACGGGCCCGGCGCAAAGGGCTTGAATAGAGCTCCACAGGGGATGTGAATTGTTGCAACTCCAATGCCGCTTGGCGGGCTTGCTCTTTACCCAAATCACTTAAGCCAGGATCTTTTGACTGATCCCAACTGCCAGCAGCTTCACCATGACGAACAAAATATAGGGTAGCAGTCATTATTAGTTTCCGGTTTTTTTATTTATTGTTTTCATTCAATACTATGACTTTTAGATTTCAGGAACAAGTAAAGGCAATAAAAGTCAGCATGACAGTTATCCAATATCACCTTTTCTTCACTTGGAATACCGCTTAATAAGATTTTAGGCATTTAATATTTACTCGTATCTGGATAGTTGGGTATAGATCAGCAGAATTAAAAAGTCGGATAGTATTAGCAATGAAACATGCCCAATTTAAAGCGTTTCATGCCGTCGCCGAGTTTGGCGGTATTGGTTCAGCAGCACGTGCATTAGGAAAAACGCAACCTGCCATCTCGCTACAGATACAGGCGTTGGAAAAACAATATCAAATCACCCTCTTCGCACGCCAGGGACATAAGTTTTCTCTGACACCTGCAGGCGCCCTCTTGCACAATCTCTCCAGGCGTTACTTTCAACTTGAGGAAGAAGCTGAATCTTTATTACGGTCTTTGGAAAGGCAGCAATCCGGCAAGATCCGTATCACCAGTGACATCCCGCATCGGATCTTTCCCTTGACGGAGAAATTCAGAAACCATTATCCCGATATCAGCCTTTCCCTCAGCATCGGGGATGTTGAGGAAATGAAGGAGAGCCTTCAGGATCATCTGGTGGATTTCGCGATCACAAATTCCGAAATAGAAATTCCGTTTATTGAAGTGAGAGAAATCGGCTCGGAAAAACTCACTGTGACTGTCCCGCGGGATCATGCTCATGCAAAGGCGAAATACATGAGCCCCCTTCAGATCAGAAAAGAACCGGTCTTGCTGTTTAGCGGGGATCAGCATCCGGGAAATGTTGTCCTGGATGCGCTGGCAGCTTTCAAGGTGCCAGAGGAGAATATTCTGACTTATGACAATCGTGATCTTCTGCAGGAGGCAATAGCCCATAATGTGGGGATCGGCTTTCTGTCAAAAACAGAAATAGAACATGATCAGCGTCTTACGTCGGTTGAAATCAGTTCTTGCAGCTTTCGCAGGCGTGAGTATCTGGCTTTTCACAAACAGGAATTATACTCAAGCGCAGCCTCTGCCTTCAGAGAATTTCTGGAAATCTAGGAGCCCTAGCAGGCAACGGTCACAGGGACAGGCTTTTCATTTTTCGAAAGCTCCAGACTAAGTCCTTCTTGCGCGACAAACGCCCCGTCCCAGGATTTAGCGGCCTCTTCAGCGACTTTGTCCATAAAGGCATCATCATGAGACGGGTCATGATGGAAAATTGCCAGCTGTTTGGCATTGGCTGCCTGGCACAGCCTTATTCCTTCCTGCCAGGTGGAATGACCCCATCCAACAAATTGAGGATATTCCTCATCTGTGTAGGTGCTGTCATAAATCACCAGATCCGCATCCTCGATCAATGACAGGACATTTTCGTCAGTGCGCCCCAGAACATGTTCTGTATCGGTCACATAACAGATGGTCACACCATCATATTCAACACGGTAACCGGTTCCTCCGTCAGGGTGATTTAACGGGGCCGTTCGAACCTCTATTCCGTCCCCAAGAGAGAATGATTCGCCTGCATGGAAGTCTCTGAAGCTTATATTGGCTGCCAATTCGGCAAAAGGAACGGGGAAAGTCGGCTGGCACATCTGCGAAGAAAGGACCTGATGTATGCCGCATGTATGTGCCAAATGGCCGGCATGGATCTCGATATTCACATCATCCCGGTATACCGGAGCGAAGAAGGGAAAGCCGTTTATATGATCCCAATGGGTGTGAGATTGAAGGAATAAATAGTCTTTAATGCCTCGGTTTATCAGGCAGTTACCAAGCATTCGAACGCCTGTTCCCGCGTCAAAAATAATAACCCGATCACCAGCTATCAACTCCACGCAGGATGTATTCCCACCATATTTCATGTGATCAGCAGAAGGTGTCGCGATGGATCCGCGGACACCCCAGAATTTTACCTGCACACTCATGTAACGTTACCACTCCCACTCGGTCAGAGGACTAATATACCCAATTTGGCGCTTCATAACGAGAATTACAAAAGGCTAAATCACAATTTTGTGTTCTCTATCACGCGCCAAATCCTCAGATTCTGTGGATTATTCCAAGATCTTTCTTTATCACGCAGCTTCATTTGTCAAAATGCGTTCAGTCAATCTCGCCCAATATGTTGCACCAAGTGGCAGGATTTTATCATTAAAATCATAGTTGGGGTTGTGGACATGGCAACTGCCTTCGCCAGCGCCATTTGCTATCATAATGTAACAGCCTGGACGTTCCTTTAGCATCCAGGAGAAATCCTCTGCGCCCATTACCGGCGTTACATTTGTATCCACAGCAGCTTCACCGACCAGTTCCCGCGCTGTAGCAATCGCTTCATCGGTTTCATCCGAGGTATTTATTGTCGGGGCATAGCGGCGGTCATATTCAAAATCACCCTTAGCACCATGAGCTACACAAATGCCTTGCAGAACCTGTTCCATGCGCTGTTCGATCATATTCTGGACTTCGAGATCAAATGCGCGCGTTGTTCCCCGGATAACAACTTCCTCAGGGATAACATTGGTGGTATGACCCCCGTGAATTTCACCAACAGT
Source organism: Sneathiellales bacterium (assembly GCA_022360775.1). Classification (GTDB taxonomy): domain Bacteria; phylum Pseudomonadota; class Alphaproteobacteria; order Sneathiellales; family Sneathiellaceae; genus Sneathiella. Next base: position 10,372 of record JAKSCD010000374.1, on the reverse strand, counting down.
AATGACCGCAGATTTCAGCGGATCAGCATTCCGGCTCACAATTTTCTGCCAGCCGCTGACCACGTCACAGGCGACTGTCACCGGATCCACAGCCAGATGAGGGAAAGCCCCATGGCCGCCAACACCTGTGATTTTTGCCTCGAAGAAATCTGCAGATGCCATCATCGGGCCTTTACGAACAGCGAATTCACCGACTTCGAATCCAGGCATGTTATGCATGCCATAGACGCTTTCGACCGGGAATTTGTCAAAAAGACCATCGGCAATCATCACACGTCCGCCAGCAACATTTTCCTCGGCCGGCTGGAATATAAAATGGACAGTGCCGTCAAAATTCCTGCTTTCAGACAGATATTTCGCGGCCCCGAGCAGCATGACTGTATGACCATCATGACCGCAGCCATGCATTTTTCCATCAACCTGGGATTTATGGTCAAAGTCATTGAGTTCCTGCAGATCCAGAGCATCCATATCGGCCCGCAAGCCAATGGCGCGATTCCCCTGACCCGCCTGTAACGTGCCGACAACGCCGGTTTTCGCAAGCCCCCTATGGACTTCAATGCCAAAGCTCTCCAGTTTTTCAGCCACAAAATCAGAGGTTTTATATTCCTCGAAGGCCGTTTCAGGATGCATATGAATACGATGCCGCCATTCGGTCATTTCTTCATGTATCGCCTGAATTTGTGGCAGAATTTTCATTTCTCACTCCTGTAGGACCCGATGGGTTCTCTTTTATTGTTCCTTGCGCCCGAAATTAAAGGATCAGGCTAACCAACGCAGCGATCCCAAACAAGCCAATAATCAGTGAAGAGGCAATATTTGCAAAAGTTGCAAATCTTCCGCCTATCCGCTTCTGCAACTCAACTGTCAGAAAAGCGAGAATAAACCACCACAAAGCCGATCCCAGAAAGACACCGATAACCAGCGTTACTGAGGCCATGGGATCAGAAGCCCCGACAAAACCGATCCCTGCAAAAATCGCCAAAAAAGACAGGATTGTCGCAGGATTCGTCATTGTCAGCAAAAAGGTTGCAAGATACCCGCTCCACAATCCGGTAGAGGTGAGTGCCTCACCTGCTGATGCATTTTGCCGGGCGGAAGACAGAAATTTGTAGGACAGCCATAACAGAAACAGGCCTCCGACAAAGGTCGCGGGTGTTTGGTACTGCACCAGATAAGAAGAAACAGCCGTTAGTCCAAAAGCAGCGACAGCACCATAAAAGGCGTCAGCAGTCGCGGCCCCAAGCCCCGAGGTAATAGCGGATAACCGGCCAACTGTTATTGCTTTTCGAATACACATGGCACCGACAGGCCCGACAGGAGCCGCCAACGCAAGGCCAATTCCAAGGCCTTTGGCAAATAGTAGCGGGAGTTCCATCATCGCTCTTCCCCTAACGCGACGCAATCAACAAAACCGCTATGCTTCACACTTGAAAAAACTATGGTCGTCTCTGTGCGGCTGACCATTCCGGGGATCTTGATTTCGTTCACCAGCAATTGCTCCAGCTCTCTCATATCTCTGGAGATTACTTTAAGCAGGTAATTGAACATTCCTGTGACATGATGGCATTCCATCACCTGCGAAAGACCGAGAACTGTCTGTTCAAAATCGTGACAATGTTCAATCTGATCGATTCCCACAAAGACGAAAGCCATTACGGAATACCCCGCATCCTCAGCTGCGATCGTCGCTGAAAAATTCTTCAAACTTCCCTTTTGGCTCAGCTTATCGATACGATCCTTCACCGCGGTTGTCGAAAGCCCAACGGATTTACCAATGTCAGAATAAGAACACCGACCGTCATTTTGCAGGATATTGAGAATTGATCGATCTTGAGAATTCATTTTCTTCGCCCAAAAATAAGAATATTTTTCTGTATTTTTATCTATTATCAGAAAATTTTACTTATCAGAAGAAATTTGTCGCTTATTTTTCCTATAAGTGAAATTTATAAATCTATCATTGCCTTTCGGCACCATTCTTTTTAAGACTCTGCCAGTTTTCAATTGTGACAGTTTTAAGACAGTCGATAGGCGGACCCGTGGTAAAGAAAACGCTGGATAAGGATCTGGAACGTATTGGCCAGATTGAAACCCAAACCCTTCAGGCATCGCAAACCTATAAGGCGCTTGCCCTGGCCCTTCTCTTTCTTCTGGTGGTCTGGGTTTTCTCGGCAAGCATTATCGGAACGGGTGAAAATTCAACCCTGATCATTGTTGCTGCCATTATTGGCGGGTATATGGCGCTGAATATCGGCGCAAATGACGTCGCCAACAATGTAGGACCTGCCGTCGGTTCAAAAGCACTTTCCATGGTCGGTGCACTTGTTATTGCCGCTATTTTTGAAGCTGCCGGGGCAATTCTGGCTGGCGGTGATGTGGTTTCCACAATCAAGAAAGGGATTATTGATCCCGCGGCGATGGACAATAGCGATGTCTTTATCTGGGCAATGATGGCGGCGCTCTTTGCTGCTGCAGCCTGGGTTAATATTGCGACCTGGGTGGGGGCTCCGGTCAGCACCACACATGCGGTTGTCGGCGGTGTTATGGGGGCAGGTATTGCGGCGGCAGGTTTTGGTGTCGTGAACTGGCCCACTATGTATAAGATCGCGGCAAGCTGGGTGATCTCGCCGGTTATGGGCGGGGCGATTGCTGCCGTATTCCTCGCCTTTATCAAGTTCAATATTATTTATCAGGAAGACAAAGTAGCCGCCTCCAAGCGCTGGGTTCCCCTACTGGTTGCGATTATGGCCGGGGTCTTTTCCTCTTACCTTATCATGAAGGGTTTCAAGAAAATCTGGAAACCTGACGCACTGACTGTCACCGGTGTCGCTTTTGCCATATTTGTTGCCACCTATCTGATTGTGAAACCGATTATCGCCAAAGCTGCGATCGGCATGGAAAACCGCAACAAATCCGTTCGCGCCCTGTTTACCATCCCGCTGATCTTTTCCGCGGCTCTTCTCAGTTTTGCCCATGGGGCCAATGATGTAGCCAATGCGGTTGGCCCGCTTGCTGCCATTGTGGGTACCACGGAAAGCGGCGCGATTGAAGGCAAGGTCGGTATCCCGCTTTGGGTGATGGTGATCGGGGCCTTCGGGATCAGCGCTGGTCTCTTCCTGTTTGGTCCAAAACTGATCCGCACAGTTGGGGAGCAAATCACAAAAATGAACCCCATGCGGGCTTTCTGCGTGGCTTTGTCCGCAGGTATTACTGTGTTGATCGCCTCGGCACTGGGTCTTCCTGTAAGCTCTACACATATCGCTGTTGGCGCAGTTTTCGGGGTTGGTTTTTTCCGGGAATGGGATACTGAACGCCGCTCAAAAATTCTGCGAGCAGAAAACAGGGCGACAAAAATCCATCCAGAAAGCAATCTGCCGGATGCAGAGGAGCCGGAGATCATCAAGCGCCGCAAGAAGCTGGTTCGCCGGTCTCACCTGATGACGATTGCGGCAGCCTGGATCATTACTGTTCCCTGCGCGGCCTTGCTTGCCGCCGGTATTTTTATGGGCATTTCACTTTTCCTTGGCGGTTAGGTTTTTTCGGGCAGGCCATATTGCAGATACGGCTGGTCTGCCCGGATTTCTGAAAACAGGAAATCCAGGACAACCCGCACACGCGGGGTCTTCTGCAAATCCTTATGGGTCAATACCCAAAGCTCAACCTGTTCATCCAATTCTACAAGAATATGCCGGGTTCCGGTGGCCTGGCGGGCCAGATAGTGCGGCGCAATCATCAGGCCAAAACCAGCCTTGACCGCCTCGATCTGGGCGGCGACGGTATCGGTTCTGAGAACACTGCGATGTCCTCCTGCATAACCGCTGATGGCCCGTCCCAGAACAAAGCCCGCGCTTTGGTGGCTCCAATCGACAAATCGATGCTGGCTTAAATCGCCAACATTACCCGGACAGCCATACCGGTTTTCATAGGCTTCTGAAATATAACATCCGAAGCCGACAAAACCGGCCTTGCGACCAACCATATTCTCCGATTGAGGGTTGGTCAGCCGTATTGCAATATCCGCTTCACGCTTGCCAACATCCAGAACCTCCACATCAAGGAGTAAATCAAACTGGATTTGCGGATAGAGCCGATGCAGTTTCGCAAGCCGGCTTGTCAGCCAATAGGAGCCGAAGCCTTCCGTTGCTGTTATGCGGATACGCCCGGCAAGATCCTGATCCAGGCCACTGATTTCATGTTCTATGTCCTGCAAATCTTCAGACAGACGCTGGATTTTCTCGAAAATTGAGCGCCCGGCTTCGGTCAGGCTATATCCGTGGGATGCACGATGGAAAAGCCGAACCCCCAGTTTTTCTTCAAGCTCTGTTATCTGGCGGCCAACTGTCGGCTGGCTGACCACAAGATGCCGGGCAGCTGCAGAAAGACTGCCTTCTGTCGCAACCGCGAGGAAATATCGGTAGAGATTCCAGTCCATATCTATTCATTTATGTTTAGATGCTATTCATTTTTAGCATATTTTTGTGCGACTGGTAACTTCCTATATTGAAGCCAAAGGTTCCAATTAAAGGTAGTAAAATGAACAAGAACGCAGAAGACATGAGTGTCCTTGCCAAAAATTTCGACGAGCTCACAGGTCTCGAGCAGATGCAACTGGCCTTTCAGAGCGGGCGTCGCCCCCCGATTGCAGAGACAAGGGATATTGATCTGGACAGCATAGAATTTGGATAATGTATTTTCTCTGGAATTCCCGGGGAAAAACACCTGAACCCCATCGGTTCCATTCACGGTGGATATGCAGCAACTTTGCTTGATTCTGCTCTGGGATGCTCCATCCATACCGTGTTGGAGCCCGGTGAAAAATACACCACTGTGGATCTGAATGTGAAATATGTGCGCGGCATGCGTCCGGGAATGGGACGGGTCACCTGCACTTCAGATGTGGTCCATAAGGGGCGGAAAATAGCGACCGCTGAAGCGCGGCTGGTGGGCGAAGACGGCAAAATCTACGCCCATGGCAACACGACCTGCATCATCCTTTAATTAAAGAGGATAAGGCGAGACCCCGATCACCATCATATGAAGATGGAAAAAGGCAAAGAACAGAACAATGCCGATCAGGGCTCGCCACCAGATCGATAGAATAGACAGTCTGGCCCGTCCCTGCAGGATCGCAAGAAAGGGGATATTCGACGTATGGGCCGTAAATTCCTCCCAGTCTTCTCCCATTTCCTTTGCTTTTTTGGCATCGATCAAAAAGGTCCCGGCGAGAGATAATCCACCCAGCCCGACAAAGAAGATAATGGATTTAAGATCCCCGTTATTGAGAAGGTGCAACGCTGCCCATAATGTAATGGCCCACATCAGCGGATGGCGGGTGATAGCATTGATCCCGTTTCGCGCTTTCTCTGTTTTAACAGCCTTTTGCCCCATCACCATGGTGGGATTGGGTGTTGTATAGGAACCGATCATCAGAATACTGACGGGTACCATCATGATAATCAGCAGATATCGCGCCCAGTTTCCTGTTTCCCAGTAGACGGGCCCATAAGGGGCGTTACTGAACGCGAAAATCATCCAGATCAGCAAAATGGCGGAAGCGAGACTATAAAGCCCGAGATAGGCCTTCTCTCCGATAACGCCAACAAATTTTTGTCTCAATACGCTGGATGGAATGATGTGAATGGCAACAAATAATGCTGTCGCCAGGATCAGTTCCTCAAGTGTCCCTGTCATAAAGCCCCCTAGCTCATATTCTTCAGCTCCATGATTTCACAATGGTTTTTGTTTTAATAGCTGAATATGAAACGCATTTGACGGTGCGCACAAATGCCCTGCCCTATTTTTCCCCATGCCGCCTGACTTGACCGAGCCCCTCTTCCGTCAATTTACAGACAAGCCAGTCCTTTTTAATGGGATTGTTAAACCATTGTTCCGCCCAGCCGGCCTTGATACAGCTTTTTATGGTTACCGGACTGATCTGCTGCCCTTCGCGGTCGAAAAGCGGCAATTTTCCTCCTGGTTGATCTTTTCCAAGCAGCAGGTAACGCAATTGGGCTGGTGACGGTGATTTTCCGCTCATGTGGATAATTTAAACCGGTTTTGGCAAAAACAACAGAATTTATGTATTTGTGATCATTCTTTCCCTTTTCAAAGCGCTTCAGTCAGTCTAAACATCAGCAAAGTGAGCAAGTGAGGAACTCTTAAATGGCTGAGACAGCTGGTTACACAAAGTATTTTCCTGTTTCCTGGGAAGAATTGCACCGCAATGGTCGGGCCCTCGCCTGGCGTTTGATGGAGCTGGGTCCTTTCAAAGGAATTGTCGCAGTGACGCGGGGAGGGCTGGTTCCTGCAGCAATTGTTGCCCGCGAGCTGGATATCAGGAATATTGAGACCGTCTGTATTGCTGCATACCGGGATGATAAATCCGTTGGTGAAGTTGACATTATTAAAGGCCTCGATATCCCGGATAATGGAAAAGGCTGGCTGATCGTTGACGATCTTGTGGATAGCGGCATTACTGCAAAATATGTACGCGACATGATCCCGGACGCGCATTTCGCCACAATCTATGCCAAACCAAAAGGGCGGCAGCGGGTCGACACTTTCATAACCGAAGTAAGCCAGGATACATGGATCCTGTTCCCCTGGGATCAGGCGCCCTCCTTTGTTAAACCCATAGTCGAGGAAAGCCGCTAAGAGGGTTATTCAAGGAGAGATCCCATTCCAGATTTCGCAGCAAATTTAAGCTTCCTGTGGTCAGAGCATGATTTTCTGGACCGGTTTGAATATGCTGCGAAAGCCGGTTTCAGGGCTGTTGAATATCTTTTCCCCTATGAGTGGGATGCAAACCACCTCCGCGAACAGCTGGATAAAAACAGCCTAACGCAGGCCCTTTTCAATGCGCCGCCTGGTCGCTGGGATAAAGGGGAGCGCGGTCTTGCGTCACTACCAGGTCGTGAAGATGAGTTTCGGTCCAGCCTTCTTCTTGTTCAGAAATATGCCGAGACACTGGACTGCCGTCAGATCCATATAATGGCGGGACTGCGCGAGGTAGGTCTTACGCGGGACAGACAACTGGATCAGTTTAAGCTCGGGCTTGAAACAGCGCTTAAGGAAACCGAGAATTCAGGTCTCACTCTTTTGATTGAACCCATAAATACAGACGATATTCCAGGCTATTTCTTAAATTCCTTCGATATGGCACTTGAGATCATCAGTCTCTTTGACACCAATCGTTTGCGTCTGCAATTTGACTTTTATCACTGCCAGAAAATTCATGGCAATGTCACGAAATGGCTGCAGAAATGCACCCCCTATATTGCCCATATGCAAATCGCCAATCCTCCGGATCGACATGAACCCTCATGCGGTGAATTGAATTATCCCTATCTTTTTGAACTGGTGGATCAGACGTCATATGCTGGCTGGATGGGCTGCGAATATATCCCTTCAACAAAAACTGAAGACAGTCTTGATTGGTTTCAACCATATATTAAGAGACAACCGGTTATGGGTGTGAAGAGGAAACAAGATGATTCATTTTAGGATCAATAGGGCTATATCATAAAGAATAACAAGGATTTGGGTGTAACCCTATGGCGTTGTTTGGACATAATCTAAAGCAGAAAGATCTGATTTCCACTCTCAGGAATTTTAGAGGAAATCTGTCGCTCAAGCTGACGATCTGTTCCCTGACAGTGGGTTTGATGGCAGGGTATGCGGCCCTTCTGTTCCGCCTTGTCATTGATGAAACCCAGAACCTCTTTTATGGCTTCAAAAGCGAAGAAGTCGTCAGCGGCGCTGCGACCCTGCCCTGGTGGCAGATCATCCTGATCCCGGTTATCGGCGGATTATTGATCGGTTTTTTTCTGCGCTATTTTATTCCATCGCGCAGGCCCGAAGGTGTCGCGGATATTATTGAATCTGTCCTAATCAAAAGGGGCAAGATGAAGCTGCTTCCAGGGATTGGAACCTTTCTTACAAGTGCGGTCTCCCTTGGAACCGGAGGCTCCGGCGGCCGTGAAGGCCCCATTGCCCATTTCGGCGCTGTCCTTGCAAGCCAGCTTGGCCAGCGGATGCGGATCCCGTCTAGCTATTATACAACGCTGATCGGATGTGGTGTTGCCTCTGCAGTGGCCGCCTCCTTTAACGCCCCGATCGCAGGAATGTTCTTTGCGCTGGAAGTTGTTATCGGCTCCTTCGCAACGCAAGCCGTTGCCCCGATTGTTCTCGCCTCGGTCATTGGAACTGTGGTCAGCCGTGTGCATCTTGGAGATTTTCCCGCTTTTATCATTCCCAACTATTCCATTGTCTCCTGGCTGGAAATCCCGGCGATTGCGCTTCTTGGGGTGGTTTCTGCTGTTGTTGCGCTGCTTTTTATCTGGAGCATCGGATTTGCTGAACGCACCATCGACCGTTTTCATATTCCTGATGTCCTGCGCCCGGCATCCGGTGGTCTGGTTCTTGGCTGTATCGCGGTTTTCTTTCCGCAAATTATTGGTGCCGGCTATGAGGCCACCGACAGCGCTCTCAAGGAAGAATATGACCTTGTTCTTCTCCTGTCCCTCATCGTTATCAAAACCATCGCCGTCGGTATTACAACAGGCAGCCGTTTTGGCGGGGGTTTCTTTTCCCCCTCCCTTTTTATCGGGGCAATGACCGGCGGGGCCTTCGGGATTATTGCAGCCTCTGTCTTTCCTGATCTTGCGGCCAGCCATGGTCTTTATGCGATTATCGGCATGACCGCTGTCTGCGCCTCGGTTCTTGGAGCGCCTATTTCCACCATCCTGATCGTGTTTGAATTGACCGGTGACTATAAAATCGCCATTGCCGTGATGCTGGCCGTTGCCGTTGCCACGCTCATCACCAAACAGCTGATCGGCCGCAGTATCTTCCAGACGCAGCTCGCCAATCGAAATATTGATGTGAAGGAAAATCAGGCACTTCGCTATCTGCAATTTCGGCATGTGCGCGGGATTATGGATCGGGAATTTATTGAAATTCCCTTTGATACCCATATGACGGAGCTCCGATCCATCGCCCGACATTCAAAACATGACAAGCTCGTTGTTGTTAATCCTGAAGACCATTCCTTTATCGGCAGACTGGAATTTGCGGATCTTAAGCCGCATGTGTTTGCAGACGAGCTGGATCCGGATCTCACGGCGAAGGATCTTGCGCAAACCAGCATTCCGGTTATCTTCCCTGAATCCAGTTTGAAATCGGCCTTGATGATTTTAACCAAATCCGGTGCGGAATGCCTGCCGGTTATCGATACTGCCTCACGTCCCCGTCTTATCGGTCTTTTGCACCATAAAGATGTGATGCGGGAATATAACGATGCCTTGCTTCATATGCAGGAAGAAAAACCCTCCAAACTGATGGAGTGAAATTCAATAGCCTGAGTTCACATCATGGGGTATACCAAGCCCATGGATGACAGTTTTGATATTGCAAATTTTGACCCCGATCCTTCCTCTCAAGCACCGGATACAAGCTATCTGGACGGATTAAATGAAGGGCAGCGCGGCGCTGTAGAAGCGATTGACGGCCCGGTTCTGGTTCTTGCCGGTGCAGGAACAGGGAAAACGCGGGTTTTGATCACGCGCCTTGCCCATATCCTGAACACCCGGCCTGTCCAGCCCTGGGAGATTCTGGCGGTCACTTTTACCAATAAGGCCGCTGCTGAAATGCGGGAAAGAACCGCAGGCATTGTGGGGCCACGCGCCATTGATATCAAACTCGGGACCTTCCACTCCATCGGAGTGTGGCTCTTGAGACGGCATGCGGAACTGGTAGGTCTGAGTTCAAATTACACTATTCTGGATACGGATGATCAGCTGCGCCTCCTGAAACAGATCCTCACCGAAGAAGGCATCGATATCAAGAAATGGCCGCCAAGAGGTCTGGCCGCTGTCATTGACCGCTGGAAAGATAAGGGGCTTCGCCCTGAACAGGTGGAAAAGCAGGACAGCTCGGGCTTTGCCCATGGCAGGGCTGCAGCGCTATATAAGCTCTATCAGGACCGGCTCAAGGCACAAAATGCCTGTGATTTTGGCGATCTGATCCTTCATCCCCTGACCCTCTTCCAGGCGAACCCGGATATCCTGGAACAGTATCAGAACCGCTTTCGCTACATTCTGGTGGATGAATATCAGGATACCAACGTGGCGCAATATCTGCTGCTGCGCCTGCTCGCGCAAAAACACAAGAATATCTGCTGTGTAGGCGATGATGATCAGTCGATCTATGGCTGGCGCGGGGCAGAAGTTGGCAATATCCTGAAATTTGAAGATGATTTCCCGGGCGCTGCGGTGGTTCGGCTTGAACGGAATTACCGTTCAACCTCTCATATTCTCGGGGCCGCGTCCGGCCTGATCGCCCATAACGAAGGTCGGCTTGGCAAAACCCT
>JAKSCD010000294.1 GCA_022360775.1 Sneathiellales bacterium | reverse complement strand
GCAGAAAAAAATTTTTCTTGTGCAATGTATTGCCATCTGAAGAGACTATTTTCATCATTAGTGGAATTATTTGATTTTCTGGTAGTGTGAAGCCTTCTTTAAATCGCTCATGTTTAACGATGAAGTTGATATGCGTTTTTTCGCCTGGACGATACAGTCCTCTATCGGTAAACCCATAAGCCGATAGTTGTTTAGTCTTTTGACTGTAATAATGCCCCCCGGTAGCAAACCATGAATAGTTGAGTTGACCTTGGTAGCCTGAGTAAGGCATGAATGATGTGTCTTGTCCCTTGGTCATGAGTAATGCCACAGGCTCTTTCTCATGACTGTAAGCAGACAGATTACCTAGTTTGATATGACCGGTGCTATTAGTTTGCTTTTTTAACAAGATTGTGCCATTTTTTGCCATGACTTGTATGACTACGTTTTTTAAGGGCTTTCCATCGAGCAAGGATTGTACGAAGACATCTCGAGAATTATCATCATTTTGTTTGATTAGACCACCCATGTTAGTAATCAATACCAAGCGTGATTGACTAGGCCCCAAAGGGGTGTTGTATTTCGGGTTCCAGCCTTGCGCTTTAATCAAAAATAAGCCCAGTTTATAAGGGTGCTTTTTCAAATAGTCATCAAGGTCGATGCTTGCGTATTGTAAGGATTGTTTATCCTGTTGATTTAATTGGCGTATTACAGAGGATATTTGACTGATGTTATCAACATTAAAATCATAACTGTGATAGAAATAAGGAGACTCGAAGTTGCCACTGGTTTGGGTGATAAATTGATTGAGAGATTCAGGAATGATACGTGCAATGCTATATTGTACAGCAGGAAGGCCACGACTAGTAACGGTGATACGTTTGTTTTCTGATAGGGGAAGTAAAGCGCCTTTGTGACTGAAAGTTAACTCTTGTGGATAGCTTGGCGTATCGACTACATAATGTTGAGTTATAGGTAGTGGGTAGCCTGCTGTAGAGGTTAAGCCCTTATTGATGGTGACAGCTAGCAAGTGATTCGTGGGGTTTTGGAAGCGATAAAAGTGGCTTGTAGTGGTTGTTAAAGAGTGAGTTTTTAGTGCCTGTAATTTAATTTTGTGGCCAGTTCGTAATTGTTCATTAATCTGTGTTTGAGGTTGTTGCCAAAGGTGTCTATTATTAATGCCGGCTTTTGTTGTATTGGGAATGCTAATAATGGATAGCTTTTTCAGTAACTTTTCACTGTTTACTGGAATATTAGTTTTTATGCTCAGAACTTGAAAAGGTTTATTTGTTTTAGGTTCTCTTAAAATTTTAGTGAAGACTTGTTCTATTTTAAATAATCGGTTGATTGCTGGGATAGTCGCTGTCTTGGACTGGGATTGTAGGTTTGGTTTTCCTCTTACAGGAATAACGCCTTTTTTAATAGTCAGGATAGCATAGCTATCTTCATGACTCTTGGGTAGTTGAGTGGATTTCAAGTAAAATTGTTGATTATGTTGTTTATCTTGAATGATCTTGAAAGGTATCTTTTGATTTTGACCATTGACACTGGTGCTTAGCAATAGGTGGGTGGAAAGAGTGTCTATTTTGATAGGGTAGTTCGAACGGATGGTCGCAAACAAGTTATTTCTACTCGGTTCTTTTAAATTCTGCTGGAAGCGGAATTGCTGTATTTCTAGCTGTAAATCAGGGGATTTGAAGGTTAAATCTTTTCTACTAAGCCGGTTATTTTTTTCCAGTAATTTATCACGCATTTTAATTCTATACTGGATCCCGGCAGGCCATGGCTGGTGTGGTTTAAACTGTAAGTGATTGTCAGTTATCCATTGCCAATGTCCTTTAATACT
>JAKSCD010000213.1 GCA_022360775.1 Sneathiellales bacterium | reverse complement strand
TCGAAGAACGGATCTATATCTGAGCGTTTTTTCTTCTCAATTCCCCCGCTACCAGTTGCCGTCTCCTGCTGTGTTCCGTGATTAAGGTATCGCCATGACCTCCGGGGGTAAAGAGACGATCCAACAGGTTATGCCAAAGGGAAATATCACTCGCGATAAAACAAAAAGCCTCACTTGATAAGTGAGGCTTTTTGCGTTTGAAACAGTCACACGGGCAATTTTCTTAAGCGCCGCTGAAAACCTCTGTAACCGCTTCCGCCATAGCGCCGACGATTGTGTCCGCTTCTTCCCTTGTCAGGCAGAGCGGCGGTGCAAAGCCAAGAATATCGCCTTGAGGCATGGCCCGGGCGATAACACCCCGTTTCAGGAGAGCCGCAGCGACTTTTGCACCACTCAGCAGAGCAGGGTCCAGGAAGGTTCTGGTTTCCCTGTCCTTGATCAGTTCGACAGCAAGCATGAGGCCTTCGCCGCGGATATCTCCGACGTTGGGATGATGACCGATGGCATTGATCATGGATTGTTTGAAATAGGGGCCGACGGCACCTGCATTCTCTACCAGTCCCATGCTGTCAATCAGGTTGAGATTGGCAACACCCGCAGCTGCACAAATTGGATGAGCGGAGTAAGTCCAGCCATGACCAATGGCGCCGAACTCATCCGTTCCCTGCTCAAGAACTTTCCAGACTTTCTCGGATACGATTGAGGCAGACAGTGGGGCATATGCAGATGTCAGTCCTTTGGCGGAGGTAATAATATCCGCTTCGATGCCATAGTGATCTGATCCGAACATGGAACCCAGACGGCCAAATCCGGTAACAACCTCATCGGCAATCAGAAGGATGTCATACTTTTTAAGAACAGCCTGTATAGCCTCCCAATATCCTGCTGGTGGCGGGACAAGGCCGCCTGTTCCAAGAACGGGCTCGCCAATAAAAGCGGCAATGGTATCAGGCCCTTCTTTCTGAATGAGAGCATCCAGTTTTTCAGCGCAATCGGCCGAGAATTCCTCTTCGCTCAGGTTCAGGTCCTCACGCCGATAATAATACGGGGCTTCTGTGTGGATCACCTGGGTTAGCGGCAAGTCGAATTTTTTGTGAAACAGTTCCAGGCCTGTCAGAGAACCCGTCATAAGGCCAGAACCGTGATATCCCCGCCAACGGGAAATGATCTTCTTCTTCTGGGGACGGCCAAGAACATTATTGTAGTACCAGACCAGCTTGATGTTTGTTTCGTTGGCATCGGAACCGGACAGGCCATAATAGACCTTGCTCATGTTGGCTGGAGCTCGGTCAATAATCATTTTGGACAGGGTGATGGAGGCTTCCGTACCATGCCCGACATAGGAATGATAATAGGCGAGCTCTTTCGCCTGAGCCGCGATGGCATCGGCAATTTCAGGGCGGCCATAGCCGACATTGACACAATAAAGACCGGCAAATGCGTCAAGCAGTTTGTTGCCTTCGCGATCTTCGATATAGACGCCGGAACCACCTGTGACAATCCGGTTATCCATATCACCGCGAGCAAACTGGGCGAGATGGGTTGACGGGTGGAAAAAATTCTCCCGGTCCCACTGACTGAGTTGATCATTGGTTAGCATTTTTATTCTCCTGATGAAAAAGGGTGAGTGCTGGAAAGGCCCTAGGCCCAATCCCGGCAGACATATTTAATGTTGGCAAAAGCTTCGATCCCGTGACGGGATCCTTCACGGCCCAGACCGGATTGCTTCATGCCGCCAAAGGGAATGGGAGCGCCGGTGACTTTCGTTCGGTTGACGCCGACCATGCCAAATTCAAGGGAACGGCTTAGGCGGTAGATGCGTGATGGCTCCTTTGTGTGGACATAGGCCATCAATCCGTATTCTGTATCGTTCGCTCTGTGAATAACTTCTTCCTCCGTATCGAAAGGGGCAATGGCCGCAACCGGTCCGAAGGTTTCTTGATGCATGATTTTTGCCGTTGCCGGGACATCTTTCAGAACGGTTGGCTCATAGAATAGCCTACCCAGAGAATGGGTTTTCCCGCCGGTCATCAGAATGGCTCCCTGCGCCAGAGCGTCAGAAACCTGTTCCTGTTGCTTGTTGATCGCAGCGTTGTTCATCAGGGGCCCGATATCCGGATCATCCAGTCCACGGCCGAGAGTCAAAGAAGCGGCTCGGCTGGCAAATTTCTGACAGAAAGCTTCGTAAACAGGTCGCTCCACGAGGAAACGGTTGGCTCCCAGGCAATCCTGACCAGAGGTTGCGAACTTGGCACTGATGCCTTCTTCAACCGCTTTATCCAGATCCGCATCGGCAAAGACGATAAAGGGGGCATGCCCGCCGAGTTCCAGGCTCAGGCGTTTGATGGTAGGTGCGGACTGTTCATATAGAAGGCGCCCGATCTCTGTCGATCCTGTGAAGGAGAGGGCTCGAACGCGTGCATCCTTTGTCCACTCACCAACGATGCCTGCTGGCTCCCCGGTGATCACATTGAAAACACCGGGCGGGAAACCGGCACGTTCTGCAAGTTCAGCCAGGGCAAGGGCGGAAAAAGGTGTTTCCTTGGACGGATGAATGATAACCGGACAACCAACGGCCAGAGCAGCCGCGGCTTTTCGGGTAATCATCGCGTTGGGGAAATTCCAGGGAGTCACAAGGGCGGCAACCCCGACGGGCTCCAGCCAGCCCTCGACCGCGTCGTTCGGCAAATGCGAAGTGACACCCAGAATATCTGTACGCTTGGCTTCTTCTG
>JAKSCD010000216.1 GCA_022360775.1 Sneathiellales bacterium | reverse complement strand
TTTAACCATGTCAAACAGTTCCTGACTGTCATCACCGCCACTTTCAAGCAGTGCTTGCGGCGCTGCAAACTCGAAGTCATTGAGATCACCCAGAACAACGACATTGGGTTCCGCAACCTCATCCCCCAGGCTTTTCACGAACTCATTGATAGCAAGAGATTGTGCCTTGCGTTCTTCCACGCCCGCATCAATGAACGGCTGTGTATCACCGTAAACAGGTGTTGAGCCAAATTTGGAAGAGAAGTGGTTGTTAATTGTGCTGACAAGATTGCCATTAAATTCCCATTCTGCATAAAGCGGAATACGAGAACCGGCAAAGGCTGTTGGGTCAGTCACCCCAGCGGCATCAAGAACTTCTTCGGTTAATGCTTGAACTGAATCTTCAACAAGATCAACACGATCCGCGTTATAGAGGTAGGCATTGCGAATATTGCCGCCCGGCTGTCCCCCCTGCTGGCCATCAAACTCAGGATCAACAGTTACAAATTCGTACTGCGGTCCGCCGGCTGCCGCGATTGCATCCACCAGCATCTGCAAGGTCTGATCGGCGGAAAGAGTTCCATCATCATTTGATCCGCTGTTATCCTGGATTTCCTGTAATGCAAGAACATCCGGAGAGGCCAGGTTATTGACAATCTGCTGCGCCAGGATATCGAACTGGCCATTTGCTACATCTGAGCTGCCATCTGTATCATCCGGATCCAGATTGAATACATTGTAGCTGGCAATTGTCAGCTGATCATCATTCCCGGAAAGATCGGTGGTTTCACGTTCCAACCCGCCTGGTGTTACGTCAAATTCTTCAGTTGGTTTGACTTCGAAATTACCGTAACTGTATCCGACAACCCCTGTTACATCGCCAAGCTGGTCACCGACATTGAGACCCGGTGCATAATCCAGAATACCGCTATCGAACTGGATCTGGGCTTTCTCGGGATTGTTGTCCCCTTCTGTCAGCTGGATCCCGCCGCGATCATTCATTCCGGTTGCATTGGCCCCCTGGTTCGAAACCGCCCAGGTTTCGCCAAAACGATTTGTTGCACCGGTAACCTGCGCATCCTCGATTGTTACCCGCATGCCTTCAAGGCTTTCATAAAAATCGATACCGTCAGTTTCAGGATCGAATGAACCGAAAGCGTCATCTTCAACATTTTCCGTTGGCGCCATACGTCCACCAGTCCCAAGAATAACGGCTTCCGGAACAGGCAGGTCTGAAGCCGTAACAATTACTTCTGTTGCTGAAATTTGCGTTACAGTCAGATCATTTGAGCGGTTGCCCGGACGATATTCAGAAACATCACCGGTTATGTTAATCCCGTCTCCAACAGAAACTTCAGGTGCGCTGCCGGTAAAGACGAAAATGCCGTCAGAAGTGGCAATGTCGCCGTCACCGACAACATCCTGAATATAGAAACCGTTGCTGTCTACTGCGGTAACGACACCTGAGGTACGAACCTGCATTCCTTCGAAAGATGACGTGTGAGAGGCCCCCTGAATATCGTAAATGGGAACAAATGGAACAGTATTTCCGCCGCCATTGTTACCACCGCCATTGTTACCGCCACCATTTGAGTCCGTTGCATTTTCTGCACCCGGCGTATTAAGCGCTTCTCCATCATCAAGTGTGCTGCCATCCCCTTGAATGCCGGCAAGATCGAAATCGTTACGAACCCAGTCGGAGGCACTATCTGTATCTGTACCATCCGGAATTCGGGACGCCCCGCCCGGTGTGAAGCTGACACCATCAAAGCCACCGGACAAAACTGTAGAGGAATAAGTGATATCACTTGCCCCGCCATCATTCACAGCAACACTGTCAACAACAATTGTCCAGGGGGCATTATCGATTGATCCGTCATTATCGATATCAATATCGTCATCTACTGCACCGGTGAAATCTTCAACCAAAAGCAGGCTGGAAGTTCCATTCTGGTAGACACTGTTGGAAAAATTCGTTGCAAAATAACCATTTGCGTCAGTTGTTCCAACCTGTACAGCAGAAACGATACGCCCTGTTGTTGAATTGGAATCCCCCTCAATCTGCAAGATCCAGAAGTTCGAAAGGTCAGTATTCGCATCGCCCATGATCTCGACGAATTCGTTCGTATCCGAGCCCGTATGATTAAATACGAACTCATTGATGATCGGTTGCATTGTTCTCTCCGAATAGAAATGAGAACACTCCGCGCAGGCTTGCCTGTACCCCACATCAACTCAATTTGGCGCGCTTGCGAAAAGCGTTAAAAATTCGTTAACAGGAGAAATTGGTAGAGAGGAAATATTACAGAAAATTTTCAATAATATTTTAGATAAATTACAGTAAAAGTTGTGCGACAAAACCAAGGGTCGCCCTGCCCTCTAACTTTCTGAGAAAAAAGTAATCTTCGTGAATTATTCATAACCTAGACAACTCATGTCCATCATCTGTGCTTATAATTGGTGTTCAAACAGAATCAGGGCCGGAAAACCGATATCCGACCCTGTGGTTTAAGAGAAGCTCTTTTTAAAAACCTTCCTCAGGCTATTGAGGCCTGGGTTTCCCGCCACCGCATTCTTTGGGAACAGAAACCATGATTTTGAAAAGGTTGTTGTCTTCCTTGATTTCAGCGACAGATTTTCCATCATCAATGGACGCTGTCATCGGATATGTTCCCTGGGTGAGCAAAACACTTCCGCCAACTTTTATTCCACTATTTTTATCCAGCGTCATTCCGGATTTAACATGAACACTTTGACCGCTTTTACGTAACCTGCTCATAAAGCCGGATGCTTTCACCTTGCCAATATTGACAACATCGTAAGAAAAACGTGCCCGGCAGCCTCTTGGTGTTACATTTATAAAATCAGACATTTCAAGTGCAAGACTTCCGCCCCAGACAGAGGATTTCTGTCCAATTCGGATACCTTCACGGGATGTCAGGTCCGGCTTTTCGTTTAGTAAAAGACCAGCAATCCCCTTCTTTAGCGGAGTACAATTCGCAACATAATGTGCTACTGCAATTTTCTTTGAGGATCCATCTGCTTTCACCTCAATACCCACTGTTGATTTCCCCTGGATCTGTTTTGGCGTGTTAAACACTGTTGTCTTTCCCTTTGTCGGTGCTTTCTTGCCAAGAGGTTTTTTCTCCTGCTCTTCCTTTTTCTTTTCAACAGAAATGAGATGTGTATGAATTGCCCAGTCTTTCCCTTTTAGGGAATGGCTTTGCCAATTTGTCACCGGCACACCATTTTCCAGAAAACGAATTTTATAATTTCTCTTTTTCTCGGGTGACTGGTTAAATTTGACTTTTGCTGTTGCAGGCACTTTCCTTGGGCACTGGCCTGCCGAATTTGCAGGCTTAACAGCAATATCGACATCCTTCACCTGCAGGGGAAGTTGTATCATTTCGTTATCACCTGTGGAAACAGCGGTAGAGTATTTAAGGCTCTTATCCCCCTTGTAATTAAGAGCTATCGATACCTGCTTCACATCATAAGCCGCATGATGCATTTGCGAGAAACAACCCGCTTCCAGTGTTAGAAAGGCAGGTACAACAAAGAGCTGATCCTTTCTCAGGAAATCGATCTTGTTACCACCATTATCGATGTATTCCTGCATCCTGTTATTAAAATACTGAACAACATCCAGTGACGTTTCTTTTCCTGGCTGTTTTAATTTGGAAACAGGAATTTTAAAGCTATAGGGGCCATTTCCATTGGCGACCTTTTTATGGCCTCTCCACTTGGCTGCCCCCTTGCGGTGATAAATATCGAGAGTGAATTCAGACTCATTAACTGAATATAGAGAAGACTTCACCACTTCATTAACAAAGCCATATCTCAGAACCGGTTTACCATTAGGTTGAGTAGCCTTGGTCGGCGATCCCCTAGCGACCTTACCATGGTCACCACAGACGAGTTTGCCGGATAGACCCGCGAATACGATATGAGAATTGACCATCCCCAATTTGAAGTCAGATAATTTTCCGGAAGTTGACGTATTTTTCAGACCCAGAATAGCCTGCGGGTTACCAAGATTGAGTTTTACTTCTTCCACATAGGGAAGTTTCGATCCTGAAGCCATCGCGCTTGCGGAAAGAACAGAAAATACAACTATCGAGTTTGCGAAAAGCGATATTTTACTGTTTTGTTTTTTTAAAAACATGGATGCCTCTTCAAAAGATAATTTCTCTTGGTGAGTGGAGGCAGTCCGAAAATAGTTCACAAAAACGTGAAAATTTACCAAAAAACAAAAAAAGGCCCCGGTTCAATGGGGCCTTTTCGGGTTTCAACCTTGTAAGACTAGTTTGTTTTGGCGCGGGCCGGCTTTGGTTTTGCAGGCACCGGTTTTTTGACCAATGGCTTTACAACTGGCTTTGTAGGCGCACGCTTGCCCATTTTAGAGCCACCATTTTTGTCATCATATTTCTTCACACCACCGGCCATTGGAACATTCGCCTGTGGTACACAGCGATGCTTAAACACGGCTGTATCCATATCTTTCCACTCCGTTTTTTCACCATCTACCTGCTTATACCGAGCCTGCAACACCATATTATGGTGATAAGTCTTGTTATTATGAATGGTCATGAAGGAGTAATTCGGTTTGCTCAGAATCTGTTTCAGCGGGAAATCAAAATCGATATTATAAACTGAACCTGCCTTCGGATCGTGAATGACTGCATTCTTCTGATAATAGTTTCCAGAATAGTTGTAATCGACACTTGCAGAACGAATACGGAAATCTATGCGGCCGAGTTTTGTACCCGCAACTTTATAGTTGAACCGAATTTTTGGGTTCGTATTCGGAATACATTTTCCATATTTATGGGGAATATTTGCCATAAAATCTGCGGACAACAGCTTAAAAGCCTGTTCTCCCGCATTAAACTGACCAGGTAAATTCCCGTTCCCCAGCTGACCGCTCAATTGCGCCTTGTTTGTCAGAGCCGGATCACCGGCATATTTAATCTGGATCGTGAAATCCTTTGTCTCAAATCCGCCTTTTTCAGAATTGCCCTTGCGGCACCAACCCGCCAGCGAGATCGGGCGTTTTACGACGATCTCCTGCTTGTTTTTATAAAAATCGAGTGCTGTACCGCCACCATTCATGTGCTTTTGCAGTTCTTTGGCAAGCTCTTCAAGTGGGTTAAGGCGAAAAGAAGCCCCGCCGCTCTTGACAGCGTTCAAAGGAACAGAAAATGTCTCAGGGCCAGGTAGACCTTCTGTAACCCACTGGTTCTTAATCCAGAAGCCGGCACTCCATGTTTTTTTAGCAACATCGATCCCGTCTCCGTAAAGAGAAGGAATATCATTAATTGTTCCTTGTCCGTCGATGACGACCTTTCCGAAATAGGCTTTAGCTCTGGAAAAATGAATATCCTTGTCCTGTGCGCATTGAACAAGACCATCAATTTCAACATCAATTTTGCTTTGCTGAACTTTCAAATCAAGCTTGCTGATATGTTTATTGGATGCACCGTTATAAATATTGATAACAGCTGCATAACCGGAAAAATCCATATCCACTTTCTTGACCAGGGATGAGCTTCCCTCAATGGCAACGGCCTGCGAAGCCAGCAATCCCAATCCTGCCAATGCGGAACTCGCACCCAATGCAAAACGTCCAAACCTATTCATTGTACCACTCCAATAATCAGGCGATTTTCCAAAATGCCTGTCTAGATTTCCATTGATGTCTAGTTAGTCGGGACATCACGCACATGGTTCAAATTTGTTTGAACTTTATTTTAAATTACCTTTCGCTTCAGTTAAAACACGAAAAACCCCATCGCTTTTATCCAGCAATGGGGCACAATTTTATTTTAAACGGCACCTCGTGAGGTGACTTCTTTTTCCTATACGGTTTGATGACCTCTCTCACCTTGCGGTACCATCCTGGCAAGTATTCCATCGATAGAAACAACCCCTGCCCCTTTCACCACCAGATAAATCAATGGAAAGATCCAGAGAAGACGTTGATCCGCAATAATGCCGTCCTGGAAGCGATCGAATAGCGCCCCGATAGATTTTTCATCCAGACCATGGCCGAAGATATCCACGATACTCATCATTGCAATAAATCCGATCATGCCAAGAGAAGCGAGACGGGTAAACAGGCCGATCAGTACCAGCAGGGGCAGAATAAATTCCGCATAGGTTCCGAGCAAAACAACAAGGGTGTGAAATGCAGAAACCTTATCAGCGTCATATTCCAGAGCTTCCATTGTTTTGGGGAATATCTGTGCATAAGCGCCGAAAGAAGGGGAAAACAATCCGCCTTCCAGCTTGGTGCTGGCCGACTGCCAGAAGAAAAGAAGAAGGACACTTCCAAAAACAAACCGGGCTAACAAACCGGGAAGCCACTGCTCTACGCTGCGCTCTATGCGCTCAAAGACAGACTGATGAATTTTAACGATCTGACTAATCATGGGTCTTTCACTCTCTTAATGCGCTGGATAATTCTGTAACCAGCCGCGCTTCAATAATGGCGCTCAAACTGTCGGCTAAATCGAAGCCGTCAATCTGCGCCGCCTGTTCTGCACTTTCACCAAGTGTCTTTCCCGCACGCAAATTCTCCAAAAACAAAACACCACCAGAAGAAAGCAGCCGGATCTGGACATCCTCGCCTCTTCTGTAAATAAGGACCTCTTCCCCATGTGAGGGAAGGCCCTGCCCTTCCTGTTCTGATCTGTTCATTTGCCAGATAGAAAAAGAAGGAAAATCAAAAACAGCCAATCGATGGGCCGGTTTAAAAGTAAAAATCGCGCCGCCAAGCTCATTTTCCGGAACAGTCCCCAGAAAATCATCTGGAAGCGGGCTCGCGTCTTCCTCGTGATAGACATCGCGCCTTGCCTGCTCAAGCATCGCAATCTCAGGCAGATAAGGAAGGGATGAAACCGGTTCAAAGGCGCGAAGGAAATCCGCAAAGCTGTCACCATATTCCATCAATAACGGATTTGCCGGTGGCGAAGATCGAACATATTGGGCAGCCAGTGCGTTAAAAAATTCATCTCCCACCAATCGCTTGATCACAGGAAATGCCTCACCGAGTGCATCCACAAGGCTGGACATGACATTATTTCTATAAATGGCAAAACGTTTTTCCGGATAGCCATTGGGCGCACTGATAACGGCTCTTGGTATTTCAAGATCCGGATCCAGAAGGGCCTTGGCAAAATCATCCTGCAAAGTGTCAAGCGACATCGGAGACCTCCTCGGAAGAAGAACAGAATTTATTCAGGTAATTTTGCGCGCAATCCGCTTCCTTTTTAAGGATATTCCAGTCCGGAACATTAGTGTCCCATTCAATCAGTGTGGGAAACGCACCATGATCTTGAAGCACTTGCTGATAGAGTAACCAGACATCGTCAATCACTTCACTTCCGTGATCGTCAATTCTCAAAACCGTTCCTTCTTCAATGGTTTCCACACTATGTCCGGCAAGATGAATTTCACCAACTGCATGCATGGGAAAATCCCGCAGATAGGTCTCGGCATTTAAGTCAAGGTTCCGGGTAGAGACGAAAACATTATTCACATCCAGAAGCAAACCGCAGCCGGTACGTTTGACAATTTCCGCAAGGAAGTCGGTTTCAGTATAGGTGCTGGTATCAAAAGCAAGGTAAGAGGATGGATTTTCCAGAAGCATTCGCCTGCCGAGGCAGTCCTGAACCTGATCAATATGATCGGCAACAATGTTCAGGCTTTCATCCGTATAAGGCAAGGGAAGCAGGTCATTCAGGAAACCTGAAGAATGAGTGCTCCAGGCCAGATGTTCAGAAAATTCAGCAGGTTCAAATCGATCCAGGACGGACTTCAATCTCAGTAGATGGTCCTGATCGAGAGGAATTGCACCGCCAATGGAAAGCCCAACTCCATGCACGGAAATCTCGTAATTCTGGCGAAGATGATCCAGCATCTGCAGGCGGGGACCGCCTTTTGACATGTAATTTTCAGCGTGAACTTCAAACCACAAGTCGGACGGAGAGCCGGTTTGAATATCCTGAAGATGCTCAGGCTTAAAACCGACACCAGCAGTAAGAGGCAAATTGGACTGAAGTTGATTTCCCATTTCAGACCTTCCTTTCACAGTGATATCAGCTTAAGTAATCTTTACTAAAAAAGGAAGCGATGATGAACGGAAACACCGCTTCCTTTGTCAATCACATACTTAGGATGGCAGATCGCGCTTCAGTGGTTTCAGTGACCCTGTGCGGTCTGAGCCATCGGCCATCTTTGGCAGCTCGATGCTGGCGCAAGTACCTTTTGGAACAAGTGTCCAGGCATTGCCCTGATAATCCACTTTGGATGTACCGGCGCAGGATGTTCCTGGGCCTGCAGCGCAGTCATTTGCACCGGCAAGAGAAACACCGTAACACTTTTCCTTACCAGCTGCTTCGGCGTCGTGGGCTGTCAAAGTGCCTGCTGAAACAACAGTAGCAACAGCACCTGCGAGAGCCAGAGAGGTCAGAGTTTTAGATGACATGTATCCGATCCTTATTAGAAATTAAATTCGACGATCTAAAGTTAGGTGAACTGAAGGCAATTGAACACTCACTTTCAGTTCACGATTTTGTAGACTTTAGTTCAGCAGGGATTCTGGAGACTTATCCTTAATATTTTCCCAAGTTCCGTCTGCTTTTGTAATAAATCCGTTTACATCACCTTCCCAGCGTTTCTGAACAGCAGGAGACAGGTTCAGATAAAGTTTATTATCAACGATTTTCCAAAGCTTCGGATCGCCATCAACTTTAACACCCATGGCTGTACCGAACGCGCAATAACCACCATATGCAGGAGCATATTTAGCAGGATTTTCTTCAAAATCCGCTTTATTTTCCTTGCTGGCAAAGCGATATGTTGCACCATTGTGAACAGCTGTCAGATCAACGGTACCGGCTTTCGGAGTACCGCTTTTGAAATAGGATACAGGGTCAAAACCACGCATTGCGAGACCGGTTGATGTTGCATTCACATCAACACCGGCAGCAAAAACACTGGCGACAAAAACTGTGGACAGGATAACGCCTGCAGCCGCGGCACGTAAAATCTTGATCATTCTCATTCTCCATAGGGGCGACAATCGCCTGGTTGATCTTTAGGGCCTTCATCGACAAGTAAGATTAGAGGGGTTCTTGCCGAGAAGCTAAACCACATATATTATTAGGTACCAATTGGTACAAAACACATCGTTGTGAAGATTACGTGATCGATTAAGGGAATGAAGAAATGGCTCGCCCTCGTGAATTTGAAATGGAAGAAGCAATAGAAGGTGCCATGCAGATTTTCTGGCGCCTCGGATATGGCGCGACAAGTCTGCCTGATTTACTGGATGCAATGGGCCTGACGAGAGGGTCTTTCTATAAAGCCTTTGGGGACAAGCGGGCAGTCTATCTTCTGGCACTGGAACGCTATGAAAATCAATATATTAGCAAGGGTGCTGCCAGCCTGAAAGATCAGGGAAACGGTGCACCGCTTGAAAGAATTATCGGACTTTTCGAGCGCAGTTTTGCCGCAGAAAAAATTCAGGAGAAAAAGGGCTGCCTGATGTGTAATGCAGCGATCGAACTGGCCCCCAGTGATGCCATTGTTGCTTCTCTTGTAAGGAGCATGACCGAGAAAATGCAAACCGCTTTTAAAGAAGCACTGGCCTCTATTCCAGAGCAGATAAATAAAGGAAAAGCTGACGTCACCTTGACAGCAATTGCC
Source organism: Sneathiellales bacterium (assembly GCA_022360775.1). Taxonomy (GTDB): domain Bacteria; phylum Pseudomonadota; class Alphaproteobacteria; order Sneathiellales; family Sneathiellaceae; genus Sneathiella. The sequence continues at coordinate 23,416 of JAKSCD010000216.1, read as the reverse complement.
CTTACAAATCTGTATTTTGGCGCCTATACGCTCAGCAAAAGTGAAGAAAAAAGTCAGGATTGGCGGCCGGTTCTGACCGGATTGCTATCACATTAAATTTACTCAGCCGCTTCCTGAGACATCACTTCCTTGACCTTTTCTGCAATTTCCTTGAGCGAGAAAGGTTTCGGTAAAAACTCGATCTTGTTGATGTCAAAATCAAGATCTTTACGGAAAGCATCCTCCGCATATCCGGAAATAAAGATCACCTTCAGGTCCGGCACTTGCTGGGTGATATTTTTCACCAGTGTTGGTCCATCCATACTGGGCATGACCACATCGGTGATCAGCAGGTCAATCTCTCCTTCATGATTTTCAAACACTTCAAGGGCAGATTCGCCGCAATCCGCCTGCAAAACTTCATATCCCTTATTCTGAAGGGCACGAGATGCAAACAAACGCACAGGATCTTCATCCTCCACAAGCAGAACCGTCCCAACACCGGAAAGATCCCGATGAACCTTCTGAGGCTCTTCTGCTCCCTCGGTCGCGGCAGACATGGCTTCTATATGTTTTGGCAGATAGATATTAAAGGTAATACCGGCACCTTCGTTATTTTCTGCGAAGATAAAGCCACCTGTCTGTTTGATAATCCCATAAACAGTACTCAGTCCGAGACCCGTTCCCTCGCCCACTTTCTTGGTGGTGAAAAACGGATCAAAGATTTTCTCAATCACATCTTCAGAAATACCCGTACCGGTATCCGTCACGCTGATTTTAATATATTCCCCGGTCGGAACCAGTTCATGGGCATCCTTACCCCGAACCCGGACGACATAATTTTCCGTCTTGAACGTCAGCTTGCCCTCACCTGACATGGCATCTCGTGCATTCACAGCGAGATTGATCACAACCTGTTCAAACTGGCTTTGGTCAACCTTCACCAGCCAGAGATCTCTGGCATGTTTGATTTCCAGTTCAATAGCTTCACCAATCAGGCGGCGAAGCAGATTGGAAAGCTCGGCAAGAACCTCGGTGATATCTGTCACTTTTGGCCGCAAGGTTTGCTGTCTGGAGAAGGCGAGAAGCTGGCGAACAAGTCCGGCCGCACGATTGGCGTTTTGCTTGATCTGACTGATATCAGAGTAAGACGGATCACCCACCTGATGACGCAGCAACAAGAGATCACAAAAACCGATCATGGCTGTCAGCAGATTGTTAAAATCATGGGCAATACCCCCTGCCAGCTGTCCTACCGCCTGCATTTTCTGGCTTTGTGCAAACTGGACTTCAAGTTGACGCTGGGCCGATGTATCGATGATATGAATAAGCAGGCTTTCTGCATTTCCATCTGAGCCGGCAATGGCACTGATATAAAAATTGGCCACCCGCTCTCCGTCCAGGAGCTTCATTTCGATCGGTTTGGGGGCAAAATCACTGGCTGAAGATTCAGCAATTTTCTCATTAAGCGCATCGCGATCCTGATCAAGCACCAGCTCCGTTACATGCCGGCCAATGACATTATCAACTACTGTTTCTGTCATCACACGGAAAGCAGGGTTCCCTTCGGCAATAACGCCGTTTTTATCCAGCATGATAATGCCGATCGGGGCGGCTTCGAAAAACCGGCGGAAATGTTGCTCTGCGCTTTCAACCCGTTCGCGCCACTGCTGCTCCTGCAGCAATTCCCGAACCACGCTGCGCGATCCAATGACCTCACCATTTTCATCCCGTGCCAGTGTCTGTGTGATATGAACAGGCAGGACTGTGCCGTCTCTTCGCCGAAGCTGGAGCTCACCTTCATAACGATGTCCACCGTCGGTCAGATTGTCCATCAGGTTCAGTTGGCGGTCATCTCCTTTGATAATCACGTCCGAGAAAGCAATATTCCCCTCGGACAGCTCTCGCTGATGATATCCGAGCCAATCTGCAAGAATTCGGTTCACAAACTGAATACGCCCTCTTTCGTCCAGAGAGTAAAAACCGACAGGCGCATTATTGAAATATTCCGAGAGCTTCTCCCGTTCGCTCCGCTCCACCTCCTCAATCTTGTGCTGGGTGGTGGTTTCAGCGACATACCAGATCAGGCAATCCGGGATGGCTTTTATTGGATGCGCAAGAACCGCAAGCCAGCGCCCGTCCGCGGTTTTCATTTCAACCCTAAGACCGATCTGCTCGCCTTTATTTGCGGTATTCTGAAGTGATTTCAACTGCTCCCTTGCAGCAAAATCCTCCTTCATAACTTCAAGAAGGGTTTTATTTCCATTACGTGGATCAAGACGCATCACGTCAAAATATGCATCATTGGCAAGAACAAACTCACCTTCCTTCGTCGTGACAAGCCGACCTTCCGGACTGGCAGAGACAAACTCCGCTATGAGATCAAGATCACCTGAAGCAGCACGGCGCAAACCATAAAAGATAAGATACCAAAGACCGATCCCCATTGCGGCGAGAACCATCGCACTCAGGATCATCAGGTTAAGAAAACTGAGTTCCTGACCCAGCATTGCAGCAATCACGATTAATGTTGCCACCAGAAAATAGGCCGCTGCGAGCTGACGTGCATCCACGCCGAGGAAGAACCTTCTGTCTCTTACGCGTCCGGGTTTATATGCGGGTCCCATTCTTTACCTGATCCCTAATTCATTCTTTTTAACTTCAAGACGTAACCGATAACCTCGGCAACCGCCCGGTAATGCTCATATGGAATAGCTTCGTCAAGTTCGCAGGAGGCGTGAAGCGCTCTCGCAAGAGGGGGATTTTCAACGATAGGTATTTCATTTTCGTTAGCGATTTCACGAATTTTAAGGGCGATGTTATCGGTCCCGAGGGCCAGAACGACTGGCGCGGGATCTTCAGCCTGATTGTATTTCAGCGCAACCGCATAATGGGTCGGGTTGGTAATCACAACATCAGCAGACGGAACAGCCTGCATCATCCGCTGACGGGATCGTTGCATCCGAAGAGCCCGCAAGCGGGATTTGATCATCGGATCACCTTCAGACTGCTTGTTTTCGTCCTTGATTTCCTGCTTTGTCATACGCAGTTGCTTATAGTGGTTATAACGCTGATACATGTAATCAAGCCCCGCAATCACCCCCATCACCGAGGCAACCCCGAGAAGCAGGCTGAGGATCTGATCCTGCAAGGCCGTAAGAATTCCGCTGATCTCATAGGTCATCATCAGCGGTAATTCACTCATTTCCGGCATCACCAGCAGAAAAGCGATAACACCAACCAATGTCAGCTTTGCGATGCCTTTTAAAAACTCGGCGACAGCCTTAAGTGAAAACTGCCGCTTAATACCTTGAAATAACGAAATTTTTGAGAATTGAGGCTTTATACGTTCGGTAGAAAAAACAGGACGATGCTGGATTACATTTCCAAGAAAGCCTGCCAGCATCAACATCCCAAGGACCGGGGCGATAACCGCAACAACCGCCCAGCCGAGATCGGCAAAGATATTGCGAAGATTAAAGCCTTCCAGGGAAATATTGTGAGGCTGCTCGACAAATTTATAAAGATCAAAGGCGAGGTCATTTCCAAAGCCTGCCATGAATATAACCATGACAAGGGTAATTCCCATGGTCATGAACCAATGACCCACTTCCTGAGATTTAGCCACCTGCCCTTTCTTATGGGCATCCTCTATCTTCTTCGGCGTCGGCTCTTCGGTTTTTTGTGCTTCGTCCTGATCGTCTGCCATTCCCTATTCCCCAAGAAAACGCATCAGCGTTTCCTCATAATAAGTGATGAACCACATAATACTGGCTCCAACAGTGATTGACAAAACAGCAAATGCCAGCGCGATCTGCAAGGGCATTGCGACGAAGAAAATCTGCACCTGTGGCATCAGCCGGTTGATCAGACCAATACCGAAATAGAAAGTCAGGCCATAAACCAGAAAGGGCGCTGAAATCTGAAAACCCAGTTTAAAGCTTCCCGCGACAAAGCCGGTAACCAGCTCAGAAATATCCCCGAGCGGCGGCAACTCTCCTACCGGAAAAAGAGTATAACTTGCATAGGTTCCCTGCAGGAACAGATGGTGCATGTCTGTTACAAAAATCATGGTCATTGCCATGATTGTCAGGAAACTACTGGTAACCGCTCCTTGTGTCATTTGAGCGGGATCGAAAAATTGCGCTGCAGCGAGACCCGCCTGCTGTGCGATTATCGTACCGGCAATATGAAGGCCACTGATTGCCATCCGAAGCGCTCCGCCCATAATGAGGCCAATCATTATTTCCCCAACGAGGAGAAGGGTCAGTGCCATAACTGAAGAAGGCTGAGGAGGAAGACTATCTGCCACAAACTGGGTCACAAGAAATGTGACAGCAAGCGAAATAGTCAGGCGAACGCGAACAGGAACAAAACCTTCACCAAAACCGGGAACAGCCATAAAGGCAGCCCCCAGTCTTGCAAAGACCAGGAGGAAAGCGAAGATGTTAACTTCCAGAAATTCCTGAAGCATCCGTAGCGCTCTCCGTTACAAGGCCGAGATACGCTGGGAGATCTGGTCCATAAGATCTATCATTGCCTGGATCATAAAGGGAAAGAAGACGATCAGGGTAAGAAAGATCGCAAGGATCTTCGGAACAAAGGCCAGGGTCATCTCCTGAACCTGCGTCAGTGCCTGAACCAGAGCAACAACAAGGCCAACCCCCAAAGCAACCAGCATTACTGGCGATGCCACAGCCAAAAGCACCCAAATCGCTTCCCTGGCAACATCCACAACGTCGGTGGGGGTCATCTTAATTCCTCCTGCAATAAAGCGCGGAGGCTAGATTGGCATTTTAATGATGTCTTGATAAGCCTGAATTACACGATCACGAACAGAAACTACTGTTTCAAGTGTCGCTTCTGCACTACTCACCGCCGTTACGATTTCCGCAAGACCAGAGTCGCCGGTCAGGGATTCAAGGCTGACTTTTTCAGAAGACTGTCCTTCTGCAACGGCTTCACGCCCTGCTTCCTTCACAAGTTCGGAAAAACTTGGTCCAGTTTCCGCCTCATCAACACCAACAGTGGTGCCCCCTTCTCCGGGTTTGATCGAGGACAGATTATCCAGAGCCTTGCCATAGGCCTGCATCGCTGAAAGAGGGGTTGTCGTCGCCATCAATTCTCTCCGTCACTCACCTAGCGCAGGATATCCAGGGTTTGCATAATCATTCGTTTCGAAGCATCAATGGCTCCGAGATTGGCCTGATAGGACCGCTGCGTTTCCTTCATGTCCATCACTTCGACCAGTGCGTTCACATTTGGAACCTTTACATACCCGTCTTCATTTGCTGCCGGATGGTTGGGATCATATTTAAGGCCAAAATCCGACTTGTCCTCGACGACATTATCGACGACGACCTTTTTCGCGCCCAATTCACGATCCAGTTCATTGGAAAAGGAAACCATTTTACGGCGATAAGGATCCTCGCCTGCGGTTTTTCCGACGCTATCCTTGTTCGCGAGATTTTCTGAAATAACCCGCATGCGTTCGCCTTGCGCCTTCATGCCGGAGGCTGAAATAGCCATTGACTTAATCAAATCCATCTAACGAACTCCAATTACTGGCGGCCAAGGGCCGTTTTCAACATGGTCAGGTGTTTCTTGTAAAGTGAAGTCGTCATCTGGTATTCCAGCTGGGTATTCGCAAGATGCGTCATTTGCTCTTCCAGGACAACTTCATTACCGGTCGGAGAAATTTCATACGGTGTTTTGTTCTTTTTGGTATTGAATTCCGACTTGCTTTCAAGCTGGATATGCTTGCTGTTGGTACTCGCCATCTGAACAGTACTTTCTTCCGGGCGCGGCAACATATCCTTGAATTTCTGGGGTTTCAGATCTTTCGCCTCATAACCCGGGGTATCGGCATTGGCGATATTTTGTGACAATACCTTTTGCCTGGCCGTTAGCCATTTCATACGCTCCGTCAGGGCGGAAAATAAAGGTATATCCTGTAAACTCATCGAAAGCTCACTTTACGTGTCACAAACTGATCTGCCTTTACCGTAAGCAGCAAAGGTTAACAAAGTGTAAAAATCACATATGACACTTCGCGCAAAAAGCGGAAAAAAGGCAAAAAAAATGCCCCCTTTAAAAGGAGGCATTCCCGATTGTTTATTCTGTGAAGTTATGCAGCTTCCCAGGCCTCCGGAACATAGTTCTGGATACATTCGACAAATTTCTCGACCACAGGCAAGATCTCATCTGTGCCTGTTACCAGCATATCATCCACATTAAGCGTACCCTCAACAAGCTCAGCTTCCTGGGCAAGGACAAGTTCCTTGATATCCTCTGCGACGGTTACTTTTCTGTCCGCCAGGGTGTCGTCAAATGCGATAATCTTCAATGCATCCTCGAAAAGAGCGACAGGCTTGTTGTCTTCCATGAAGCCGCGCATAAAGCGTGCTGTTTGAGGATCTGCACAAAGACGGGTCACATGGCGAGAGCCACCTGGTACGATCACCGCATCAAAATGATGGGACATGGACGTTGGCAGAAAAGCGTTTGCAGGAAAGAAATGGCCCCAGCTTCCATCATGCCAGCTGTTCACTACACCTTTTTCAGGTGAAACAATCTTGATTTCCGCTCCCGTATCAACAAGGCTTTTATGCAAGCCAGTCATGTGGGATTCTTCAAAACCATTGGCAACAAGGATGGCAACTTTTTTACCGGTAAGCGCGTTTTCTAACTGCATCTTCAGCTTTTTCCTTTCCGATTGCCGCCCGCTAATTGGACGGTCCAGGCTGTTATCAAAAGACCAAAAATAATCGACGCCCCACCAGAAGTGCGGCCCGCTCACTAGCGCGTTGGGTCAATTCAAGTCTTTTGTAAAAAGAGGGCAACCCTCATGAAATTTCTATCGAGACGCGGTATCGCGACCGTACCATTTCAAGGCGTCATGCGTCGCATCTCGGCCGGGAACATAATCATTCCCTTAAGCAGTTGCAAGTGAGAAATGAAAAAGTTTTGAGACAACCAGTTTTATATCTCTGCCAAAACAGGAAATGAAGGGAAAGAAAATTTTCTAACAAATCGTAGAAAAGATTTCTTTTTTTGCCGGACAGGAGTATGATGAAATTATAACAGTGTTATCGACAGTCTCTGGACAAGGTTATAAAAAGAATGAAAACCGAGGTTCAAAAAGGTCAGGAGTTCCGTGAAGACACCCGCCGGGCCAAGTCACTCCCGCCGGAAATCATTAAACGCCTTACCCGCATTAATCCTTTGAAATCAACGCTGGGACTTCTACAGACAGTAGCCATCCTTGCCGCCTGCATCGGATTATCGATCTATTACTGGACACCATGGGTTGTTATCCCTTGCCTGTTTATCATTGCCACGCGTCAGCAGGCCTGCTTTGTTCTTGCGCATGATGCCGCGCATTACAGAATGTACAAGACCCGCTGGCTTAATGATCTGGCAGGACGATTGATTGCATCCCCGGTTGGTATTTCCATGTGCAGCTATCGGGTGGTTCACCGTCTTCATCATAATCATCTCTACGGAAAACAGGATCCGGATATTCCGCTTCATGGCGGTTATCCCCGGGGCAAAGCCTATCTGTTTAAAAAACTGCTTAAAGACCTGACGGGCAGCACGGCCTTTAAAACCTTTTCCTATTTCTTTGGTGCCCCTGCCCCGAACAAGGATCAAGCCAATACAGCATATGAGAAGAACCGCCCTCTGGATGATACATCCCCTGCCCTTCGAAAAGCAGCAGATCTCGATCGCTGGGGCGTTCTGGCTTTTCACATCATTATGCCGACTATCTGCTGGTACATGGGGTATTTGCTGGAATATCTGGTTCTCTGGATTTTGCCGCTTCTCACTCTTTTGCAGCCTATTTTGCGTTTTCGCGCCATTTGCGAGCATGGTGCTGTAAGAAGCCTTGATGAACCGATGAAAGCATCACGTACGAATACAGGTCCTGCCTGGATACGCTTTCTCCTGTTTCCGCATAGTGTCAATTACCATATCGAGCATCACCTTTACCCTTCTATCCCTCATTATAACCTCGCAGAATGTCATCGAGAATTGCTTGAGCGGGGATTACTGGACAATGCTGAGGTTCGGGACATTCGCGAAACAGCGAAAATGATCATCGCTCCCAAAGCGGCATAATCAACTGATTTTAAATTCTTTTTCGCTCAAGCTCGCCATTAATTGACATTGATCTATATAGCTTCTAGGGTCTCAAAACAGTCTGCAAAACGGAGCGGCAATGTCAGACGAGCAAGAGAATGAAGAACAACAAATAAAACGGCCTCTAGCGGTTGCCCTTTCCCATGAAAAAGGAAGTACTGACGCCCCTGTTGTCACAGCAACCGGTGAAGGCGCACTTGCAGAGCAAATCCTGCAAATTGCCTTTGAACATGGCGTTAAAGTCCGTGAAGATGCCGATCTTGCACAAATCCTGAAAGAGGTGGATGTGGATACACCGATCCCGCTGGAAGCCTTCGCTGCTGTTTCGGAAATTCTCTCCTACCTCTATAAATCCCAGGGTGATACGGAAAGTGAAGCCGCTTTCTTCAGTGAAAGGGACATTGATGTCCGTTGATCATGATCTTGATACGCTGATTGCAGATCTTGCCAAAGAACTTGAGCTTCAGCACGAAAGCGCAAAAAAAGGCGGGGATGTTGATATTTCGAGATTTCCTGAACGTCTCATGGTCATCCATCAGCAGGTGAGTGAGCAATCCCCGGAAGACAAGGATCGTCTGACCCGGGCACTCAAGGACCTCCTCAATATGCTCGACGATCTGGCAGCGGAAATTCGTCTTCGCTATAAAGAACTTGGCACCCGCATCGATCAGATTGAAGGAAAACCCCCAAAAGAAAAAGAATAGTTTTCAAAAACCAACACGTTGTTTACTTTTATTGGTTAATGATACCTAAAAGAACGCCTGAGTAACGGAACAATCTTCGAATGGACCTTATTCCTTATATAAAATATATCGCGGTTCTGATCCTTGTATTGGGCCTTATCGGTCTTCTGGCCTGGATCGGGCGAAAAATGGGAATGGTCCCCAAGGCAGATGGAAAACGGGGCGATCGCAAACGCCTAGGGGTCACGCAGGTTACCTCCGTTGATGCAAAACGAAAACTGGTTCTGGTTCGCCGCGATGACCAGGAACATCTCCTGCTTCTTGGACCCGAGAGAGACCTGGTGATCGAGCAGAATATTCAGATCAAAAAACCGGAAACGCCAAAAGAGGTTTTTCTCGATGAAGACATGCCGGAGGAGGCAGGCAAAGAACCTTCTTTCGCAAAACTACCTCCCCTTCATGAAAGAGTGAACCCGTCAAAATGAAGGCCTGGAGACCATACCTCACCATTTGGCTGAAAAAATTCCGCCCTTCTCATCTGCTTTTTGTCGCAACCGCGCTTTTGGCTATCGTTGCGTGGTTTGTCCCCGCAGAAGCCCTTGCGCAATCACTATCCCTTGACCTTGGAGAGGAAGCGGGTCCGCTTACCGGACGAATTGTCCAGATCATCGTTCTGATGACCGTCCTCAGTCTGGCGCCAGCCATACTGATTGTCACCACCTCCTTTACGCGACTGATTGTTGTTCTTTCGCTTCTGAGAAGTGCCATCGGCGTGCAAACCACTCCGCCGAATGTCGTCATTATCTCTCTTGCGCTGTTCCTGACAGGTTTCATCATGGCCCCGACATTCGAGCGGGCTTATGATGAAGGACTTCTTCCTTTGATTAATGAGCAAATTGACGAGGAAACCGCCTTTGAACGAATTTCAGTTCCGTTCAGGGATTTCATGCTGAAGCATGCGCGGGAAAAAGACGTCCTTCTTTTTATGGATCTCAGTGCAACTGAAGATGTGGCAGCACCAGAGGAAATCCCGCTAAAAGTGCTTGTGCCAGCATTTATGATCAGCGAGTTGAAGCGGGCCTTCGAGATCGGCTTTTTGCTTTTCGTCCCCTTCCTGGTCATCGACATGGTTGTTGCTTCCATCCTCATGTCCATGGGTATGATGATGCTGCCGCCTGTCATGATCGCCCTTCCCTTCAAGCTGATTTTCTTCGTGCTTGTTGATGGATGGAACCTGGTTGCCAAAAGCCTGGTGGAAAGTTTCGTGCGCGGGGCTGGTGGTGGCTAGCGCCTTAAGGTCCTCTCTCGCACTTCCTTTCCTTCTTGGGCTTGTCTTCTGGTCCTGCCTTGCATATCCCAAAGACCTGAAGATCTGGAGTGACACAACCCCGCCTATTCATCTGGTGCATGTTTTTGACGGCGAAATCAATCAAAGAGGCAGGCCCACCGGCTTTCATCACATCAGTAATCCTCCCTCCAACAGGACAGCCCGAATTTCCAGGAAACTGGAGGGGCCCAATAAAGCGGGCGTTTATACGGCACTGGTGGAAATTTACGATCCCCATAGCAAAAAGTGGAAGGAGAAATTCTCCAGTCTGTTTCCAAGCCATCTGACACGACAGCAACTCATCAAAGCAATCCTTCAGGCCTATCACCAGGATGAACTGGAGCATCCGAGGAAATGGCGAGGCCCTTCAGGTTATGGCTTCAAGATTGAAGGGTATCTGCTGAAAGACGGTCGTATCATTACTGCCTACCCTCTCTATAGAAAGGATGGAACAGAATGAATGGCAAGCGTGACAAGTTTGAAAATGAAATGCTTGCCGAGTTTTTCGAAACTGAAATCCGCGATAACCTTTCTTTCGCCAACCATCTTCGAGATCTTTTCGAAAAGGAAAACAGATCTTCTTTCGAGATCGCAGGAAATTTATTCAATTTATTGATAACTAAAGAAAATATAGAGATTGAGAACCTTTATGATGAAGAACAGAAAGTCCTGATACCACGCAGCAGATTCACGGAAATCCTCAACCTGTGGATAGAAAAACCAAATTCATAATTGGTCAGTATTATTGACTTATTTTAAAAAAGGGGACACAGTATTCATCTGATCTTTTTTGGGTGGTGCGGATGAGTGTCTCTATCTTTCCCTTGATGGTTTATTCCTTTATCAATTCGGTTACACCCGGGCCGAATAACATCATGCTTGCCTCATCCGGAGTGAATTTTGGGTTTAGAAGAACAATCCCCCATTTCCTGGGTGTTTATCTCGGTTTTTTAATCATGCTGGCGATTGTCTGCTTTGGACTTGGGCAGATCTTTACGCAAGTTCCGATTTTACAATCCGTCATGAAATATCTGGGAAGCGCCTACCTGCTCTATCTTGCATGGCGGATCTTCAATGCCGGGGAAGCTGCATCCACAAAAGCAGGCAAACCACTCAGCTTTCTCGAAGCCGCGCTTTTTCAATATATCAACCCGAAAGCCTGGATCCTTGCGAGCACTATTCCCTCTCTTTTCACCAGCGGGAGCGAGATTACAGCATTAGATATTGCCTTCCTCGTGGGAGGACATGCAGCAGTGAGCTTTCCTGCTGTTCTGGTCTGGGTTATTCTCGGGACACAGCTTCGTCGCCTGCTTTCTTCACCAAAATCCCGGAAAATCTTTAACGCTGTGATGGCAAGCCTGCTTGTGTTCACCGTTATCATGATCCTTGTGGATTAGCGCCCTTTAGAAATTAATAATTTGTTAAGAAATAACTCTTATAAAGTGCATTATTGATTATTTATTTTCGTATAAAGTTTATTTAAAATTTTATACAGATCGGATTGACTATGGATTCTATTGTGGGTTCAGCCTTGGCCGGAATGCGTGCCGCGACACGCCACGTAGCGACTGGGGCAAGCAATATCGCAAACCATCAGACCGTCGGCACACCTGGTGCAACGGGAGAAGATGCAGCTTATCAGGCACTTGATGCTGTCCAGACCACGGGCCCTTCTGGCGGTCCGGAAGTCCATATCAAGCCAAAGGATCCGGCGACCGCCCTCGCCTACGTGCCAGATCATTCTCTGGCATCGGACGAAGGGTTTGTGGAAGTGCCCAACACGGACCTTGCGACCAATCTGGTCAATAACCAGATCGCCCAACGATCTTACGAAGCGAATATCGCCTCCCTCATCACCTGGGACGAAATGCAGGCAACCTTGCTGGACATCAAATCCTAGCAACAAAAAAAGCCTCCTAGATGGAGGCTTTTTTCTTTATAAATCCATCAGCGATCAGGCAATCCGTTTTTTGGCGGCTTCATATTCCCGTTTCAGCTTTTCAACCACTTCTCCGGCTGTTCCAATTTCCTTGATGGCACCGATACCCTGACCACAGCCCCAGATATCCTTCCAGGCTTTTGATTTGGCATTACCGCCAGAGCCAAAATTCATTTTACTTGGGTCGCTTTCCGGCAAATTATCCGGGTCCATACCTGCATTCACAATGGAAGGCTTCAGGTAATTGCCATGCACTCCGGTAAAGAGATTGGTATAGACGATATCATCTGCATTGCTATCCACTAGGCACTGCTTATACCCTTCCATTGCATTGGCTTCTTTGGTTGCAATGAAGGTTGATCCCATATAGGCGAGATCCGCTCCCATTGCCTGGGCCGCAAGGACAGCATCACCGGTTCCGATAGAGCCTCCCAGCAGGACCAGACCATCAAACCATTCGCGAATTTCCTGGATAAGGGCAAATGGGGAAAGTGTTCCCGCATGACCACCGGCGCCAGCGGCTACGGCGATCACACCATCCGCGCCTTTCTGGATAGCCTTCTTGGCGAAGAAGTTATTGATAATATCGTGAATAACAATACCGCCATAAGAATGGATGGCCTCGTTCACATCTTCACGGGCGCCCAGAGAGGTAATGACAATAGGTACCTTGTATTTGACACACATCTCAACATCGTGGTCCAGACGGTCATTGGATTTATGCACGATCTGGTTGACAGCAAAAGGCGCGGCAGGATTATCCGGGTTAGCCTGGTTATAAGCATCCAGCTCTTCAGTGATTTTCTTCAGCCACTGGTCAAGAACTTCTGCGGGGCGTGCATTCAAGGCGGGAAAGGATCCAACAATCCCTGCCTTACATTGGGCAATCACCAGATCAGGATTGGAAATAATGAAAAGTGGTGAACCAATAACAGGAACAGACAATCTGTTCTGAAGGACGGGAGGCAGTGACACGGGTTTTCTCCTGTTTTTATGCTGAAAATGCAGCCCTGAATTAAAACTTTCCTAAACGGACATTTGTCCATATAATCCATAAACGGACATTTGTCCAGATAGAGTTTTAAGGCGAGCAGGAGAAACCATGCCCCGCAGCGATGCTGTTCACAACAGAGAACTGATTATGGAGGCCTTTCACAATGCCACCCGTACAGAACAGCCAGGCTTGCCTACCATGTCGGAAATTGTCAGGCTTTCAGGACTGGGCCGCGGAACGGTGTATCGGCACTTTCCGGATATTGGCTCCCTCGCCTTTTCCTTTATGTCCGTAGGATATGAACCGCTCTTTGAAGAAACACGCCAATCCTTGCGGCGCGCGCAGAATTATGACGAAAACCGTGCTGCACTGAAAGATCATCTCCTGCGTTACAGGGCCTATTCCAAAGAGCATCTTTCCATTTTAACCCGGCCCGAATGTATTGTCTCTGAAGGATATATTCTTGCCTCCACCAGTAATCGCCAATGCGTCCGCAAGGCCCTTCGGCAAATGTTCAGGGATGAACATCTTGGTCCTGACTATCTGGAAGGCCTTTCGGATCTTATTGCACGCGTGGCCGAGCCTGACCATATACGGCTTTGCGGTGTCACTTATGATGGAGAAGATCCGCTGGCAGAGACTTCCGTTGAGACAGCGCTTTCCCTTTTGAAAGTCTCAATCTGAAAGAGCCTCTCTCTTTGAGAGACTCTGTTACCGGATCCTTCTTCAGTTTTTTCCAAAACGGATCATGTCAATACGCCCTTTCCAGAATGGATAGATTTTCCCCTTCGCCATTCGGGAAATCTCGAAATTCATCGGGATCCGGATACCGTCTATCAGCTGATAATTCCTGCGTTTTACATATTCGCCGGAACCATGATAAGGCGTTGTGAGATCTCCATCTTCCTCGGCGGCAAAACTGATCAACCTGCCCTGCTCATCAATTTCAGCAATCAGGGACGCCTGTTCACCATAGGCCCTGACTGTTGCCCGGGCTTTATTCTTACTGACCGCTTCCCAGGTGACAGGACCACCAGGCAGCAAGGCAAAAGGATAGGTCGGGCTTTCCAGTAACCATCGCCTTAGCGAAATACGGTTCAGGATCGGGGTACCTGTTTCATGCATGACAGAGAGGGTTGAAAGAAGCCTCGCTTCCATCTCCATCTGGCCGTTAACATAGATATCATAGGCAATCGCCCATAGGGGGCCGGCAATTGGTGTATCCGCTGAAAAAACCAGATCCGGATCAGTGCCAGAGACAACTTGCCGTGCTGTAGTTGGCGCAAATCCTTTAGTCTGCGGACGCCTGAAACTTCCGCTCATCTCCACTTCAGCCCATCGGTATTCTGGTTTAAGGCCATCAGGAAAAACATAAGTAAAATAGCGTTTTACCGGCTCAGGCAGATGTGACAAGTCTGTTTTCTGATCCGATGCTAACGGCAGTTTTTCTGCTTTAATTTTAACATCCTGCTCCGCCTGATTTATCTGTTCCCGGGTTGAGGAAGCAGAAAAAGCGACATAAGTGATCAGGGCAGCCGAGATCACACCCCCGATCATGAGGGTTTTCTTTATCTTTGACACTGAAATCTCCTTTAGTGAGGGATGAAAAGGAACTAGCTGGAAGTCGTTTGCTTGAAGAGGCGAATGCTGGTTTGCACGGTATTGCGGGCAATATCCCAGCGTTCAGAAGCATCTTTTTGATCGATTTGGTCCATGGCCAGCAAAGCTGCACCATGAACTGCAGACCAGAGAAAACTTGCAAGTTTTGCCGCATTCATACCTGTAGCGAAACCGGCTTTTTGACAATTTTCTATTCCGCTTGAGAGGATTTCGAGGGCATTGTCGGCAATCGGATCACGATCACCTGAAAGGATTTTCTCTCCCGGGCAATAGAGAAGCCGATAAAGCGCCGGGTGCTTCTCGGCAAAGGAGAGATAGGCTAGCCCCCCTTCCATGAGCGCCGCCAGCGGATCCTCGACATTCCCTTCATATCTTTCTTTTTTTGCCGCGATCTGCTGCTGAAAAACGGCCAGGCGCACCTGCCTGAACAGATCGTCTTTTCCCCTGAAATGGTTATAAAGTGCCGGCGGTTTACATCCGATTTTCGCCGAGAGCATGGAGAGGGATAACTCCAGCGTTTCCTGTTCTTGCAGAAAGCGGATCGCTTCCTGAACGGCAAGATGCGGAATATCAATCGCTTCACTTTTCTTAGGGCGAACCATCCTGATCTCCAATAAAATTAACAATATTAATTTAATGATATTAATTTTAAAAACAAGATTTGAGACTGTGATCGGAATTACAGATGTACCCCCTTGGGATTTCCTGAAAAGCAGCGCCTCTTCAAAAGGCCAAATCCGCTATTGAAAATAATAAGTCCATTATTTAAACTAACAAAATAACGATAAGAAGGATGCCAAATGACCCAACAGAAAGTCGCACTAATTATCGGTGCCGGAGACGCCACGGGCGGCGCTATTGCCAAACGCTTTGCCAGGGAAGGTTTTACAGCCTGCTGTGTCCGGAGGAGTGAGGACAAGCTCGCGCCTCTTGTTGAGGAGATAGAACAGGCTGGCGGAAAGGCGATCGCGTTCGGTACGGATGCCCGCAAAGAAGAAGCGGTTATCGAGCTGGTCGTAAAGATTGAACAGGATGTCGGCCCGATTGAAGTTTTTGTCTATAATATTGGTGCCAATGTTCCCTCCTCCATCTTTGAGGAGACAGCTCGTAAATTTTACAAAATCTGGGAAATGGGCTGTTTTTCTGCGTTTCTTACGGGACGGGAAGTGGCCCGGAAGATGCGGGATCGGGGCCGCGGCACCATGATCTTTACAGGCGCGACGGCGAGTACGCGCGGTGCAGCGCGTTTTGCAGCTTTTTCCGGTGCGAAGCATGCCCTTCGGGCACTTGCCCAATCCATGGCAAGAGAACTTGCGCCGCTGGGTATTCATGTGGGACATGTTGTTGTCGACGGCGCAATTGATACGGATTTTATTAAAACCAACTTCCCTGAGCGCTATGCCTTAAAAGATCAGGATGGTATCCTCAATCCGGATCATATCGCTGATAACTACTGGCACCTGCATTGCCAGCCAAGAGATTCCTGGACCTTCGAGATCGATGTACGTCCTTGGATTGAAAAGTGGTAAAATACAAATAAAAACAACAAACTATACACAGGAATTAAACATGTCCGTAAATGTCACCTTTCATATAGATTTCGCAAGCCCCAATTGCTATATGAGCCACAAGCTCATTCCGGGCATCGAAGATCGCACTGGCGTGAAGTTCGATTACTTTCCAGTTCTCCTGGGCGGTATTTTTAAACTGACCAATAACCAGGCCCCTTTCGTCACTTATAAAGATGTAAAAAACAAGCCGGAATATAACCGTCTTGAAATGATGCGCTTTGTCCGCGATCACGGCCTTTCAAACTTCCAGATGAATTCTCACTTCCCTATCAATACCGTCCCCCTGATGCGCGCTGCAATCGTCGCGGAAATGGACGGAATGCTGACCGAATATGTCGATGGTGTTATGGAGGATATGTGGGAGAATAACCTGAATATGGGTGATCCCGAAACGATCGCAAAAGCGTTTACTGATCACGGATGGGATGCTGATCACTTTATGAAACGCATCCAGGATCAGGATGTGAAAGACACGCTGATAGCCAACACCTCACAATCTGCAGAAAGCGGTGTCTTTGGCTGTCCAAGCTTCTTTGTCGGAGAGGAAATGTTCTTCGGTAAGGACCGTATGGATGCTGTTGAAAGAGAGATCATCAGGCAGCAAGGATAATTCTCCCCTTTCTCTGCCTGATTGCGCCTGAAGCCCCCTTCTTCAGGCGCTTTTTTTTGCCAAAGCTCTTTTTGCTCTGGGGTTGGCCCGGACGGTCATATCATGCGCCTTGACCTCTTCACCGCATACCGAGCAAACGGTTATCGTATGACAGTCATGACCACATTTTTTATGGGTTCTGATGATTGGCGGCTCACCATCAATGGCATAATATTTATCCCCCCACTCGACCAAGGCCATGATTATCGGATGTAAATCCTTTCCTTTTTCGGTGAGGCGATAATCATATCTAACGGGTCTTTCCTGATAGGGGACTTTTTCAAGGACACCATGCTCAACCAGTTTGTTCAAACGGTCTGTCAAAATGGTTCGGGAGAGTGTTAAGCCTTCCAGAAAATCGTCAAATCGACGCACCCCCTGAAAGCAATTTCTGATAATCACCATGGTCCAGCGATCGCCAAAAACTGCCAAGGACCGGGCTACAGAACAATTCTGGTCTCCAAGCTCTTCCCAACGCATTTAATAACTCCATCCGAAAAAGGAGGCCGTACTATACTACAACCCGGCATAAGTTCAAAATCGACACGCATTGCATTTTTCTAATGATTAAGGCAGGCTAGGCAAAAAGGAAGAAAAATGAGCAGCAAAGCCTTCACCCGACTGAGACAGGTTTGCCTGGCAACCCTCGATATCAAGAAACACCAAAGCGCCTTTCAGCGTATTTTCGAAATAGAACCGTGCCATGAAAGCTGGCTCGAAGAGTTCGGCCTGGAAAATGCACTTTTTCCTGTGGGCGGCACCTTCATAGAACTGGTCGCACCGATACAGGAAAATACGGCCGTACACCGCTTTCTTGCGCGCAGCAAGGGAACGGGTGGTTATATGGCCATCTTCGACTGTGATGATCTGAACCGCAAAAGATCGATTGCTGAAAAGCTATCAATCCCGCTCGTCTATAGCAAAGAAGCAGATGGCGCTTCTCTTATTCAGCTCTCGCCCAGGGCAACCGGTCTTACATTACTGGAATTTGACCAGCATAAAAACGGTGAAGACCGGTTCGGGTCTTACGAATGGGCAGGCCCTGGATGGCAGGAACGTGTCAATCAGGAGCTTGTTGAGGACGTTCTTGGTTTTGAGTTTCACTGCGCTGACCCGTTAAGTAAAGCCAGCTCCTGGTCAGAGCTTTTTGAAACGCCCATCGTTTTCGAAGAAAATGAAAATGCAGCGTTAAAACTTGAATATGGAGAACTTCGTTTTCGCCCTAATGATACAGATCATCTTGAGTGCTTTTCCGCGATAGAGATAAAAACTCCGAAAAAGGAAGAAATTCTCACAAGAGCAAAGACGGAAGGATATCCGGTTTCAGAGGATCGTTTTCAATTCTGCGGCATTGACCTGAAATTCGTCGGGTAACCCGGAAGTTCGGAAAATATCTTTAAATTGAGAGGATTGAGGAACGATCCTCTCTTTCTATTCCCGCCTCCCCTGCTGAAGACACTCTGTTCCCCTCACTCTCTTTTTAAAAGCAACAGGCTACAATTGCAAAATTTAGTTGTTGATCAACAACTTTTTTTCAATTACTCCTGTTTGAGAATAATTTCAAAAAGAATAAAAAACGGGTTATGGAAAATGATTGAAGTAACGGGAACAGGTCAGGCCTGCGGCGCCTTCATTCGCGGCGTGGATTTTTCTAAAGAAGTAGATGAGGATGTTATCAATGAAATCCGCACGCATTGGTTAGAACATCATGTTGTTATTTTCCCGGATCAGAAGCTCAGCAATGATGATCTGGTCCGTGTAGCCCGTTATTTTGGCCCTATCGGAGATGATCCCTTTATCGGACCGATTGACGATCATGATCTGGTCGCCGCCATTCACAGAAAAGCAGATGAAAAAGGTAAGCTTTTTGCGGATAACTGGCATTCGGACTGGAGTTTTCAGGAACAGCCTCCCGCCGCGACATGCCTCTACGGGATCAAAATTCCTCCTCATGGCGGCGATACTCTATTTTCAAACCAGCATTTGGCCCTCGAGAAAATGCCGGCTGATATGCGGGCAAAATATGAAGGTAAAATGGCCGTTCATTCCGCTCACCATGCCTATGCGGATGATGGAATGTATGCCGATGAGAATTATGACGGCGCCATGAACATCAAAACATCAAGCGAGGCGAGCGCACAGCAAACGCATCCGATTATCCGGGCGCATCCGGAAAGCGGCAAATCCGGTTTTATGGGCGGAAGTTATGTTGTGGATTTTGAAAATCTCGACAAGAAAGAAGCCCGAAACCTGATGCGGGAATTATATGAGTGGCAGGGTCATGATGAATTCGTCTATCGCCATAAATGGGAACCGGACATGCTGGTTCTTTGGGATAACCGCTCTGTTCTACATCAGGCGACCGGCGGGTTTGAAGGATATGAGCGGCTTTTGCACCGGCTGACAATCGACGACGATCCTTCCTATTATGTAAAAAGCTGAACTTATCCAGCCTTGGCCAGTGTGATCCATTCCACCGGTCAGAATATTCTGTCCTGCAACCATAAAATTGAGGGATATGCGGTCAGCCAGATCCAGAAAAACCGGTTAAGCCCGAACAGGCAGGCATTGGTAAAGTGAAAGGTCGCCGCAACCACAAGCCCGACAATCAAGGTCGGTTGACTAAGAAGGCTGAGAGGAAAAGCCAGCTCAAAAAGTATGACTGACCAGGACATCACCAGAAGCAATCGAGGATGATCGGCCCATCCCCTCACCTGTTCACTTACCGGATAGGCGGAGTAGCGAAAGACATCCTGCAACGCCTGGCCCGCGCGCCATTCGGGATTAACAACCTTCACCCAGCCGGAGATGAAATAAGACAGTGTAAGCTGCAAGGCAAGATAACCAAAAGCGAGCTCTTTCCACTGTTGCTCCGGCAGGAAATGGGTAAGGGTCAGAATACTCAGCACCAGATGGCTCATCCGGTCGCTTCCCCCGTTATAGGGGCCCTGAAACCGGTGAAGTTGCGCAAGCGCGATAAACCAGAGCCCTAGGCAGATCCAGGATGTGAAAAAACCAAAAACCAATAAACCGCTTAACAAGGCGCGGGGAATATAAATCACCTGCTCGCTTACAGTTCCTTTCAGATGTTCTGCACATTGCTGAAGGAAAACCAGCCCCAGTAGTATTTCTGTCAGGCGAAGGGCATCATCAAAACTCATAAAGGTCCCTCGCGCTCCAAAGCACGAGCTTCAGATTGATAAGTGACATGTCTTTCAATAATGCCATTTACCCGATACAGAAAAACAAGGCGAAACTTCAAAAAAGGGGCCGGTGCCATTCCTTTATTCGCAACGAATAAATCTCGCGATATCCGATCAAATATTTCGTTTGCACTATGATCTGTCGGCTCAGCCATCAACCTCTCGGCGCAACTCACCAAAAACAGGCTTTCATTCCATGTCGGGTTCCACACCATTCGCCGTAACATCTTGAAAATGGAAATTTTTTCGGGCCTTGGCCTGAATTCCAGCCATTCTTCCTGTTCATGCCCCAGTAACAGATATTCCACCCGTGGTGACGGCGCGATTTCATCAAAGAAACGCCAGGATGGCACCACAGCCGGCAAAAGCAGAAAACTGTCCTGAACCAGTCTAGCAAGTGAAAAGCCCACTCTGTTTCCTTGTTTATGAAATTGGATTTTCTCACAGACAGTAGGGATGTCAAAATAACGTGTCAACTGATCTGCTTTATCTTGCAAGTCTGATTATTAATCCCCCTCGCCAGTCTTTTTCCGGCCGTCTAAGTATATTATGACATTTTTATGAAAGAGAAATCTGTTCATACAGTATTTACCTGTTTGATTTAGACCCAGTATCAGAGCGTCATGCCAATTGACGACATTTTCGTATTATGTACAGGCGGTCACAATGAAGACTATTCGTCAAAAACTCCTCGTCTTATTTTTGGGGATCCTGCTCCTAAGCAATCTCTCCCTCGTTTTTACAACCACAACAGTTTCTTCCGATACGGCTCAGGAAAATACAACCGAGCTTTTAAAAGCTGATGCGGCATACGAGTCAGCACAGGTTAAACAAATTATTGAAGCCGCTTATCATACAGCCAAGGCCCTTGGTGCAACAGTTGAAGCCATGATGGCATCAGGTGTTGCAGAACGGGATGCAATCGCTGCGATTGCCATTCGCACGGTTGAAGATAACCCGCAGCTCATCGGCGCGACAGTCGCGTTTGAGCCAAACGGAAATGGCAAGGATAATCAGTTCAAGGGGGATGCCTATAGCGATGAAACAGGCCGGTTTGTCCCTTACTTCTTCCGTCAGAAAGACGGTAAGGTTGGCATCGAGAAGCTGATTATGACGAAAGAAGCCGGAATTGACGGCTGGTATACAGTTCCGCTTGAAGCCAACGAAGCGATCGTGACAGAGCCCTATATCTATCCTGTTGAAGGGGTGGATGTTCTGATGACAACCATTTCAATCCCTATCCGAAATGCAAAAGGTGATGCGATTGGTATTGTAACCTCCGATATCGCAATGACGGATCTTCAGAAAACCATGGCTGATGTTAAACCGCTGAACGCCGGATTTATCAAACTGACCTCACCTGATGGCTTGTATATCTACACGCCGGAAACAGAAAAGCTCGGAACCAAGACAACATCCGTACCGCTGTTAAATGCCCTCGGCTCTGTTGCAAAAGGGCAAATTGTCGAATTTGAAGGCAGCGCGGAAACAGGAGATGCCGGTAGCCACACCAAGATCATTCCGATTTCCTTTGAAGGTCTTAATGCCAAATGGGCTCTTGTATATGTCGTGCCGGATGAAGCCGTTTTCGCATCGGCCAATGAAGTTCGTAATGTGACAATGATTGTTGCTGCGATCGTTATTTTTGTTGCGGTCGCAATTGTCTGGTTTATGGCGAACGGGATTTCAGCGCCGATTACCCGAATGACAAAAGCAATGAATATCATTGCTGGCGGTGATTTCAAAAGCGAGGTCCCGGCCCAGGATCGTAGCGATGAAATTGGCCAGATGGCTGCTGCCGTTGAAACCTTCCGGCAAAACGGCATTGAGAACACGCGCCTGCAAAAAGAAGCCGAAGAAACACGGGAAACGGAAAGGCTGGCAAAAGAACGCCGCGATGCAGAACGCCAGGAAACAGAAGCTCGTCTGGCAGAGGAACGTAAAACCGCTGAGGAACAGGCCGCAAAAGAACGCGCAGATGCACTGCATAACATGGCAGACAGTTTTGAAAGCGAGGTTGGAAGCCTTATCAGTCAGCTTTCTGACGCCGCTTCCGAAATGAAAACTTCTGCTGAATTGATGACCAAGACAGCAGACCGGGCATCCGAACGCTCTCATGTGGTCAGTAGTGCTTCTGAGGAAGCGGCCAGCAGTGTAAACTCTGTTTCGGCTGCGACAGAGGAATTGTCCTCTTCCATTCAGGAAATCAGTCGCCAGGTTACCACATCAGCCGGTATTACCAGCCGCGCCGTTGATGAAGCCAACAACACAAATGACACAATGAACAGTCTCGCCTCTTCAGCGCAGCGTATTGGGGAAGTTGTCGGTATGATTAATGATATTGCCGAGCAGACCAACCTGCTCGCGCTAAACGCGACCATTGAGGATGCACGCGCCGGTGAAGCGGGTAAAGGCTTTGCAGTCGTTGCAAGTGAAGTGAAAAACCTTGCTTCACAAACAGCAAAGGCAACTGAAGAAATCACTGGCCAGATTTCCGGCATGCAAAATGTCACCACGGAAGCGGTGGGGGCGATCGAAAATATTGTAAAGACCATTTCCGAAATCAGTGAAGTGACCAGCAGTATTTCGGCAGCCGTTGAGGAACAGGGTGCCGCGACAGGCGAAATTGCACGCAGTGCACAAACCGCAGCGCAAGGCACTACCGAGGTCAACAGCAATATCGGCGAGGTGTCCCAGGCCGCCGGTGAAGCCGGGACAGCGGCTGGTACCGTTCTGCATACCGCAACTAATCTCGAAGGCTATTCCACGGAACTTCGTGGTAAGGTTGATCAGTTCCTGACAAATGTCAGAAGCTGATAAATTAAACAAAAAAAGCCGGAGTAACCACTCCGGCTTTTTTAATCCACACTATTCAGACTTTTTTGGAAGCAGAAGCGACTATAGCGCTGGCGGATCTGCCAGCCTGCAGGATGTAATCCGGATCCTTATGAAACATGGAAATGGCAAATGCCCCTTCCATAAGCAATATAACGGTTCTCGCCGTCTTTTCAGGGTCACTCAGCCCTGCCTTGGAGAATTCACTGGCAAGCCAGTCCTCAAATCGCTTTTTATGGGCAGCGCCCACCTTGACAGCCGGATGCCCTGGCTTGTCTGCAAGTTCAACAACAGTCCGTAAAAACCCGCAGCCTTTCCATCTCGGATGCAGCGCGTTTTTAGCAACATTTTCGAAAATGGCGGTAACCTTGTCAGCGACACCACCTTCTGCTGCGTCATACCAGTCCTGAAAGGCCTGCAGGCTTGGCTGGTCCCGGGAAACCAGATATTCAGTAACCAGATCATCCTTGCTTT
>JAKSCD010000372.1 GCA_022360775.1 Sneathiellales bacterium | reverse complement strand
CACTGCGTACAAACGGCCCTTTTGTTGCATTGAATGCGGCGACGATGACCCCTGAGCTTCTGGAAATACAGCTTTTCGGAGTTGAAGAAGGGCGGATGAATTCTGCCAAGGGCGCGCGCCGTGGTCTGCTGGAACAGGCACATGGCGGTACTATCTTCCTGGATGAAATAGCGGATATGCCACTTGAAACGCAGGGGAAAATCCTACGGGTTCTTGTTGAGCAGTCTTTTCAACGCGTTGGCGGTAATGAAAAAGTGAAGGTGGACGTGCGCGTCGTTTCTTCTTCCAGCCAGGATCTTGCCGAAGCCATGTCAAGTGGACGCCTGCGTGAGGATCTTTTCCATCGTTTGAGTGTGGTTCCCCTGGAAATTCCGGCTTTGAAAGATCGTCTGGAGGATATTGCTCCGCTTGCCCGCTATTTTATAGAGCGCTTTGCAACCAATTCCGGCATGCCTGTTCGGAAAATCGGTGAGGATGCCATTGCGACACTGCAAGCCTCCAACTGGCCAGGGAATGTCAGACAGCTCAAAAACGTCATTGAGCAAATTATGATCCTTGGCGGAGATGACAAGAACGCCACAATTTCTGCAGAAATGATCCCTGCAGATGCAGGGGCATCACAATCTGTTATGAGTGGGAGCAAGGACAGCACAGAAATCATGACGTTGTCGCTTCGTGATGCACGTGAGAGGTTTGAAAAAGAATATCTGGAGGCTCAGGTGAACCGCTTTGGCGGGAATATCTCAAGAACCGCGTCCTTTGTTGGAATGGAACGATCAGCTTTGCACCGCAAACTGAAATCGCTTGGCATTCACAACAGTGAACGGGTAAAAGAGACAGAATAGACATCAACAATAACGAGGCGGGGGCCTTGAGGCTATGAAGGTTATTGTATGTGGCGCGGGTCAGGTTGGCTCGAACATCGCCCGGCAACTGGCCCGTGAAGGGAACGACGTGACGATCGTCGATCAGAACCCTGAACTTGTACAGAAAATTGGTGATGAGCTGGACGTTCGGGCGATGGTTGGTCACGCCTCTCATCCAGAAATGCTGGAAAATGCCGGCGCCCCGGAAGCCGAGATGATCATTGCTGTCACTTATAGCGATGAAGTGAATATGGTTGCCTGCCAGGTGGCTCATTCCCTTTTTGATGTTCCTAAAAAAGTGGCCCGGATTCGTTCTCAGCAATATCTGGAACCCATGTGGTCTGATCTCTATAGCCGGGATCATCTTCCTATTGATGTTATTATTTCACCCGAGGTGGAAGTCGCGGAAGCCATTGCCCGGCGCCTGAAAGTACCTGGGGCCTTTGATACGGTTTCTTTTGCAGATGGACTTGTGCAGGTTATCGGTGTCCGGCTGGATGAAAGCTGTCCGATTGTGAATACCCCCCTTCGTCAGCTTACCGAGCTGTTTCCTGATCTGAACATTGTTGTTGTAGGGATTTACCGTGAAGGCAAAATGATTGTCCCCTCCAGTAATGACCAGATGTTTCCAGGCGATGAGGTTTATTTCGCAGCGGATATCGAGCATGTGTCTCGTGCCATGCCGCTATTCGGTCATGAAGAGCAGGAAGCAAGAAATATTGTCATTGTTGGCGGCGGAAATATCGGCCTTCATCTGGCGCAGACAATAGAGCGGGAAATGAAAAATGTTTCCCTGAAGCTGATCGAGACCAGTCGCAAGCGCGCGGAATTTATTCAGGAGCAACTGGTATCAGCGATTGTTCTGAACGGTGATGCCCTCGATCCTGAAATCCTGTCAGAAGCCAATGTTCGTCGCGCCGAGACCATAGTTGCGCTCACCAATGATGATGAAGTGAATATCCTGTCATCTCTGCTTGCCAAGGGGCAGGGAAGTGAAACTGCAATCACATTGATCAATAATCCGGTTTTCTCCAATCTGATGACCTCCCTCGGGGTTGATGTGGTTGTCGATCCTCGCGCAACTACTGTATCTGAAATTCTGCGTCATATCCGCCGCGGACGAATAAGGGGCTTGCACTCCTTCCAGGATGGTGCCGCTGAGGTTGTCGAGGGGGAAGCCCTGGAAACTTCAAAGCTGGTCGGCAAGGAGTTGCGCGATGTGAAATTGCCGCAAGGCACAATTATCGGTGCGATTATGCGCGAAGGAAAAGTGGTGATCCCGCGCGGAACGACCATTATCAAACCAAATGACAGGGTTGTTATTTTTGCGCTCAGCAATGCTGTACGTAAAGTTGAAGAAATGTTCTCTGTCAGCCTGGAATTCTTCTGATCAATGTTGCTCGCTCCGGTCATGACCATCCTCGGATGGTTTCTTACCCTTCTTGCAGCCATGATGCTGGTGCCCAGTATTTATGCGCTGACTGACGGGGATTTTGTGACAACATCGGCCTTTCTGGTAACAGCCATTGGCACCTCTTTTTTGGGCGGGGGCTTGATCCTGGCCAATAGAATGGAAAATCCGAGCCTGACAAGGCGGGAGACGTTCCTGACAGCCTTTATGATCTGGACGGTTGTCCCCATTTTTGCAGCTATTCCGCTGAACCTTTCCGGTGCCGTGGAAACCTCCCTTGATGCCTATTTTGAGGCTCTCTCGGGGTTCACGACAAATGGGGCCTCAATTATTGATAACCTGTCAGAGCAATCCAGCGGTATTCTGATCTGGCGAGCATTGATCCAGTGGATTGGCGGTTTTGCGCTTATTGTCATGGTCTCAACACTGGCTGCAGCTTTTAATATGCCTGGTAATACGCCGCTTAATCGGGCGATTGCCAAAAGTACCCGGCGGCGATTGACAAGACGTATTCGTTTCGCCGTTCTTTCCATATTGCAGATTTATATGTTTCTGACGGTGATCTGTATTTTGCTTCTGATCTTTTCGGGCATGGATGTTTTTCATGCTATTTGCTATGGCCTCAGTACCCTGGCAACCGGTGGGTTTCTGGTTTCCGATACAGGTCTCGAACTCTTCAATAACCGCTTTACAGAGATAATTCTGCTGGTCTTTATGATCCTGGGGGCGATTAGCTTCAGTTTGCATTGGTCCTTTTTTAATGGCGACCGGAAATCCTATTTTAAAAACCCGGAATATCGCTATCTGATGTTTGTACTGGTTTTCAGTACTGCAGCGATGCTTGCAATGATCCTTCTGGAGACGGACCTCGCGCCCTTTATCGCTGTTCGCTATGCGTTGTTCAATGCAGTTTCCGCACTCACAACAACGGGTTACATGATGGCACCGGTATCAGAAAGTGGTGAATATTTCTGGCCGGTTGGCGTCCTTTTCATCGTTTTCCTTCTTGTGAGTATCGGTGGATCGACAGGCTCTACGACTGGCGGGATTAAATTGATGCGGGCAATTATGCTCCTGAAACAGGGGGTTGCTGAAATCCGCCGCCTCAGTTTTCCCAGTGCGATTGTTCCCCTGAAATACGGCGAAGCGACGATGACCCGGGAAAATATTTTGTCTGCATGGGGATTTTTCTCCCTTTATTGCAGCGCGATTATCCTGATTTCACTGGGGTTGACCTTTACCGGTCTTGATTTCCAGGCGGCGTCCGCATTGACGGTCGCGAACCTGGCAAATGCTGGTGCAGCTATTACTCCCGAAATGACGGGGCTTGGAAGCGGGACAACGGATTTTGTTTCCTATAGTGCTTTGCCGTCTTCTTCCAAGATATTATTATGTATTGCCATGCTTGTCGGACGGTTGGAGTTTTTTACCGTTCTTGCTCTTCTAACGCCAGCGCTCTGGCGTCGTTAAATCAGGTGAACCATGTCCAGAATTGCATATGTAAACGGCCAGTATCTTCCTCATAATCATGCGACTGTGCATATCGAGGACCGCGGATATCAATTCGCTGACGGTGTCTATGAGGTTATCCCTATCGTCATGGGAAAAATGATCGATGAGAACGGACATCTGGACCGCCTTTGGCGCAGTATGGAGGAGCTGCAAATAGATGAACCCATGAAACGGCGACCCCTGCAACTGGTGATGCAGGAAGTTCTTCGGCAAAATGGTGTTGATACAGGGCTGATCTATATCCAGGTAACGCGCGGGGTTTCCCGCCGGGATCATCCATTTCCGGCCGGGGCAGTTTCCTCGCTTGTCATGACGGCAAAGAAAACATCATTGGAAAAATCTGAAAAGAAAGCCGAGGAGGGTGTTGCGGTTATTACGGTGCCCGATATCCGCTGGAAACGCCGGGATATCAAATCCGTTTCCTTGCTTCCCAATGTGCTTGCAAAACAGGAAGCGGTGGAGAAGGGGGCTTATGAAGCCTTTCAGGTAGATGAAGATGGTTTGGTAACCGAAGGCAGCTCCACCAATGCCTGGATTGTGAACAAAGAAGGCGTGTTGATTACCCGTCAGACAGATCACAATATCCTAGCAGGCATTACGCGGGCGGCCCTGCTGGAACTACTTGAGAAAAAAGGTATTAAATTCGAGCTGCGTGCCTTTTCAGAAGACGAACTTCATGATGCCAGAGAGGTCTTTTTGACCAGTTCTTCTTCTTATGTTCAGCCGGTCATAAAAGTTAACGATAAAATGATCGGGAATGGTCAACCGGGCTCCATATCCATTGAATTGCGCGGTGTTTTCAAAGAATATATGGAAAATTAGTTTTTTCGAATACTGTGCTATATTTAGCGTAGTCTCGCAAAAAATCACTTTATTACGGATTTGGTATGAAAAGACTTGTTTTTTCTGTGGTAAATCCTTATTTGGGGAGAACTTTTTTGCCTTTACTGAACAGAAGGCCATATTTGAAAGTTGAATATCGGCTCTTTGAGTTAAAAAAGTAATTTTGAAAAACAGGAAAGAGACTGCAAATGGCCTCTGAAAAATCGCTAAACGTACAGGACGTGTTCCTAAATCTTTGCCGTAAGAACAATGTTGCGGTCACCATATTCTTGGTTAATGGTGTCAAGCTTCAAGGTACTATCAGTGCGTTTGACAATTTCTGTGTGACATTGCGCCGGGATAAACATGAGCAGCTTGTTTACAAGCATGCGATCTCAACTGTAATGCCTGCCTCACCCGTGCAGCTTTACGATCCGAACGCCCAATAGGTTCGGTTTTAAAAGTAAGATAGAAAGATTAGATGGACTACGAAACTGAGCGTGCATCGCCACGCTCCGGAGATCAGTCACTTGTTTTGCACCCCTTCGTTAAACGCGGAGAGAAAAAACAGATCCGGGATCCGGAAGGATGTTTGGCTGAAGCGGTTTCCCTGACAGCAGCAATCAATCTAGACGTTGTCCATTCTGAAACTGTTCCCCTTTCCGCACCAAAGCCAGGCACGCTTTTCGGTGAGGGGAAACTGGAAGAATTCGCAAGCTTCATCAAACATAATGACATCGATGTCGTGATAGTGGATGGGCCGGTGTCACCGGTCCAGCAAAGGAACCTGGAAAATCGCCTGAAAGCCAAGGTCATTGATCGTACTGGTCTCATTCTCGAGATTTTTGGCGATCGTGCCCAAACCAAGGAAGGGGGATTGCAGGTTGAGCTTGCCCATCTTTCCTATCAACGGACACGGCTGGTCAGATCCTGGACCCACCTGGAACGGCAGCGCGGTGGTGCAGGTTTCCTCGGCGGTCCGGGTGAACGGCAGTTGGAGATTGATCGCCGACTGATTGACGAGAGGATTGTCAAAATCAAACGGCAACTGGAAACTGTCGTGCGAACGCGGGAACTTCACCGGTCAAAACGCAAGAAAGTTCCTTATCCGATTGTCGCGCTTGTCGGCTATACCAACGCTGGAAAGTCCACTCTTTTCAATCGATTGACCCAGTCTGATGTTTTTGCAAAAGATCTTCTGTTCGCGACACTGGATCCGACCCTTCGCAAGATTGACCTGCCGGGCGGGCAAACCGTAATCCTGTCGGATACGGTAGGCTTCATTTCCGATCTGCCAACCGAGCTTGTGGCCGCTTTTCGCGCCACACTCGAAGAGGTCCTGGAAGCCGATCTTGTTGTCCATGTTCGGGATATTACTCATCCGGATACTGAGGCCCAGAAGGCTGATGTTTTTGACGTGATGAAGCGTCTTGGTGTTTCCGTTGAAAAGGATGACGCCTATCTTGAAGTTCTGAACAAGGTGGATCTTCTTGAAGCGGATGAAATAGAGCTTCTCGAAAACTCAGTGGACCGTCAGGAGGAGAAAATCCTTATGTCCGCCGTCAGCGGGGAAGGGGTCGAGAATTTCCTCGCTTCCGTTGAGCGCAAATTAACTGAAAACCAGAAAATACTCAGTGTAAAAATCCCCAGCGAGGATGGCGCAAGCCTTTCCTGGATTTACAGGCACGGCACTGTGCTGGATCGTCAGGATGAAGAGGAAGCAGTAATTCTTTCGGTAAAATTCACGCCTGAAAATCTGGGTCGCGTTTATAAAATGCCGGTTACACTGCTTTAGCGGCCACGTGACTCACTCTTTCCGGTGGCAGGATGGCAATCATTGTGGTGCCGACCCCTTTTTTGCTTTTAATATCCAGTTTTCCGCCATGAATACGCATGAGTTGCGACGAAATATAAAGCCCGAGACCAACCCCTTTGTCCGTTGCAAGGGCCGAGGAAGCATCGAGCTGAGTAAAGGCCTGGAATACTTTCTTAAGTTCAGCTTTTGAAATTCCGACCCCGGTATCGGTTACAGTAAATGTAAGTCCGTTACGATCACAGCTTTGAATATCCAGCTCAATCCGGCCGCCTTCATCCGTGTATTTCATGGCATTTCCGACAAGATTAATCATGACCTGGTTCATCCGGTGTTCATCCGCATAAAGATGCAGCTCTTCCGGTGGATCATAGATTACAAGGTCCTGATTTTTTTTCGCGGCCTGGATCTGGAACATGCTGCGCGTATATTCAGTGATTGCCCGCACAGGGAAGTTTCTTTCAAACAGATTGAGCCTGCCCGTATCGATGGTTGATGCATCTAAGAGATCATTGATCTGGGCGAGCAAATTCTGGCCGCTTCGCTTGATATCACCGATCGTCACTTCCTGACGGTCTGTAATCGGGCCGTAGATGTTGTTTTCGAGCATTTCGGAAAAGCCGATAATAGCATTAAGCGGGGTCCGCAATTCGTGGCTCATGGTTGCAAGGAAATTGGACTTTGCCTCATTGGCCGCAACCGCTTCCTTTCGCGCCGCAGACAGTTTCTTGGTCCGCTCTTTTACCCGAAGTTCCAGGGTCTGGTTCAGGTTTTTAAGTTCTTCTTCGGTATGAACGCGCGTGGTGATGTCTTCTTCGGTGACAATTATAACCCGGCCGCCCGAAATAGGGTCTCGGCCAGTATCCGCTGAAACAAAATGCCAGCGAAGACCTTCTGACGTTGGGACCTCAACATCCATGAAAACTCGGGTCTGATGAGTGCCAACCTCTAGAATGCGCTCGATGACCTCCCGTTTCTGATATCGGCTGTCCAGGGTCACCATCTTTTCGGCAGAGGGACCATATATTTTGGCGGCTGTTGGATTTTGCGCAAGCAGGCCCCCGTCCAGATCATAGGAACTGATCATCAATGGGGTATTGCGCACCGCTTCCAATATACGTTTTGCCCGCGGATCCAGCTCTTCCTTCAATTGCGGGGAGGCTTCCAGAATGGCACCGCGTTTTCCATTTTCAAGAAGGACAGGAGTGAAGGTTATCACCACCATTTTCGGTTTGCCGGATGGATAGAGCGTCCAGTTTTCCTCAACCCGGCCGCTTTTTTTTCCATGCTCAAAAATATCATGGAGGCGATCCCGAACCACCTGGGAATCATCACTTAAGTCGATATTGAGAAAATCATTCTGGGTTTCGCATTCCCAGAAATCAAGGGCAGGGCGGTTCGCCCACCAGAAAGCATGGTCCTCTATATTGAAAACCCAAATAACGGAGTTCAGCAAATTGTAAGCTGACAAATCCTCCCGGGTACTGAAAGTCGCAAGTGCTACACTTGAATTCTCAACGGATCCATTCATTCGTTTTAGTATACAATAAATATCTTAATTGATGAATAATTTGTTTGCCTATAAACCTTTCTCGCTTTTTTTGGCCTCATCCCAATAGTAATCCATTTCTTCAAGGTTGCTCTCGGTCAGGGCTTTCCCATTTTCTGCCAGCCTTTTTTCAATATGATGAAAACGCCTCGTGAATTTGCGGTTTGTTTTGGCAAGAACCGTTTCCGGATCAACGCCGATATGGCGACCCAGATTGGCAATAACGAATAGAAGATCGCCATATTCCTCCGCAACCCGTTCTTCCGCGCCATCCGAATGAATTTCAACTTTCAGTTCGTTTAACTCTTCCTGGATCTTGTCAAAGACAGGCTCCATATCCGGCCAGTCAAAACCGACCCGTGCCGCCCGTTTTTGAAGTTTTACCGCACGTGTCAGAGCGGGTAGGGTGGTTGCAACACCGTCAAGGGCAGACAGGATTTCACCTTTTTTATCGGCTTTCCTCTTTCTCTCTGCGGCTTTTGTTTCTTCCCAGGCGGCGGTTTGTGCATCCGCTGTATTGATGATTTTATCTGCAAAAACATGGGGATGGCGCTCGATCATTTTATTGGAAATAGCTTCTACCACATCGTGAAAATCAAACTGGCCTTCTTCTTTCGCCATCTGGGTATAGAAAACCACCTGGAACATCAGATCCCCAAGCTCGGATTTCAGTTCCTCCATATTCTTCTCAGCAATGGCTTCGGCCACTTCATAGGCTTCTTCAATGGTGTGAGGTGCAATGGTTTCATAGGTTTGCTCAATATCCCAGGGACATCCTTTTTCCGGATCCCGCAGGCGGGCCATAATTTCAAGAAGCTCATCAATTGGGCGTTTATCAGACATGAAGGCACCGAATAAAACAGAGAAAGAAAGACAGGACTTCATCCTTATAGCTGTAAAAATCACAACTGTCTTTTTTCATTGAAAAATCGGCTGCAGAACGCCGGGATTTTAAGTACATTATTCTTATGAGTGACGAATTTGATGAATCGGAAAATTACGAAAACCGTAATCAGAAGAAGAAGCGGGAAAAGAAAGAAAAACCGCCGGCTGATGTCACGCCTGCCCTGATCCGGCGTCAGGCTCTTAAATATCTGGATCGCTTTGCGGCGACAACCATGAAACTGCGTCGTCATCTCCTGAACAAGAATGCCAAAGCAATCGAGTTTCATAGCCTCGATACAGAGACGGTCTTGCAGATAATTGATGCGGAAGTTGAAAAACTGGTCAACGCCGGGATCATGGATGATCAGCTTTACGCGTCCAGCAAGGCCCGTTCCATGGCGCGGCAGGGAAAATCCAGTCTGCAGATTAATGTGAAACTTGGAAGCCTCGGTTTTGATGAGCAACAATCGGACACTGCCCTTGACCGCCTGAAGGAAGAGGAGGGGTTTACCGACAAAAAAGCGGCGGCCCGCTATATCAAGCGGCGACGGTTCGGCCCCTATAAGCCGGAGGAAACCAGAGAAGAAAGGGAGCAAAAAGAGCTCGCTGCCCTTGTCCGAAACGGCTTTGAATTCGGGACTGCAAAATCCGTTCTTTCTCTCGAGACAACCGATGAAATTGAAGATCTGATTTATGGAGAGGATTGACAGGGAAGCCGCCTCTTTTTAAAATAGAACAAATCATGAACAAAACAAAAGGGAAGAGAAAATGCAGCAGCGACTCAGCATTGTAACAATCGGTGTACAGGATCTGAAAAAAGCGCGCGCCTTTTACGAAACGCTTGGCTGGGGCATCGCCAATGCAGCGGAGGCGGAAGAAATAGTCGCCTTTGATCTCAATGCCATGACCCTTGCACTCTATCCGCTGGACAAACTGGAAGAAGATGCGGGCATAAAGGTCACAAAAGGGGCCTATAGCACAATGACCATCGCCCATAATGTCAGTAGTGAAGAAGAGGTGGATCAACTTCTCGATCAAGCCGTGCGCGCCGGCGGTGAATTGGTAAAGGAAGCGAAAAAAACCTTCTGGGGTGGCTATTCCGGCTATTTTGCTGATCTCGACGGCACCCTCTGGGAAGTTGCCCATAATCCTTTCGCCAAGCTTGGACCCAAAGGAGAGTTTCAATGGAATGGTGTTGAGAGGGAGTGATCATAAAATCACTCCCGTTATCGAACGGGTTATGAAGTCAGATCCTTGATCGCGTTCATAACCTCTTTTTGTTGGTCTGATACGACATGTGCGAAAGCACCGGCATCATTATCCCAATAACGGCCTGATGCTTGTGCAAATTCGCTATCCAGGGCGAGGCGACTTAGAATGTCAGCACCGATTTGCAAATCGTTACCGGCTATTCCAAAGCCTTCCCT
>JAKSCD010000121.1 GCA_022360775.1 Sneathiellales bacterium | reverse complement strand
ATTTCGGAAAAGGTGAAGGCCTCCGCTCTTGGGGCACTTGATCGCTCTCTTGGTATTTTCTTCGGGATTGCCCGCGCTATCATTATCGTTGGTGTGGCCTGGCTGTTCCTGGTGCAGTTTATTCCGCCTGATGGACGCCCCAAAGAAATCCTGGAAGCCCGTATGCTTCCAATTGTTATCGCCAGCGGAGAATTTGTCGCGGATCTAACCCCTGAAAATATGCGCAAGAACTTGCGGGTTGCCATGGAAAAAGGAAGCGACGCCGGAAAAGCAGCGAAGAAGATTTATAAACAGATTCCTCCAGATGTCGTTAAAGATGTCGAGGACAAGTTGAAAGACGCCAAGGAAACGCTGGAAAAGGGATATGATGACAAATCCCGCCAGCAAATGGAAAACCTCACTAAAGGTACTCAGGTAAAGCAATGACCCAGCAAAGCGTTTCTCGCAACATTTGCAACCCTTTCGATGATGACAAGCTACATGAAGAATGTGGTGTTTTCGGCATTTACGGCCATGAAGAGGCCAGCGCACTTACAGCACTTGGCCTTCACGCCCTTCAGCATCGCGGACAGGAAGCTGCCGGAATTGTCTCCCATGACGGTCGGCATTTCCATAGTCACAAGGCCATGGGGAAAGTGGGCGATAACTTCTCCACGGAAGATATCATCGGCGCCTTGAAAGGGGCCGCTGCTCTTGGCCATAACCGCTATGCGACAACAGGGGGGACAGTTCTTCGAAATGTTCAGCCTATCTTTGCAGATCTCGCCAATGGAGGCCTTGCCGTTGCCCATAACGGAAACCTGACAAATGCCTCCACGCTCCGCAAGCAACTGGTTGCAGAAGGAAGTATCTTCCAGTCCACCATGGATACTGAAGTTATTATCCACCTGATTGCAAATAGTAAGAAAATCAAGGTTGTGGATCGCATTGTTGATGCAATGCATAAAATTACCGGCGCCTATTCCCTGGTCGCGCAGACCAGCAAGAAAATGATCGGCATGCGGGATCCTTTAGGGGTGCGCCCCTTGGTTCTTGGAAAACTGGATGCGGCCTATATCCTGACTTCCGAGACATGCGCACTTGATATCATTGGCGCAGAATTTATCCGCGATGTTGCCCCCGGCGAAGTGATCACGGTGGATGAAACAGGCGTCAAGAGCCTTTCTCCCTTCACCACACCGCCTCGACGGTTCTGCATTTTCGAACATATCTATTTTGCCCGTCCGGACAGCGTGGTTGAAAACCGCTCTGTCTATGATGTTCGAAAAGATATTGGCCGTCAGCTTGCGACCGAAAAGAAGGTTGAGGCTGATCTCGTTATTCCGGTTCCGGACAGTGGTACACCGGCTGCGATCGGATATGCGGAAGAATCCGGTATTCCGTTCGAGCTTGGCATCATCCGGAACCATTATGTTGGCCGCACCTTTATTGAGCCAACGGATCAAATCCGGCATCTGGGTGTGAAACTCAAACACAATGCCAATCGCGCCCTTATCGAAGGCAAGCGTGTGGTCCTCGTGGATGATAGTATCGTTCGCGGCACCACCTCCACCAAAATTGTTCAGATGGTGCGAGATGCCGGTGCGAAAGAAGTCCATATGCGTATCGCCAGCCCGCCAACAACCCATTCCTGCTTCTACGGGGTGGATACACCTGAAAGGCATAGCTTGCTTGCGGCAAGATTTGATGTCGATGAAATGTGCAAATTCATTGGTGCCGACAGTCTGAGTTTTATCTCACTGGATGGCCTCTATATCGCCATGGGTGAAAAAAACCGAAATACTGAACAACCGCAATATTGTGACGCCTGCTTTACCGGAGACTATCCTGTTGATCTGGTGGATCACAATAGTGGCCTGGATCAGGAACTGACGCTTCTTTCTGAAGGTTCATAAATTCCGATATGTCAAAACGTTTTGAAGATAAAACGGCCCTGATTACCGGGGCTTCCCGCGGTTTGGGGGCTGCTGTGGCAAAATCTCTTGCCCGGGAAGGCGCCCATGTCATTCTTGTCGCCCGATCTGTTGGCGGCCTTGAAGAAGTTGACGATGCCATTCAGGCCGAAGGAGGATCTGCAACTCTGGTTCCGCTTGATTTGCTGGAAACAGACAGTATCGACGGACTGGCAGCTCCTCTCTTTGAGCGGTGGAAAAAACTGGATATTCTTGTTGGCGCGGCAGCAACACTGGGCAAGCTCACACCAGCCCCGCAATATGCTCCCAAACTCTGGGAAGATGTGTTTAAACTCAATGTTCACGCCAACTGGCGCTTGCTCCGTGCTCTTGATCCGCTCCTGCGTGCAAGCGAAGCTGGCCGCGCCCTTTTTGTAACAAGCAGTGCTGCTCGCGCGCATAAACAATATTGGAGTGGTTATGCCGCCTCCAAAGCGGCCCTTGAAAGTCTGATCCTCACCTATGCGGGAGAAATTCAGAAAAGCAATCTGAAAGTCAATCTGATTGATCCGGGTGCAACAGCAACAAAGCTTCGTCTGTCCGCCTATCCAGGAGAAGACCAATCCACATTGCCTTCACCGGAAGATAAAGCGGAGATGTTCCTGAGCGCCCTGATGACAGATTTTGACAAAAACGGAACGCTCATTTCGTGACAATCAACTGAAGCTCTTCTAGACTGGCGGCAATAAAATAACATTCCAATTAATGGAAGGATGCCCCATGACAAACAGCACTGTTAAGGCCATTAAAGCCCAGGCAGAGATGCATCACGCGTATCTTCTGGGTTTGCAGCTCATGATTTCCACCCGCAAAGGGCCGGATGTTATGGAAGAATGGATGTTTCGCCTCTTTCGCCGTCAACATCTGGACAAGTTTCTCAGTTCTTTTAACAAGCTTGGAATTTCCGGGGAATCTGATGCGGTCGCCTGCGCAAAATATCATGTGCTTTCCAATTCTATCGGGGGCGTTCCGGTTGAATATATGGCGGAAAGCGATAATAAAGCCTGGGTCCGCTTTCGCTACCCACGCTGGATGTATCATGGAGCAACCATCTGCGGTGTACCCGTCGGGGTCAGTCGCGGCTTCCTGAGAGGCTGGTATGCACATAACGGGGTTAGCCTGAAAAACCTGCGTCTTGGTTATGTTTGTGTCTCCGAGGATATGACAGGGGAATTTGGTTTCTGCGGGTATTTCAAGGAATATGACCACGATCTTTCTGATGATGAACGGCTACAGTTTGCCAAAGGTGAACTCCCACCCGCCTTCAGGGAAGAAGACCAACCCGCACCTCCTCCCAGTGAATGGAATGAGGAACGCCTTGAAAAAGCCAACCGTAACTATGCCATGGATTATATCCGCAACGGGCTCAATGAACTGGCAGGGGTAATCGGAAAAGAGGAAACCATAGAGCTTGCGAGCCTTGCCGCTCGATTAATCGGTCTTCAATATTATCCGCAAACAGCGGCAACACTAGATGCTTTGGACGGCTCGGTTCAGGAGGCAACCGCTTACCTGATGGATATGATGCGCGGTATGGGAGATACCGTCATTCTTGTGCCCGGTGGCTCCCCTGAAAGCACCAGTTTCGAGCAAACCGGCCTTCGTATTGTACGGGGGATGGAAGGCGAAGAGCGCGAGCTGCTTTTGGCTTGCTGGAAAGAATTATGGCTCGGAACGATCCGCTCTCACCGGCAAATGATGACACTTGAAATGCAGCAGGTGAATGAAGAGAAACTGGTCTGGACAGTAAAGCGTTTAAGATAAGGAACTGAATGATATTCCCTTTATGACAGGTTACAATAATATAACATTTGTCTTATATTGTGATAAATTGTAAGATATAAGTATGAAATATATCGCTCAGATTGTGGTCGCGATATTCCTTCTTGCTTCACGTGAGAGCCTGGCAGCAGAACGGATAACCGTTGTTGCCGACCTCTGGGCACCTTATGTCACTGTTGAAGATGGGAAGGTCTCCGGGATATCAACGGACTTAGTGCTCCGCGCCCTCAAAAAAGCTGATATCCCCTATACCCTCCGAATTCTGCCTTGGTCACGCGCCTATGAAATGGCCCTGAACGAAAAGAATATTCTGATTTTCACATTGGTGCGTACTCAAGAAAGGCTGCGTAAGTTCAAATGGGCTGCAAGGTTACATCCGAACGTTCCCGCTTTTTTATATGGCCTGAAATCATCCAGGATTGGCCCTATTAATTCTTTGCAGGATGCAAAAAAATACAGCGTTGCAGCCCCCAGATCTTCTTATTCCGCCCAAAGGCTGATTGCTTCCGGTTTTCAATCGCAAAAGAATTTTGTTGAAACGAAAGACGGCGAAACCGCCTTTAAAATGATGATCAACAGCCGTGTTGATCTATTGGCAGAAGCCTCCAGCCATATGGACATTCTTCTGAAGCAATCCAATATTTCTCCCGATCGGGTCAAGGCCTATATTCAGATTGAGGATGTGGAGCTCTATACAGCCTTCAGCTTGAAAACAGAGGATAAGCTGGTTGAAAAATTTACCCGGGCGATTAAAGCCGTGAAAACTGAACTGAACAGAACTGCACCGACCACAGAATAGACCAACCGGGCCAATTGGCGGCAGACAAGCCGCCGCCAATCCTTTTCCTTATTTTACTCTTTCCATTTTTTCGTAAATACCACCGACTTCCAGTGTCATCGTCACATCGGATTTGGTTCGGTTACGCCAGAACCATCCGTGCTTGCCATCAAAAGCTGCCACCAGTTCACCCTCATCTCCCGGCACACCACGTCCCTTTTGATATCGGATCAGTCTTCCCTTGGTATCACCATGCAGATCGTAATTCAGCTTACTGCCCCCGGCAGTCCAGCGATAGACGGCTACATCTCCCTCTTTCATGACAAGCTTGACC
Source organism: Sneathiellales bacterium (assembly GCA_022360775.1). Classification (GTDB taxonomy): domain Bacteria; phylum Pseudomonadota; class Alphaproteobacteria; order Sneathiellales; family Sneathiellaceae; genus Sneathiella. The sequence continues at coordinate 7,550 of JAKSCD010000121.1, read as the reverse complement.
TCCGCCCCTTTTCCAGGCGTTAAGGTGAGAGAGAAACGGTCTCTCACTTCAAAGGATGTCTCTTGAGCATGCGCAGTGGAGATAACAAGACCCAGCAGGCTGTCCAATACCGAGGACTGCTTCTGTTGCTGCAACTGCCGTTCTTCATCTGCTTCATGGTGAAGTTGTTCCTTGATCTCCCCCATTTCCGTGAGACCGAGAAGCGAGCCGATCCGGGTAGGATCAATGCCGAACTCCGCCGGTAAAACAATAGTGACCAGAATGACCAGGGCAGAGATCGCGGCAATAATGGTGGATCGCACAAGCTGCGCAGTTGTTGGCAGATCACTCAGATCCGGTTTTTTTGAATTAAACATGATTTTGAATTCCTAGGAGAAAAGGGCATAACCGGTGAGCTGATATCCGATCAGCGTAAAGCCGGCGGTCATCAGCACTACATTTGCGCTATAGGCATGGCGGAAAAAACTGGCTTTGCGGCGCCAGTAGCTCATCCCGATCAGGATCAGGCAAAGTGCCATCAGCTGACCGATTTCAACGCCTACATTGAACGCGAGCATATTGGGCAGAAGGCCATCTTCAGCGATATCATACTCAAGGATTTTGGTCGCAAGACCCAGCCCGTGAAAGAAGCCGAAAATCAGGGTCGCTGCCTTGGTGTTGGGCTGGAAACCCAGCCAGCGCCGAAAAGCTCCCAGATTATCGAGAGCCTTATAGACGACAGAAAGACCAATGATCGCGTCGATCAGATAAGCGCTGACATTCCAGTCAAGGAAAACCCCCAGAAGCATTGTCGAGGAATGGCCAAGTGCAAACAGACTGACATAGATCCCGATTTCCTTCACCTTGTAGAGGAAGAAAACAATACCGAAGAGAAACAGCAAATGGTCATATCCGGTGACCATATGCTTGGCCCCGAGATAGATGAAGGGGATCAGGTTGACCCCGGAAATTTCCATGATATAGCCCTTGTCACCTTCGGTCACACCATGTGCCAAGGCAAGGGACTGGCTGATAAACAGCAGGATAAAGGCCAGCAAAATCGGCCCATGGAAGCGAAGCCCGTACTGCCTGTGCAGCGAGCCGCGCTCCAATAACGTAATTGGAGACATAAACGTCCTTCCGTAATGTAATGAAATTTAAGGGTTAGCTTAACGTCACAAAACGGGGAGGTTTATCGAGGCCATAGATCCGCCAAAAAGCTGCGATCCCGGCTAGGTTCATTTTAATGGTGGATTTGAGAATACTGATGATCGTCTCAGCGCGACCGGCAAGAGCCGCCTTGCTATGATCATGATCCGCATTCTGATGAGAGACTGAATGATGATGCGTAAAGGACGAACCATGCTCATCCCCCTCCTCATCCCGCTCATGAGAATGTTCCAAAGAGGCCGTTTGCATTCCTGAAGAAAGATCATGAGACGCCGACCAGGCCTGCAGGGGCAGACAAAGCGATATCATCAAAATGGTTTTCAGAAGGAACTTAAAAATTGCGGGCCTCTTTATGCGTCAATAATCAGGACGTCAAAGAATAAGGATTTTGATCCCTACCATAGAGATAAAATGCTGTCAAAATTGTGACGCTTGAAATGACCGGCCAAACAGGGAAATCTTTATGAGAATTGAACCGGACCCTATTTCAAAATCTGTTTCGTGCGTTCCGTAACACCCCTGATTTTCCTGAAGATTTACGTCCGTTGCTCTAACAGCCCCCTTAACGCAGTAACTGGCGACGAAAACCGGTTTTCTTTTTTTATGTTCACTCCTTTCCTCAAAAGGCAGAACCCTCACCTCTGCATCCAGCTTCGCTGCATCATAAATCAGGTTAAAATTCTGAACTGGTCCCTCTACCAGTTTTCCAGTAACAGGAAGGCTTCCAGAAAAAGAAAGCGGCGTTAGAGGGCGTGCATGAATAGTTTCCTCGTCCCCAAGCAGGATCATTCCTTTCCCTTCAACCACAGTCAGAATGCGCTGCAATCCCGGGAATACGGAAAATGCGCCTTCTGCTGTCACATCGGCAATACTCAGACGCCAGAAAGGATCCCCGTCTTTCGAAGTAGCGATTTCCCGGGTAATCCCGCCGCCATTTTTCCAGAGAACCGGTGATAAACTGTCCCGCTCAAAAAACTGGTTTTTCATAAAGGTGTATTCCGATAAAAAGAAAGACCTCACCAAGAAACCTGATCAGGGTCCCTATTCCTATCAAGGTTTTAAAGAAAAAGGCACTCAAAAATGACAGCGACAACTGCCCCGGTTCCCCTCGTTATTCTGGATGTTCAGGAGGCTATTGATCAACCGGTCTGGGCAGATAAAAACAATCCGGATTACTGTCTCGCCATTCAGAAACTTCTGGCACACTGGCGGGAAAAAGACTGGCCGGTCCTGCATGTCAAACATCATGAACCGACCCCCACATCGACTTATCACACCCATGGCCCCTGGGTCAGGATCAAACAGGAAGTTGCCCCGATCGAGGGGGAAGCTGTTATCATCAAGGAAAAGAACTGTGCCTTTATTGGTACGGAACTGGATGCAATCCTGAAATCCCTGAACACAGATCGCTTTATTTTAACCGGTGTTGTTCTTCACAACAGCATGGATGCAACAATCCGCGCCGGGAACGCTCTTGGCTACCAGATTTATCTGCCAACCGATGCGACAACATCTGTATCTGTTAAAGCTGCAGACGGTAAAAGCTGGGATGCGCAAACCGTATTTGATCTCACAGCTGCTATCCTGGGATCGGAATATGCAACGCTCACAACGTCGGACCAGTTGATCAACAGCAGTGCATTCTGAAAATAAAGAAAGGCCCCGAAGGGCCTTTCTCAATCTTTTACATACGGGTTATTACCGGTTCGGGGACTGATCCTGATCGGTACCGCTGGCATATCAAAATCTTCTCTTAAACCGTTGATCAAATAGCGAATATAGCTTTCCGGCAACTCCCCGCGTGAAGACATGAAAAGCGAGAAGGTCGGTGGACGGGATTTGACCTGCGTCATATAGCGAACCTTGAGACGTCTCCCCTTAGCCATTGGAGGAGGATGCTTTTCAAGCATCAGTTCCAGCCAGCGGTTCAATTTCGATGTACTGATCCGTTTGTTCCAAAGCTCATAAACTTTCAGAACACGAGGCAACAGTTTTTCAAGCCCCCGTCCGGTAAGCGCTGACAAGGTGACAACCGGAATACCGCGAACCTGAGGCAGTGAAATCTGCAATTTATCCCGGATATGCTGCAACATGGCATTTCGGTCTTTTACCGCATCCCATTTATTGACAGCGACAACCAGGGCACGGCCTTCTTCAATTACATGAGACGCAATGGTCAAGTCCTGTTTCTCAAAGGAAACATCCGCATCAATCACAAGAACAACAACCTCGGCCATTTTTATGACACGCAGACTATCTGCAACCGAGAGTTTTTCGAGTTTCTTCTGAACCCGGGCGCGCCGGCGAATACCGGCGGTATCCACCAGTTTGATCTTCTGTCCGTTAAATTCCCACTCAACAGAAATGGCATCACGGGTCACACCGGCTTCCGGTCCGGTAAGAAGGCGATCCTCACCGATCAGTTTATTCACCAGGGTGGATTTACCGGCATTGGGACGACCGACAATGGCAAGCGCAATGGGCCTGTCCTTTGCAGCAATTTCCGGAACTTCTTCTTTCTCGTAAGGCAGCAGGGCTTCAAAAAGCTCTCCCATGCCCTCCCCATGTTCCGCTGATAAGGCGATCGGGTCACCGAGCCCCAGGGAATAGGCGTCCAGCATTTCAGCATAGGCTTCCTTGCCTTCACATTTATTGGCGCAAAGGATGACCGGAATTTCGGACTTTCTAAGCCAGTTGGCAAAATGCTCATCCATCGGGGTGACGCCGGAGCGGGCATCAAACAGCATCAGTGCAACATCCGCTTCTTCAAGTGCCATTTCTGTCTGGCGTCGCATCCGACCTTCAAGACTGTCATCAAAGGCCTCTTCAAGCCCGGCTGTGTCGATAATCTTGAATTTGAGGGAGCCAATACGCGCCTCCCCTTCCCTGCGGTCTCTAGTCACACCGGGGGTGTCATCCACAAGCGCAAGACGCTTGCCGACCAGGCGATTGAACAGGGTGGACTTGCCCACATTGGGCCGCCCGATAATAGCTACTGTAAAGGACATCGGTTATCTTAGCGAAATGCCACCAACTGGGCATCATCCGTTAGGACAAACAACATGCCTCCTGCAACGACGGGTGCGAGAGAGGCTGTGTCTGACAACTCCACTTTCCCCAGGATTTTGCCGTCATAGGGGGAAACAGACACCGCAATACCGTAATTGGACACCAAAATCAAACGATCACTTGCCAAAACAGGTCCAGACCAGACGATAAGGCCTGTTTTATCTTCAGGATCCTCGAATTTACCCAAAGAACGGACCCACCGGATAAGACCATTTTTGCGCGACAGACAGACAAGTTCACCATCTGTCGAGACGACATAGACAAAATCACCCGCGATCCAGGGGGTTTGAAGTGTGGAGATCTCCTGGCTCCATCTCCTGTTACCGGATCTGAGATCGATGCCGACCATCTGGCCGGAATAGCTCGCGGCAAAGATCATGCCGCGATCAATTACTGGAAAAGCATTAATATCGGCAAGCGATGTAAGCGAACTCAGGCGGCGCTTGCGTTGCAACTGATCACTCCAGGCCTGTGCGCCGTTAGCCGCGCGCAAAGCAAAGAGTTCACCGGAGGAAAAAGGAACCACAACTGTTCCCTTATCCACAGCAGGAGACGCGGCCCCCAGAAGCCCGGTTGTCTCAACGCCCCCTTCATAATCCCACTCGGTTTCCCCGGTGAGAACATTCAGGGCAAAAATGCGGTTGTCATAAGTGGTGACAAAGACATGGTCCTCGGCCGCCGTTGGTGCGGCTCGCAAGGGTGCCCCCAGATTGACTTTCCAATACATACCGCCAGTTTTTGGATCCAGGGAATAAACCTCGCCATAGGATGTTGTGGCAAACAGGCGGCTATACTGCGCAGCAAGGCCGCCACCGACCACACCGTCCTCTTCCTCGCGCGGTGTGAGATTAACCGCCCAGAGCTTTTCACCTGTCTCCTGATCAAAGGCACGAACGCGGCTTTCGCTATCCATGACAAAAACCCGACCTTCCGCGACAATCGGCGGGGATGGAATTCGGTTTTCATCATCCGATCCTTCACCGATATCTGCCCGCCAGATTTCCTGCAGGTCATCTCCAAGGGTCAGGTGATGCATGACATTATTGGCAGTACCGCCACTTTGGGGCCAGCTTTCATTCACATAGGGTGCTGGCAGGCGTACCGTAATGTCTGCAGCGCCTTCGTCAGGCTCCAGCGATTTTTCAAGCGCCAGAATTGAAATACGCTCCCCGGGCAAAGGAGGGGCTTCTTTTTCACCAAACCAGTCAGGTAAAAGGGAACAGCTTGCCAGTGAGATCATTAATCCCCCTGCAATCGTTACTCTACTCCACATCCGGACCTGTTTCTTCACGCCGCGCCCCTCTTTAAGTGCCGCCAAATCAGTATTCTGCCTATTTAAGAGCTGCAAGTACCTGTTCAGCCCTGGCTTTGATCCCTTGCGGAATTCCAGCTTCCTCAGACAGAGCCTTGAAGGCTGTGCGGGCCTTTTCGATATTCCCGTCTTTCAGATCTGCAAGCGCAAGAAGTTCCTTGGCCGTCGCAGACCAGATACTGTCTGGTCCCTCCAGCCCGGCAAGACGGGTCCGAACCTCTTCAGTTGTGCTGTTATTCAACAGATAGAAGGCTGCCATTATCCGCGCAAGCGCCGTAAATTCCTGATCGATATCTGTGTTTTTGCCAATCGCATCATAAATCGCGAGAGCTTCCGGCCCTTTTCCAGACTTGATATAGGCATCTGCCTGACGCAGGCTGGCCAAAGCCTGATACCCGGCACTGCCTTCTTTCGCAAGCATTCCAAATTGTGCCGCCGCATCATCGAATTTGTTTTCACCCGCAAGTGTTACGGCATCTCGGAACTGCGATCCTTGAGTCTGGGCTTCCTGCAACTGGTAGTTTTTCCACCCGACGACAGATGCTGTTGCCACAACAATCAAAATGGACCCGCCTATGATAAGCTTGCCATACTTGTTCCACAGCTCTACGGATTTATCCTTACGGACTTCCTCATCTACTTCGCTGAAAATATCGGACACAAATAACTCCAGTCTCTTTTCAAATTGGCGCTTAAAATAAACTGCTCGTAAACGGATGGCAATTGCTGTTACAGATAAATTCTGTCTTTTATACAGGTATTTCGCTCATAGATAAGAGAAAGAACAAGGAATTAAAGTCATGGACAATTTTGAAATTTCCCGATTGGTCTATCTCATCCTTGCGCTCATGCTTATTTTCCCGACTTTTCTCTATATGATGCGTAGTCAGAGCAGTAACACAATTTTGAAGCAGGTTGTACTTTGGCTCATCATTGCGGTTGGGATTGGATTAGCTGTGAAGTTCTTTGAACTTCAATGAAATGCTACAGAAGAACGGGAGAATTCAGCAGGTAGTCGCAACAAATTTCGTCCAGGGACTTTTCCCGGGGCGTGACAAAGATTTTCGAAGAAATGGCAGATTAAGCCTAGTTCCTAACCGCCCTGATCCTTTCAATCCTCGCGGTGTCAATTCACATATACCGAATGAGATTTCTTTATTTCAAGCAAGGCGCCGTTTAAAGGCGTCCAAAAAGTACATCCATATATCCGGTCGGCACGACTTGTTTTCCAGATGCTTTCACATGCCGTCACAATGTCGTGTCCTTGACATCGTTATCTATTGAAAAATCAGCAACGCCTCATTACGTCATTTCATATAGAATATATGAAATTCCAACGCCTTAGGCAGGATTTTTCAAGATCAGTAGTATGGCATAATTTGCCAGTAAATGCAAGTTTTCTAATAAATTAAAATGCCCGGATTATGCTTAACAAAAGCCAAATATGGCATTTACTTAAAGTTCATGCCTTGGAGTTATAGTCACCGAAGTTCTGATTAACGCTGGGAGTAAAAAGTATGGCCAGCACATACCATGATACAGACAAGCGCGCGATTGCTGCTAACCTGATAGAAACCTGCGGCTTACAAAGAGCCCTTCATGCAGCCCGCCAATTTGGCTGGCATGACATAGCAGAAGAGATTGCGTTGAAACTGGATCACGAAAAAAGAGCGCATGCCAAGCACTAACTGAAGCGGCTCTCTGGGCTGGAATTTTAGATCTGCTGTTCCTCCCGGCTTTCGTAAAACTGATATATCCAACTGCTTGCTTTATATTCTGAGAGGGCTCTCTTTAGCTCTGCCAGGAGTTCCAGCATCTTTCAACGCTCAGGAATACTCCTCCCCCATGCTCCATATAGATTGATCCCTTCTCCAGGATCGCTCTTCTCCCGCGAGGGAGGCACGGTCGATCGCGCTGTGTCAATTTTCCAAAGGCTAAAGGAGAAAAGTGACGTTATTTAAGGTATACGTACTACACCTATAGATTTTAAAGCCTTCTTTTACATCAGGAAAAAATTACT
>JAKSCD010000371.1 GCA_022360775.1 Sneathiellales bacterium | reverse complement strand
TGGAATTTGTCTTTCACACACTAAGAAGTGCACGTGCTTCCATTAATTGCGCATTATATACACTATTCAGGACAATAAAGCTAACAAACGTTTGGCTCAATCTGTTACGATTGAGCCCATCTGGTTCAGTCAAATATTACAGACGTCCGTCAAGACAGATTTTTTCGCCTGTCCCATTTTCAAGATCAACCATCTCGCAATCGCGTTTTGACAATCCTCTGTCTTCGGCCCTTGATTTATTTTCTGTAGATCTTGTTTGTTCCTCAGGAAAGTAACTGCTACTCGCACATTCGTGGCAGTCTCCATCAGCACCGCCGTCGCCGTTACCGCCGTTGCCTCGGGCGTTTGCCATGGAAGAGGCACCTATAACGATACCTGCGATAAGAATAAATGTTACGGTTTTCATATCTTTTATCCCCTCGATAAAATCAAATATATGACCGTTTGTCGGGCGGATATCGGAACCGGTTCAAAAATTGATAAAATTTTATACGAAAAAAAATGGTAACTCCGAGAATGAAGATATATCTCTTGCAGTGAAGGGCTCGTACAAACCCTCAGTATCCTATTTCGATCCGGACCGTAATTTATGGACCAAACTTTTCTGAACCAAAACAGCTCCTCCTTCATGAAAGGTCGTGTCACCGCTGTTTTGGGTCCGACAAATACCGGAAAAACCCATCTTGCGGTTGAACGGATGATGGGGCACCGCGATGGCATTATTGGATTACCTCTTCGGCTTCTTGCCCGGGAAATTTTTGACAGGATTGTCAAATTAAAGGGGGCCGCGAATGTAGCTCTGGTCACTGGCGAAGAAAAAATAGTCCCGCCGCAAGCATCCTATTTTGTCTGTACTGTAGAGGCTATGCCGCTTGAAAAAGGGTTTCAGTTTGTCGCTATCGATGAAATTCAACTCGCGGCCGATCCCGAAAGAGGACATGTCTTCACTGATCGCCTTCTACATGCCCGCGGTGAATATGAAACCATGTTTCTGGGTTCAGACACCATTCGCCCCTGGCTTGAAAGACTGGTTCCGGAGACAACATTTGTATCGCGCGAACGCTTCTCAAAATTAACCTATAAAGGATCAAAAAAAGTCTCCCGGCTTCCCTCCAGAAGTGCAATCGTGACCTTTTCCACAAATGATGTTTATGCGATTGCCGAACTGGTGCGCCGCCAGCGCGGTGGTGCAGCGGTAGTCATGGGAAGTCTGTCGCCACGAACAAGGAACGCCCAGGTTGAGCTTTATCAGTCAGGTGATGTTGATTACCTGGTTGCAACTGATGCAATCGGAATGGGTCTCAACATGGATATCGACCATGTCGCTTTTGCCAGTACCTATAAATTTGACGGTCTTATGGGCCGCAACCTCACCCCTGCAGAATTCGCGCAAATAGCAGGTCGTGCGGGCCGACACATGAATGACGGTAGTTTCGGAGTAACGGCATATGTTGAACCGCTAGACCCTGGGCTTGTAGACCAGATTGAAGAGCATCGTTTTGAGAAAACGCGGCATGTCGTCTGGAGGAACAGGCGCCTTTCCTTCACAACAACACGGGATCTCCTGCGGTCCCTGGAGCAACCACCGAAAATCAAGGGAATGATTTCGCCAAGGGATCCTGACGATTACAAAGCCCTTAAATCCCTGGCTATAGATGAAGAGATCAAGCATTATTCACAAAACCCTGCTAAAGTCCGTCAGCTTTGGCAGGTTTGTCAGATCCCGGATTTCAGAAAAACCATGCAGGATGTTCATGTCCGCCTACTCAAACAGATTTTCACGAATCTGCAAGGACCTGGCGGTAAACTTCCCGAAGACTGGATTGCAGGACATCTTCGCAAGCTTGATAAACGTGACGGTGATATAGATACTCTTGCAACACGCATTGCCCATACGCGGACATGGACGTATATTTCCCATGTTTCTGAGTGGGTCAGTGATTATAAGCATTGGCAGAATGTCGCGCGTAGAATAGAAGATAACCTGTCAGATGCTCTTCATGAGCGGCTGACACAGAGATTTGTAGATCGCCGCACCGCTATCCTGGTGCGTAAACTGAAAGACAGTGGTCAATTGGAAGCAGTGATTAACGACACCGGCGAAGTCCTGGTAGAAGGACAGTTTGTCGGAACTTTAACAGGCTTGCGTTTTACAGCCGATATGTCCTCCGGTAGTTCGGATGGCAAGACCTTGCGCAATGCCGGGAATAAAGCGGTTGCCCGTGAAATAACAAACCGGGCTCAGGAAATGATCTCATCTGCAGATGAAGCCTTTTCACTGACTGAGGCAGGAGAGATTGTCTGGAAAGAAATGACGATCGGCCGCCTTGCAAAAGGAGAATCTGTCCTCAAGCCGAAGATCATCCTGCTGGCCAGTGAACAGTTGAACGGGACGGTTCAGGAACAAAGCCTGAAACGATTGAACGACTGGATTTCGCAGGAGATTTCAACTCGCTTAAATCCTCTGGTCAAGCTCGCTGATCTGCCCCTTGTTGGCGCAGCTCGCGGGATCGCCTTTCAGGTCAGCGAGAGCCTGGGAGCAATGCCGCGCTTTCGAGTAAATGATCAAATTCGCAATCTGGATAAAAAAGATTTTGGTCGCCTGAAATTTGGCGGCCTGCGCGTTGGATATGAGCATGTTTTTATGCCTATTCTTTTAAAGCCGGATCCAACAGCGTTAAGGGTTTTACTATGGGCGATCCATGAGGAACGCAGAACCATCCCCGCCCCGCCCCCTGCGGGGAGGGTTTCTTATGAGACGACGGAAAAGCTGCCGCGCAGTTACTATTTAACAGCTGGCTATGCGCTTTTTGATTCACTGGCAGTGCGGCTTGATATGCTTGATCGGCTCGCTGGACTTCTTCGCCGGGCATCGCGCGGATTACTGGATGAAGAAAGCAAGAAAACCGAACAGACCGAAGCAGCAAAAGAAGAAACTGACAATTCGACTGTCTCTGATGCGGAAGATAAAACTGCGGAAAAAGACACGCCTGTTATACCAACCGAGGAAATGACCTTTGAACAGGCCGTTGCAGCAAGCGAGGCCGCTGCTGCCAAATCTGAAGAAGACACCTCTACACCAAAAGAAGAACCTGATACTTCCGCAGAAAAAGCACCTTCAACGGAGGAGCAATCTGCTGACGCAAAAGCTGAGGAAAAACCAGACAGCAAATCTCAGGATACGAAAAATGGTGCCAAGAAAGACAAACCTCGGAACCTTCCGTTCAAACCTACCCACGAGATGCTCTCGCTGGTTGGCACAACACGGGAACAATTCACGTTGATTCTTCAAAATCTCGGCTATGAGGCAAAAGGAGAAGGGGAAGAACTGGTTTATCAGAAAGCGCCGTTTAAAAAGCGCAAACGCCCTGCACCAGGTCAAAAAAACAAAAAAGGACCAAAGAAAAAACCTGATAACAAGGGTTTCAAGTCTTCTGGGCCGAGAAAAACGCAAAAGGTGCAGGAAATCGATCCGGATTCTCCTTTTGCAATTTTGAAAAATCTGAACACCAAATAACTGGTGGCCATGTCGACTGAATCTGAAGACACTATTCGTGTTGATCGATGGCTTTGGTTCGCACGCTTTTTTAAAAGTCGCAGCCTGGCAGCCAAGCTGGTTCAGTCGAAGAAGGTCCGGGTCAACAGTGTTGTCATTGCAAAACCAAGCGTCACAGTAAAACCGGGTGACGTATTGACATTCCCGCAAGCTCGTCAGATCCGCGTTATCAGGATCGCAGAGATTGGCACGCGCCGTGGCCCTGCACCGGAAGCACAAGCCCTGTATGTAGATCTTGCCCCAAAGGACGATTTGAAAAAAGACGGGCAGAATATGGCTGAAAGGCCACCAAGTCGCGACAGGGGAGCAGGAAGGCCAACCAAAGCAGATCGCCGGGCTCTCGACAAAATGAAAAGAGCGTCCGATAATCCGGATTGAAAGCTACACAGCTAATTTAAAGCCTGATTTTCAAGAGAAAGAACCATGAGCCCAGAAAATTTAGATCGCTATTTTTCCTCCTGGAATGAAGGGGAAACCGGCTATTTCAAAGTTGGTTCAGTAGAATTATCTGTCACTGGAAATGCCTTAGACCTTGAACGCGTTGCAAAAGAAACAGCAAAAGAGATTGAAGCCGAGGTTTCCTACGCCTGGGACCTTGGAAATCCGAAAAGCAATGCGTGGTGGCTTGAATGGGGCGGATTTTCTCTGGAAGAAGAAATCCCCTATCACGCGGCTATTTCCATGCCGGATGTGAAAGAAAAAATAGCGGCTTTTGATCCAAAGAATAATGATTTTGAATGTG
>JAKSCD010000370.1 GCA_022360775.1 Sneathiellales bacterium | reverse complement strand
TTTATTGTCTTCATACAGAACTTCGACCTTGCTGCCCATGATGCCACCCGCGGCATTGATTTCAGCAGCCGCGAGATCCAGCCCCATCTGGGCCTGCTTTCCGAACAGTTCCAGCCCGCCGGAGAAAGGCTGAACAGCGCCGATTTTAATGGTGTTTGCTGCGAGTGCAGGCATGGGAAATGCGCTTGCGGCGGCCAGCGCACCAGCAGAAGCAACAAATTTCCGACGAGAAATATTAATCATAACGACCCCCAAGAAAATTATTCGTTTACAAACGATATCTTGTCATAAAAAATAGGTAGGAACCAGAACGTTCTGGCCCCCTTTATGTCGAAATTGAACTTTTACACAAGCTGGTATAATTAAAATGGCAAAAAAAACAGGAATACTGATTAAAAATCAGGCAGTTTGCTTTGTGTGCGTACAATGATTTCATAAGCATACCGATAAAATAAAGAGATGTTTTATCTGTATACTTACAGTCCAGAGTAATTCTTATGACCTTTCTTGATATCAGCCTAGTAAAGAAGAGATTCGGGGGCCTGAAAGCGGCGGATGATATTTCATTGAGCCTTGAGCAGGGCAGCCTGACCGCACTTGTCGGGCCAAATGGCTGCGGGAAATCGACTCTTTTCAATCTGATTACCGGTGCCCTGCCGGTGGATAGCGGTAATATCACCTTCAAGGGAGAGGAAATCACCTCCCTCCCCGCCCATAAAATCGCCCGCAAGGGCATGGGTCGCAAATTCCAGGTTCCTGCTATATTTCCCGAACTCACAGTTCTTGAGAACCTGCAGGTTCCGGCTCTTCAGAAAGCGGGATTATTTAACCGAAAAGCCAGTAGCGGACACCTTTCGGAAACTCTCAAGACGATCAACCTTTCCGCCAAAAAAGAAGCCCTTGCTGAAACGCTTTCTCATGGGGAAAAACAATGGCTGGAAATTGGAATGATCCTGATGCAGTCACCAGATCTGATCTTGCTGGATGAACCCACAGCGGGTATGACGGCCGCGGAAACAAAAGCCACGGCAGAGCTTATCCATCGCATTAACAAGCTGGGTAAAATCACCCTTCTGGTCATCGAGCATGATATCGGATTTATCGAACAGCTGGATTGCGAGATCCATGTGATGGCACGGGGAAAAATCCTGAAATCCGGCGATTTTAAAAGCATCCGGAATGATCCCGAAGTGCAGGAACTGTACTTTGGCAAGACGGAGGCTGGTCATGCTTGAGATCAGTAATCTTCAGGCGGGTTATAACGAGGCCATGGTTCTTCACGATTTCAGCCTGATCATTGAAAGCGGGAAAGTTACTGCGCTTATGGGCCGGAACGGGATGGGCAAAACCACGTTGCTGAAAAGCATTATGGGGTTACTGCCTCTTGCCAGCGGGCGTATTTCACTGGATGGTCAGCCGCTTCAGGGACTGGAAACCCATAAAATTTCGCAGGCCGGCGTCGGATATGTGCCGCAGGGACGAGAAGTTTTCGAAGACTTTACCGTCTATGAAAATCTGCGCCTTGCAGCCCTTGGATCGGATATTGGCAGTCTTGAAATGCTGCCGCAGATCTTTAACTGGTTTCCCATTCTTGAAAAAAGGCTTAGCCAAAAAGCAGGCACTTTCTCCGGCGGACAACAGCAGATTCTTGCGATTGCACGCGCGTTGATAACCCGACCAAAAATCCTGCTCCTGGATGAACCGACCGAAGGGATCCAGCCCAGTATTGTTCATGAAATCGGGGTCAAACTTGCCGAAATATCAACACAAACCGGTCTCACAATCCTTTTGGTCGAGCAGAATGTGGATATGGTGAAAACCATGGCGGATGACATTGCCTTTATCGAAAACGGTGCCCTGATGGAACAATGCAGCAAGCAAATACTTCTTGAAAATGATGCCCTGCTGCATCGCTATCTGTCGCTTTAGGGGGAAGAAATGGACTTTATCCTGCCGCTTGTCGATGCCCTTTCCTACATTCTGATCCTGGTGCTGATTGCTCTCGGCCTGATGATCGTTTTTGGTATGATGGGCGTGATCAATATGGCCCATGGGGAGCTTTTCATGATCGGCGCCTATGTGATGGTGGTCTGTCAGAATAGTGGCCTTCCCTTCCTTGCCGGATTGATCATCGCCCCGCTTTTTGTGGGGCTTCTGGGGCTGATCATTGAGAGCCTGCTGATCCGCCATATTTACCTGCGCCCGCTGGATACGATCCTTGCCACATGGGGTCTTTCCATCGCGCTGAAACAGTTGATTGTCCTTTGGTTCGGACCGGAATCCCAAAGCATTGCCAGCCCCGTAGACAGCATGGTCACACTAGGCACATTTTCCTATCCCGCCTATCGCCTTCTGGTCATGGGCGCTGCGATCCTGCTGATCGGCGGTACCTTCTGGACCTTCCTGAAAACCGATTTTGGCCTGCAGGCCCGTGCGGTTATTGCAAGGCCGGATACGGCAGCGACGCTTGGGATCAATACCCGCCATCTTTATCGCTGGAGCTTCGTGATCGGAACGGCGCTTGCAGGTCTTGCCGGGGCGCTGATTGCCCCGACCATCAGTGTGGATCCGCAGATGGGGCTGGGCTACCTGATCCCGGGTTTTCTCTCTATTCTGGTGGGCGGTGCAGGACCGCTTGCCGGTGTTCTTGCAGGCGGGGCCGCGGTTGGCGGCACCAATAGCCTTCTCACCGTCTGGATTTCCCCGGTTGCAGCGCAAATCGCCGTTTTCCTGCTGGCGATCCTGGTGATCCGCATGCGCCCTGAAGGCCTGCTGGGAGGGAAGAAATGAGGCATCTTCTTCCTGTCATTTTGCTGGGTAGCCTGTTCGCCATTGCCCCGCTTTTTTTAAGCGACTACTGGATTTCCCAACTCAGCATTTACCTGATTTATGGACTGCTTGCCCTTTCCCTTTCCCTCGTCTGGGGCTATGGCGGCATTCTCTGTTTTGGGCAGGCCGTTTTCTTCGGGATCGGGGCCTATGTGATGGCCGTGATGACCAAGGGCATGATCCTGCCAGGTCTCACTCATACCTTTATCGGCCTGATTGCAGCGGTTACAGCTTCGGTGCTGTTTGCCATTGCCCTTGGCTATTTCCTGTTTGCCGGCAAGGGGATCAGTGGTCCTTATCTTGCTATTGTCACACTGGCTATTGCGATCGTCCTGGAACGGCTGATGAGCAACTGGTATGCCCTTGGCGGCTATAATGGTCTATTGGATATTCCGCCAATGAATATTGGTCTCTTCGGGTTTGATTTCGAGCTCTGGGACAGTATTCCGATTTTCTACACCCTGCTGATCGTCGTCTTTGTCATTTTCCTCGGTCTGTCGATCCTCACCCGATCGTCCTACGGGATGTTGCTCACTGCCCTTAAGACCCACCCGGAGCGGCTCGCTTTCTTCGGTTTCAGTGTCCTTCAACTCAGGTTATCGGTTTTCGCGCTCTCAGCCGGGATTGCCGGATTTGCCGGTGCCCTTTTTGTCACGGTAGATGGTTTTGCCTCCCCCACCCTGATCGGATTTACCCTGTCCACGGAAATCCTGATCTGGGTCGCGCTTGGCGGCAAGGAAATGCTGATGGCCGCGTTCCTTGGTGCTATTGCCACGCGATTTGCTGAAAGCTGGCTTTCCGAGATTTTCGGTGATTACTGGATCCTGGCCCTGGGTCTTGCCTTTATGGCCAGTGTGGTTCTGCTGCCCAAAGGTCTGATTGCAACCCCGCTCAGTGCCCTTGCGAAAAAGCTGAAAATCAGGCTGTAAGTTCAGTACAAGCAGCATGAAATAATCCTTAAGCGTACCGCAAAAGGAGAAAATAAAAGTCATATCCGGGATGCAAAGCATCAGTTTTTCAACGGGTTAGAGTGACAACAATAGACTGAAAACTTCACATCACCGGATATGAAAGTCAGTTCTTGTTCTTATGTCAGGAGATTCCCTGAACGCCTTGTAACACTGCGATTTATTGACGGCCTCAACCCTCAGACTTTTAAAGTGCTCCCTCTTTCGAGAAGAGGCTTACCTTGAAAGACCCGCAAACAAAATCGGAAGAGAATTTCCTCAACCAAGCCGGACCCGTGAAAAGAAAGAGAAGGTATTGCCGAACGATGCCTGCAGAACATCATCCTTGTGCACGGGCAATAGTATAGCAAAACCTTAT
Organism: Sneathiellales bacterium; assembly: GCA_022360775.1. Lineage (GTDB taxonomy): Bacteria > Pseudomonadota > Alphaproteobacteria > Sneathiellales > Sneathiellaceae > Sneathiella. Next base: position 1,725 of record JAKSCD010000370.1, on the reverse strand, counting down.
CATATTTGCAAGAATATTATCGATTTATATTCTTTTATTAAGAGTATCCCAAACTGACGAATATGAAATTATTTAATTAAAACAACAATTTAAAAAACAACCACTAAAGTAAAAAAAAATACCAGAGTAAAAACAGATTTTGCATCTTGTGAAAAATCAGGGCATCAATTAACCAGCCCCGCAAGCAAAATGAAGTTTCAGGAATGATCTTACAAAGCGATAGAGTGCAACTGGTTCCGCTATCAAACGCGGATTTGAAAGACTTCCACGAAACCAACACAAATCCCTTTGTGAGAAAATACCTATGGGATGATGAGGTCATTCCTGCAGCAACCTCCGCTGAAATCCTGAATGACGTTCAATCAAAGTTTGAACAGGAAAGGTGGGGCCTGTGGAAAATACTGGATTTGGCAGAAGGTCACTATCTTGGCTATGCGGGCCTCTGGCAGTTTTTCGGTGGCCGTCAGCCACAGCTTCTCTATGCATTGCTGCCAGAAAATACGGGTCAGGGATATGCAACAGAAGCGTCCCGAGCGGTAATCGATTATGCCTTCAAGATCCTGGATTTTGAGGATCTGATCGCTGCGGTGGATGCGCCCAACACAGCCTCCGTCGAGGTTTGCAGAAGGCTTGAAATGACCCTTGATGAAGAAAAAGAAATTGAGGGAAAACCGACCTTCTTCTTTAAACTGACCCGTACTGCTTGAAGCAATCTGATTGTAAAATTTTCTAAATAAGAGAACTATACATAATACAATTCTCTTATTTGGATTTTTATGATAAAAATCAAAGTCACGTCACATTTGTGCAAATGGGCGGATCATCAGCAACAATTTCTATCAATTTTGCAATACCATAGTCACCAGCTACCTTTAGGACCAATGCCAGTAGATAAGCCTCCAAAGTATCCGCCAAGAGTTAATTATGCTCCTAAAACAAGGCAATTCTATTGGTGTCAATACCCGAAGGATGCCCATCTTCCAGAGTTCTGGAAAATACGGCCAGTAATAGTTATTTCCAGAAAGAATAAACTTCATGGGGCGGTAACAATTGTTCCGTGCACTTCTCAAGACCAGACAGGAAACAGGTGGGCATTTCCTTTAGAGTACAGCATTGACGGGCAACCGGGGTGGGCAATTTGCGATAAGATCTCCACCGTAGCTGTAAGTCGGCTGACACCCAATAAGGGGGGAATACGACGGCAATCCCCTGAAGAGTTCAATGAAATGATCAAAATCGTTTTGGGCTGGTTGCCTAAAGCCTGGTAATAAAACTTAAGGGAGCTTAAAAGCTCCCTTAGTCACGTAGTTCCCCGAAAGGAATCGGTCACCTCTAAAAAAAGGAGCCGTATGTGATGTAATATATACTAAATATGCCTGACAATGTCAATCAAATATACTTTCAGAAATTTCAGAAACCGTTGTCACACAAGGTCTTCAGGGCAGGATTTGAACCTTCGATCTTTCAGATAGATGTAAATCTCACTATCTCAGTTATTCCATTTCCCACATTTCCACATTTCTCTTTCAGTACCTTAATTGCAGTTCTTCTTCCAACCGCAGACATTCCGTCTCGCCTGGTTCAACATTGCCGTCGCTGGAGAGCGCAACGCCGAAGCGTTCAGCGGCTTGATCTGCGGTGTAATAGCCGCGTTTCACGTCTTCTGCCACATCTTGTGCTTTGCGTTTGAGGGGATTACCAAAGCCGCCGCCGCCCGGTGTGGAA
>JAKSCD010000157.1 GCA_022360775.1 Sneathiellales bacterium | reverse complement strand
GGATTTCATAAATTCTGAGCGTAGTTCGGTCATTTGACTATTTATGCTAATGTTGTTGAAAGGACCTGACGTCTAACACATTATTGAAGCTGTTTCAAAGCGCCCTTTTGCGCGATCGGGGGAAAGAATGACTGAAGTTGCAGAAAAAGCGGTTTGGGCTATCGGTTTGATGAGCGGGACCTCTATGGACGGCATCGACGCAGCCATGATCAAAACAGATGGTCAGCAGGTTCTGGAATTCGGACCAGCCTATTCGGTGACCTATGACCCTGCTTTTCGGGCGAGTTTTAAACAGTATTTGGGCAAGCACACAGCCCCTGCAGATATTGTAAAGGAATTCACTGCCAAAAATGCAGAAGCAGCCCTTGCCGTTCTCAGGCAATCCGGCAAGCGGGCAGAAGATATCTCTGTGGTCGGATTTCACGGTCAAACCCTTTTCCATGATGCACCGAACAGCGTCACAGTTCAGGTCGGCGACGGGCAGTTCCTGGCAGATCTGATGAATATTCCTGTGGTCAGTGATTTCAGAAGCCGGGATGTTGAAAATGGCGGGGAAGGGGCGCCTTTTGCCCCCCTTTATCACCGGGCACTTGCTTCCGCCATAGAAAAGCCGGTGATGGTGCTGAACCTAGGCGGTGTGGCCAATGTAACCTATATGGACGAGAACACGATCCTTGCTTTTGATACGGGTCCCGCAAGCGCGATGATCGATGACTGGGTTCAGAAAAAAGGAGATATTCCGTTCGATATGGACGGAAAACTGGCGTTCAAGGGGACAGTTGATGTCACCGCCCTCAGTATCCTTATGGACAATTCCTATTTTGATAAACCCGCGCCGAAAAGTCTCGACAGGAATGATTTCTCCTCCGACCCTGTCCAGAAACTGTCTCTTGAAGATGGCGCAGCGACATTGACGGCCTTCACTATAGAGACGGTCTTGAAATCGCTGGATCACTGTCCGAGCGCCCCCCAAACCTGGCTTGTAACAGGAGGCGGGCGCAAAAACACCGCTTTCATGCAGGGGATTGCAGAGCGGACAGGGGCTTCAGTGAAACCGGTAGAAGAAGCCGGATGGCGCGGGGATGAACTGGAAGCAGAAGCTTTCGCCTTTCTTGCAGTGCGCAGCAGGCAAGGAGCGCCGCTTAGCTTGCCCACCACAACAGGGGTTCGCGAACCTATGACAGGCGGGCAGTATTTTACGCCGTCTGTTAATCAGAAAGTCGGCTAATTAACCTCTAAATATTAATTAACCGGTTTATATTTTGTTTTCCGGCGAAGCTGATTGACGATGCTGAATTCTTCGGGGAGTGCAACAAGATTTCGAAATAGAATAACCCCGGTATTTGAAGGGGATATGACACTTTCCTCATCTTGATTTAACTCAAGAGATGCGAGTTGTATTGCCGTTCCCAGGTAGATTTTTGTCTCTTCCTTTTTAAGGGACTGATCATTTAGAACCCAGAAATTGTCCGTGTTGCTCGCATAGGCGGAGGCGGACCAGTAATTCCCGTTCGTTTGCGGAACCGTCACTTCAAGCGGACCCTCTGAAAGGTCAAAGCCACAAATACTATAGACCAGGTCGGGACTTGGACGCACGACTGCACGGCTTGCATGGGTTACTCTCGGCGCGTGGATAATCGAATTCACGCCCTGTTCGGCGAACAGGCGTTTATTGGCAATTTCCATGATCACATAGGGAAAGGTGTAAATCATGATTTGCGAGGCGGTAAATCCTGTAATCGCAGAGACAATAAGCCAGAGAAGGGTTTTTTTGAACAGGGGGCTCATGCGCACTCTCCTCTTTCAATAAGAGGAAGAGGGGTGTTGGGTAAATCCGAATAAACAGACTGACCCGGATTATAAAGCCGGAGTGTCAGGGAGAATACGGTTCCTGCAAGGGTTTCACCGGAAGAGGGAAGCCAGTTGAGATCCTTTTCTTTTTGCGAGATATGGATATCAAAGCTGCCATCCTCATTCATGGTGAGGTTCTTCATATTATAGGCATGACGACCAATGGCATTTTCCACAAGAAAATGATCTGCGCCATATAACGTGATGCTCCACCATCTGGCATCAAGAGGACGCCCTTTAATCACATAATCACATTTAGAACGAAGAAGCTGCCCTGACCGATCCGTAAAGGCGGTATAATAGATGGTTTCTTCCTTGGCGAGAGCAAAAAGCCCGGAAAGAGCAACCGTTGTCCGGGTGAACGGGTCCGCCGCCTGTGCGCCATACAGCTCGCTTGTAAACCAAGGTCCGTTAGCGATCTGACGTTTTGCCCCCTCCAGGGTGAGTGTCCAGTAAAGCCAGGACCCGCTGGCGAGAAGTCCTGCTAAAATGGCGGAGGCATAGAAAAGTATTTTTCGCCCTTTTCCCTGTTTTATCATTATTATTTCCTTTCGATTATGGGCACCCCTTTGATCTGGGCATAGACGGATTGCCCTTTTTTGAAATCGAAACTGGAAAGGGACCGGCTGGAAATTCTGGCCACCAGGGAAACAGGATCTGTGTCGCCAAGATGCAGCGTTACATTCACCCGCCCTTCATCGGATGGCAGAATTTCATGAACTTGAACGGGAAGAATATTCAAAATGGTCGTTTTGGACGGTTTTTCTTTTGCAAGGCTCACATCACTGGCGGCAATTCGGACACGATGACGGGATCCGATTTCACCAATATTTCCGGGGAGCAGAAAGGCCTGGCCCTTTACCTCAAGCTCTGTCAGATGATCTGAGGCATGATAGGCCCTGATGGTTCCTGAAATAATACTGGCGGCCGCATCAGAACCGACAAAGGGATAATCAGGATTGCTCAGGATGTCGATCAGAGGGCCTTCGCCGACAACTCTGCCCGTATCCAGAAGAAGGATATGATCCGCGATCCTTTCAATTTCCCGCATATCGTGACTGACATAGAGAATGGGAATACGAAGCCGCCTTTTCAATCTTTCAAGATAGGGAATGATCTCGTCTTTTGCCTGACGATCAAGGGCGGAAAGAGGCTCATCCATCAGTAAAAGACGGGGGGAGGAAAGCAGGGCCCTTCCAATGGCGACCCTCTGTTTTTCTCCGCCAGAGAGGGTGCGGACTGATCGATGGAGCATCGGGGTCAATCCAAGAAGGGTATAGACCTCGTCTCGCGGCAAAAGCTGGTCCTTTTCGTTGCTGCGTTTAAGGCCGAAAACAAGGTTTTTCTCGACATTCAGATGATCAAAAAGCCGGGCATCCTGAAACACATATCCAATGGGGCGCTTATGCGGTGCAAGAAATTCACGATCCGTCTGCCAGTCTTTTTCAAAAACGCGTAAAGAACTGTTTTCCAGTTTTAAGAGGCCGGCAATGGATTTAAGGATCGTCGATTTACCGGATCCGGACGGTCCGAAAAGGGCTGTAACCCCTTCTGCCGGAATGTTCAGTTCCGCATCAAGTGTGAAGCTTTCCAGACGCCCCCGAATATGGCCGGTCAGACAGAAATTCATGCGCGGGCTTTCCGTTTTTTCTCAACCGACATTGTGATGAAAATAACCAGGAAGGAAAAAGCAACCAGTCCGCCGGAGAGAATATGGGCTTCAGTCCATTGAAGGCTTTCCACGTAATCATAAATCGCGATGGAAAGAACGCGGGTTTCGCCGGGAATATTCCCGCCAATCATCAGGACAACACCAAACTCACCAACTGTATGGGCAAATCCAAGGACTGTACCTGTTATCAATCCGGGTCGTGCGAGTGGCAGGGCGATCGAGAAAAACCGGTCAACCGGCGACGCCCGCAAGGTGGCCGCAGCTTCAAGAGGGTTATCCCCGATGGCTTCAAACGCGTTCCTTACCGGCTGGACAACAAAAGGCAGGGAATAGAGACAGGACGCAATCAGCAACCCCTCGAAAGTGAAAGGCAATGTTGTTCCGAAAAGCGATTGTGTCACCTGGCCGACAGGACTATCCGGTCCAAGTGCCAAGAGAAGATAAAAACCGATGACGGTTGGCGGCAGGACCAGTGGTAGTGCAACAAGAGTACCGATCACCTCTGTAAACCAGGATTTGCTTCGGGCGAGCCACCAGGCAAGCGGTGTCCCCAAAAGAAGAAGCAGAATTGTCGTCAGGCCTGCGAGTTTTACCGTCAGCCAAATGGTCTCAATCATGCGCGCTCAAGTCAGGCTCTTGTAATGACTGTTTTTTCTTTTTTACCACACCATAACCGTAACGACGAATAATATCCGTTGCCTGTTTCTGCTTTAGAAATTCGAAGAACTGCCGGGCAGCCGGATTACCCTTTCCCTTTTCAAGAAGTCCCACAGCCTGATCTATGGGGGAATAGAGCTTTTCATCCACATACCAGAAAGAACCTTTTGTCTCTTCACTGATCTGGGAGGCTGCAACAAATCCGGCTTTTGCATTTCCTGTGGCCACAAACTGATAGGTTTGGGAGATATTCTCTCCTTTGATCAGCTTTGCTTTCATTGTCTCTTCTAATGAAAGGGCAGCAAGGACTTCACGTGATGCGCGGCCGTAAGGGGCGACGAGGGGATTGGCGATAGCTAATCTGTCAAAATGACCCTCCTGCAGAAATTTTATCGCTGAAGAAGGGGTGAAGAGATTTTTTTCGCGGCTGTACAGGACCAGTTTTCCCTGCGCATAAATATAGTGATGCTCAGCGGGCAGAAACAGCAAGCCAACTGTTTTGCGGTCCGCCGACAGGAAGAGTTCAAAGGGGGCGCCGTTCGTAATCTGCGCATAGAGCTTTCCTGTAGATCCAGAACTGACAAGAACTCTGTGACCAGTACTCTTTTCAAAGGCAGCGGTAATTTCTTTTAAGGGTACAAGAAAGTTGGACGCCACAGCCACTCTCACCAGATCCGCCCGGGCAGCCGAAGGAAAGGTGAAAAGGACAAAAGAAAAAAATACGGTTAGGAAGGATAAACAGTGTTTCATGGGAACACTATAGCGACAGGTGAAAAAAAAGCGCTGAAGATTTCAGCGCTTTTTCAAATTGGCCGGGTTGGGTCTATTCATCTTCATCCGGCGCACCGTTCAGGCGCATATCCAGATAACCGTCCACCGCTTCCATCAGATTGGGGATGGTTTGTTCAAAGAAGTGATCTGCGCCTTCAACCTGTTTGTGATGAATGGTAATCCCTTTCTGGGATTGCAATTTCTCAACCAGTTTCTGGACATCCTTTTGCGGGACCTGCATATCCCGGGTACCGTGAATGATCACACCGGAAGACGGGCAAGGCGCAAGGAAGGAAAAGTCATACATATTGGCAGGCGGCGCGATAGAGATAAAACCTTCAATCTCCGGGCGGCGCATCAGAAGTTGCATGCCGATCCATGCCCCGAAAGAAAAGCCTGCAATCCAGACCGCCGGCGCATTTGGATTATGGGTCTGCATCCAGTCCAGAGCCGCTGCCGCATCCGAAAGTTCGCCCACACCCTGATCATAATCGCCCTGGCTGCGCCCGACACCCCGGAAATTAAACCGCAGAACTGAAAAGCCGCGATTTTTAAAAGTTGTGAATTGATGATACACAACCTTGTTATTCATGGTTCCGCCAAATTGCGGGTGAGGGTGGAGGATCAGTGCAAGAGGAGCATTAGGTTCAGAAGAGTGGTGGTAACGGCCTTCCAGGCGTCCTTCCGGTCCGTTAAAAATTACATCAGGCATCTAAAGTCCAGGTTTCCTGTGGTCCAATCCATACACGATCAGACAAAATTCGTAATGTGATGAGAGTCATTTATGTGCCGATTAAGGAATGGTGCAAGGCCTGTTTGCTTGACGGACAGCAGGACTTGCTTATATTTCACCTTAGTCTGAGCACATTTGTGGTCTCATTTGTTCGTTTATAAATGCGGCACAATACAGAAGGAAGTGGTGTATGTTCAAGCATATTAGCGAAGATCTCGCCAGTATTATGGAACGAGATCCGGCGGCCCGCTCGAAATTTGAGGTCGCACTGCTCTATTCGGGCTTCCATTCTGTCATGTTTCACCGGGTTTCGCATTGGCTCTGGAAACATAACTGGCGGATCCTCGGCCGGCTGATTTCCCAGCTAAGCCGTTTCCTGACAGATATTGAAATTCATCCGGGCGCCAAAATCGGCCGCGGCCTCTTTATCGATCACGGATCGGGCGTTGTAATCGGCGAAACTGCTGAGCTTGGGGATAATGTTACCCTTTATCAAGGGGTTACCCTGGGCGGTGTTTCTCCTTCCGTTGATTCTGACTCTCAGCGCAATGTCAAACGCCATCCGACATTATGCGATAATGTAATTGTCGGATCCGGTGCCCAGGTTTTGGGACCCATCACTGTAGGACGCTGTGCGCGTGTCGGTGCGGCCTCGGTTGTCACCAAGGAAGTTCCTGAGCGTACAACCGTTGTTGGTATCCCGGCGCGTGCTGTTAATGGTTCAGCCCGGAAAAATTCTGAAGAGAGATTCGCCGCCTACGGTATTGGTAACGATGAACTTTCCGATCCGGTTCACAAAATCCTGGATGGATTGCTGGATAAAGTTCAGTCCCTTTCCATGCGGGTAACCGAACTGGAAAATGAGCTGGAGGAGGAACGCAAAGGTCCGATCCTGCTTGCCGAAGATATCGACAGGGATGACAAAACCAAGTAAATGCTGGCTCCTTAGCTTTCGGGTTTTAATAATTTTCTTAATCGAATGCCTTGCTGCTCAAAGCTGCAGGGCATATTTTTTGTGCCATGAAAACAGAAATCTATCTGGATTATAATGCGACAGCACCGATCAGGCCTGAAGTGATTGATCGGGTTGCTGAGGTGATGAGAGAAGGGGGAAACCCTTCATCGGTGCATGGTGCCGGACGAAAAGCCAAGGCGCGTCTTGAAACTGCAAGGCGGCAAATCGCCGATCTGGTTGATTGCAAGCCGCAGGAGGTGATTTTTACGTCGGGCGGTACGGAAAGCAATAATCTCGCACTTCTTGCTTTTGCAGCCAGGCCGCAGATTGTTTCCTCTGCCGAACATGATTCAATCCTGGCGGTGGATAGCGGCAGGACCGTTAAATCCGTTGATATTCAGGCAAATGGCGAGATTGATCCCGAGCATTTGGCGCATCTTCTTGACGCATGCGAAGAAGCTCCCCTGGTCTCCATCATGTTCGCCAATAATGAAACCGGCGTGTTGCAGCCCATCCGGGAAATTGCTGAGCTTGTTCATGAAAAAGGCGGTATTATTCATACGGACGCTATTCAGTGCGCAGGAAAAATTCCGGTAAGTTTTCGAGATCTCGGTGTTGATATGATGAGCCTTTCCGCCCACAAGATTGGTGGACCGCAAGGGCAGGGGGCGCTTGTCCTGCGCGAAGGCCTGGCGATCCAGTCGATCCAGAAAGGCGGCGGCCAGGAACTGGGGCGTCGCGGCGGGACCGAGAATGTAGCCGGTATTTCAGGATTTGGACTGGCTGCAGAGCTTGCTGGTGAAAGTGATCAACAGGCTGCGGTTCAAAACCTTGCCAGACTACGCGATTATATGGAACAGGAAATCACAGCTGTTTCCAAAGAAGTCAAAATATATGGAAAACAGTCCTCTCGCCTTCCAAACACTTCCTGTATTTCCATGCCGGGCGTGGGATCGGAACTTCAGGTAATGAACTTTGATCTCGCCGGTATTGCGATCAGCGCGGGCTCGGCCTGTTCCAGTGGTAAGGTCAAGGCAAGCCATGTCCTTACGGCCATGGGGGCAAGCGAAAAAGAGGCAGCAGAAGCAATCAGGGTTAGTCTTGGTCGCTTGACGAAAGCTTCAGATATAGACAAATTCATAGAGGTATGGAAAAAGCTCTATACCTCAAAACGTCGCTAGAAGGTTCATCAGTAATGCCCAAGATGACATTTATCAAACCGGGGGGAGAAAAGCTGGAAGTGGATGCGCCGCTAGGAGTGTCCATTCTGGAGATCGCCCATCGGAACGGTGTCGATCTGGAAGGCGCATGCGAAGGAAGTCTTGCCTGCTCAACCTGTCATATCATTGTGGATGACGAGGATTTTGACCGGCTTGCTGAACCGACGGACGATGAAGAAGATATGCTGGATCTCGCTTTTGGCCTGCAACCAACCTCCCGTCTTGGCTGTCAGATTATCATGTCTGAAGAACTGGATGGCCTCACTGTCACTCTCCCCTCAGGAAGTAATAATCAGTTACTCTAATGACTTTATTTGATCGATTGAAATCCGCAAATCAGGATGTCTGGTCTGCCTATACGGATCACGCCTTTGTTGCAGGTCTGCAGAAGGGCACCTTGCCCCAGGCGGCTTTTGAATATTATCTGAAACAGGATTATCTCTTTTTGATCCATTTTGCCCGGGCCTATGCCCTGGCTGCCTATAAGGCGGATACGCTGGACCAGATTGCCGGG
>JAKSCD010000272.1 GCA_022360775.1 Sneathiellales bacterium | reverse complement strand
TTGACGCGGCGCAGCTCAAGCGCCGTGTTTTCAGTAGTCATAATAGATTTCTGTTACTTGGCCATATAGTTGGTAACTTTAATCTTGCCGGAAATAATATCAGCGCGTGCCTGTTCCAGCTTGGCAATAATGTCTTTTGCAAGGACACTTTGGTTATGCTCGTCAACAGCATAGCCAACACCGCCTTCTTTCAGGCCGAGAACCTTAATTCCTGGCTTCCATGTGCCGTTTTTCGCAGTTTCAAATGCTTCGCGAACGGCGACATCAACACGCTTGGTCATGGAGGTCAGCATGGTGCCTGGGTGCAGGTAATTCTGGTTGCTGTCAACACCGATAGCAAACTTGCCGGCGTCTTTCGCAGCCTGGTATACACCGATGCCTGTACCACCTGCGGCAGCGTAAACAACATCTGCACCGCGATCAAACTGGCTTTTTGCAAGTTCACCGCCTTTGGTCGGGTCATTCCAGGCAGCGGGAGTTGTCCCGGTCATGTTCTGGAAAACTTCAGCATCCGGATTGGCGTATTTTGCGCCTTCTTCATAACCCAGTGCAAATTTGCGGATGAGCGGGATATCCATGCCGCCCACAAAGCCGACCTTGCCTGTTTTACTGGTCATGGCTGCTGCCATTCCAACAAGGAAAGACCCTTCATGTTCCTTGAAGATAATGGATTGTACGTTTGGCAGATCGACAACCATATCCACGATGGTGAATTTAGTATCGGGATTGGCTTTTGCTGCTTTTTCAACAGCTGACGCCTGTGCAAAACCCATGGCAACGACGATGGACGCGCCTTTTTTCGCCATCCGCTTGACGGCTTGCTCACGCTGGGAAACCTGAGTGACCTCAAATTCCATGTATTTTATGCCGGAATCCTTTTTGAAAGCTTCTGCGCCGTTATAAGCTGCTTCGTTAAAAGATTTATCAAACTTGCCACCCATGTCGAAAACAATGGCGGGTTTGAAGTCATCCGCTTTTGCTACTCCAGACAACGCAACAGCGGCTACTGCCAAGGCTGTCAGTTTCAAACTTTTCATCATTGGTTAATTTCTCCCCGTTGAGGTTATGCCTCACGCTTTAAATAATCCTCAAGCCAACTAACTAATACAAAACCTGACCGTACGGTCAAGTAAACTTGGCTAACGAGCAATTATAAGACCCAATAACAGTCCGTACCAGTGAGTACAGAAGGTTATTTGACCGAAAATTGTGTTTCCCTAGCAGAATCAGAGATATAAAGAAGTGCAAACTCGCAGGCAAAGGTGAAAAATGGCTAATAAAGACAAATCAACAGTTGATCTGGCTAATCGGGTAGAGGATAAACTCAGCGGTGCGCATGGATTCGCAAATTCTAAGAAATTGCGCAAACTGGGTAATAAAGAATACAGAATGTCTCTTGAGGGGAAGCTTGCTGGGAAGCTGGTTCGCCAGAATATGGATCCTCGGCGGACGAAAAGACAGGCCAGAAAAGAAAAGTAACCTCTCACTAAATTGGTGAAGGGACATGAAGGCGGTTAAAGTGCTGAGTAAAATACACTCTGTGATTTTGATGGTTGTAACGCTTGCTTGCTATGGCATTCAAGGTCCGCTGAGTGTAGAGGCGAGCGAACGAACTGTTCTGATTGTCAAGGAAGGGGAGCGGGAGAAAAACGAAATCGCCAGCCGCCTTTATCAGAGTCTGGTGAACAGGATCTCCGATCATTTGCAGAAGGCCGGCTATAACGCGGAAGAAGCGGGATCACTTGTTTCCGGCAGTGACGAAATTCTCCTCAGGCAGATCCGCGCATCGCATCAGGAAAATGTTCAATATGTTGCGCTTGTTCGAGTGCTGGCCAATATGGTTCTTTTGAATGCAGGAACCAGAGTGGATCTGGAAATCTCCGGACGAATGCTCGGGATCGAAAACGGCGATACGCTCGCGCGCTTCGATCTTCCCGTTCGAGGTGCTTTAACGGCGCCTGTATCCTGTGATCGTCGTTGTATTATCAGGCTGCTTGATCAAAATACCTCGTCTCTTGCGGATGAACTTGGAAAAGTTCTGGCGCAAAGATTGAAGGCAACATCCAAATCAGAGTGAGTGCTGCTGGTAGCCGTTTTGATCAGGTGGCCCATCAGTGACTTCTATGGTCAATTCATCCAGATCCATAATCACTGAGGCGACAGTAACTGTTCTTGCTTCAACCGGATCTTCCTCATTGGCGTAGCGACAAATTGCTCTTGGCTCGCCAAATGTATCTTTCAGGCAGCTTTTAAGATGGTCAACATCCCAGGCCTGGGTGTTCTGCCGAATAAGACGGTCCAGTCTCGGTGTACGGTAAAGGCTGCAAGGGGCAATACGCTCAAACTCGGTTTCGATACCGGTCTGGTTGATAAAATGATTCCCGTGGGTGACAAGTCCCTCTGTCGGATACAAGGTATGAGTGACATTCGGGGAAGATTCAATATCCAGGACCTCACCGCCTTTACAGCCCAGGAGCCAGTTGGTTGAGCAGACCCTGTCTGTTGAAAAAACAACCTTAAGAGCCTCGTTAAAGGTTTTGGACCGCATGATATCCTGAACGCGAATATGAAAAGGGCGATGGTGAAGCTCTCTGCCATCTGCCTTGGAGGAAAGGCCATTTACGCATAACCCTATACCGAACTCATTAAAGCCGATCATACCACTGACGATGCCGGCCTGCGTCAGCACGATATAATCAGGATGGTCATCGGATCGAACCCTTAAAAGGCACATATTCCCGACCAGACCTTCCAGCCAGTCCCAGTTCTGGCCAAGGATCGTGGTTCTCGTCGCAGTAAATTCCGGTTGGATACCAAAGGAGGTGCACCCCTCAGGTTGCTGTGAGTGGGGCATGTCATTCGCTGCTGCCGCTTCATTGGTATAAAGCGTATAGGCCAGTTCGTAACGTGCGTTTAACAGTGCGATTGCACGCAATGGGACATCGGCTCCCCTGGCTATTCCGGACATTTCCTCATAGTAGCCCTCATCATGTTCCTTAAATCGGGCTCCCCATTTTTCAGCTTCCTGCCAGATTATCTCTTCGGATGTTCCGTCCATCATGAAGCGATCCATATAAGTTTGAATATTGGCCTGGATGGAAGAAGACATAGTCTCGCCATGAATTTCTCCGCGCTTGAGAGGAGTACCACTTAAATCAAGAAGAGGAATAGCCATGATATGTCCTTGTTATTTTTTTTAAAGCGTACCCAAGCTCAACTGTCCTGACCAGAAAAATCGTCATCTTGCAAAGTCGGCTTGCGACGCGTATTGAACAGGCTGTACTCTTGGGCATAGAATTCAAACAGACAGGTTTAGACGCATGGCTATCGATCCCCGCTTTCCAAATTTGCACATTCTTGATCATCCTCTCATTGTTCACAAACTGAGTCATATGCGGATGAAGCAGACTTCTACGAAGACCTTTCGTCAGCTTCTGAAAGAAATTGCGCTTTTGATGGGTTATGAAATTACGCGTCAGCTTCCCATGACTACAGAAGAGATCGAAACACCCATCTGTCATATGAATGCCCCTGTTCTTGAAGGAAAGAAGGCTGCGATCGTTCCCATTCTTCGGGCTGGCCTTGGCATGGCAGATGGTTTGCTGGAACTTATGCCGGCTGCACGTGTCGGGCATATCGGCATGTACCGTGATCCGGAAACAAAGCGTCCGGTTGAATATTTACGAAAGTTACCAACTTCTTCAGATCGTCTTTTCATACTGGTAGATCCGATGCTGGCAACCGGTTACTCGGCCGCAGCAGGGGTTGATGTGCTCCTCGATCATGGTGTCGAAGAAGAAAATATCAGTTTTATGGCTCTTGTTGCTGCCCCTGAAGGAGTACAGGTCATGCTTGAGAAGCATCCGAAAGTAAAAGTCTTTGTTGCCGGGCTCGACGAGAAGCTGAACGATCACGCCTATATCGTCCCTGGCCTTGGAGATGCAGGCGATCGTCTGTATGGAACCCTCTAGGGCAGACAAGAAAAAAGGCTCTGCTGGGGGGCAGAGCCTTTCAAGCAATGGAGACTGAAGAGGGGGCTCAATCTCCGGGGCAATTTCCTGACGGGCAAGGTTTCATGGTCAGCGTTCGCTGGTGTGCATGAACAAGTGTTTCATACAAGTCTGTAAAGACAGCCAACAAATTATATCTAAATCTGATCATGACGTACCTCATAGGTTTCCGTGATTACAGACCTATTATACAAAGAAGCTCCTCTACTTTAAAGCAATTCTAATGTGCGCGCCGTCACGTGTTGACCGGATTAAATGGAGGATTGACAAGCAAAGCAAAAAGACCTCGATGGCTAGTCGAGGTCTTTAAGGAGGGAAGAATTAACATCAGAGCGGTTCTGCCTTCCGCCCTGAACGTTTGAAGGAAGAACATATAAAAACTGTTTTCTGTCTTCTGGTGGCGTCGTACACCCGAAGGAGGGAGGCGAAAACCGCTTTTAATGTCCCACATTCAAACAATGTGTCAATTGCGACACCTGAAACGTAGGAGCTTTGATTTGAGAATCCAAGACCGACGATTGTGCTCTCGGTCACAGTGGCGTAACATTCACATGGATTGCCTAAAAACTAGGCAATTACGGCCACTTAACCTCAGGAGGGAGCGACATCAGGATCGCCTCTGTATTGCCTCCGGTCTTGAGACCAAAAGTCGTCCCGCGATCATAGAGGAGGTTAAATTCAACATACCGCCCTCGTTTTACAAGCTGATGCTCCCGTTGCTCTTCAGTCCAGTTTTTGTTCATATGTGAGCGGACAATTTCCGGATAGATATCCCGGAAGGCTTTGCCGACATCCTGGGTAAAGGCAAATCCCTTGTCCCATTCCCCATCAAGTTTATCATAGAAAATACCGCCAACCCCGCGTGCTTCATCCCGATGCGGCAAGAAAAAATACTCATCGCACCATTTCTTAAAGCGCGGATAATAGTCAGGATCATGCTTGTCACAGGCATTCTTCAAAGCGCCGTGAAAGGTGTCAGTATCCTCGTCATTCGGATACATGGGGGTCAGATCAGCCCCGCCGCCAAACCAGGATTTTCCGGTTGCAATATGGCGCGTGTTCATATGAACCGCCGGCACCAGAGGAGAGCGCATATGGGCGACGAGTGAAATTCCGCTTGCCCAGAATTCAGGTGATTCTTCCGTTCCTGGGATCGCGCCTTTGAATTCTTCAGAAAAAGTGCCGTGAACTGTTGAAATATTTACGCCGACTTTTTCAAAGACACGGCCTTTCATGACAGACATTTCACCACCGCCGCCACCTGGGCGTTGCCACTCGGTTATTTCGAATTTTCCAGGTGGTAAATCACTATGAATACCCGTGAGTTCATTTTCCAGGGTTTCAAAACTATCCCGAATCTGGTTGCGTAAAGTCCTGAACCATTCGGTTGCCTGCTGTTTTTGTGTCTCGGTGCTCATCAGTGTCCTGTCTGTTCAGAGTTCGGGTGTGAAAGTCGGGAAAGTTGCGGTTTGCCTGAGGGCTTCGCCGGTGACAATTGCAGCCGCGATGGCGACATTGACAGAGCGCATGCCCTGTTGCATGGGAATGGTGACACGTCCATCAACAATTTTATGGACTTCTTCCGGAACGCCGCTGCTTTCCTGACCCAGCAAAAGAATATCTGATTCCCTGAATTTAAAATCCACGTAGGGAACAGATGCTTTGGTTGTTAGCAAGATGAGTCGTTTGTCCTTTTTTGAACTTAAAAACGCCTCAAAGGAAGAATGACGCTCAACATCGGAAAATTTTGCATAATCCATGGCTGAACGCCGCAAATCTTTTGCGCCAAAAGGGAAGCCACAAGGCTCGATAATATTGACTTTAACCCCCAGGCAAGCACCCATTCGCATGAGGGTGCCCACATTCGGGGCGATATCCGGTTGATATAATGC
>JAKSCD010000332.1 GCA_022360775.1 Sneathiellales bacterium | reverse complement strand
GTGCGTTTTCCTTCGCCAAGCTTTGGCACACAGTCAATCAATCGATCCGTATAAGGGTGATACGGTTTTTCCAGGATTGCTGCTGTTGTTCCTACTTCGATAATGCGCCCCCCATACATGACGGCGATCCGATCACAAATCTGAGAGACAACGCCAAAGTCGTGCGTAATAAAAATGACGGACATTTGCCTTTCTTTACGCAAATCATTCAGTAAGCGCAGTATCTGTGCCTGAACAGTTACATCAAGAGCAGTCGTTGGCTCGTCCGCAATAATGATTTCAGGATCATTTACAAGAGCCATCGCGATACTCACCCGCTGACGCATTCCTCCGGACATTTCATGCGGATAGTTATGGGCCCGGGCGGCGGCGTTTGGAATCTTGACCAGTTCCAGTAGCTTGACGGCATGTTGCCATGCCTCCTTGTTGCTAAGCGAGCGATGGCACTGAATAGCCTCGACCATTTGGTCACCGATCGAAAACAACGGGTGCAATGTCGCTAGAGGATCCTGGAAAATGTAGGAAATCTTAGCGCCGCGTAACCTGCGCAAATCTTCCGGCGATAGACGTAGCGTGTCCAACGGTTCATTCTCATAATCGGAGAACAACACTTGCCCTTCAACAATTTTACCAGGCGGAGATGCGACGAGACGCATCAAGGACAAAGCGGTCACCGATTTTCCAGAACCGGATTCACCAATTATTCCAAGGCACTCGCCCTTCTTTAAATCCAGGCTGACATGGTTTACAGCCTGGTAAACACGTTTCGAAGCATGAAACTCGGTTTTCAGTTTTTTCACTGAAAGGATTGTGTCCTGATGGGAAGAAACTGTTTCAGGCATATGATCGTTAAAGTCCGTATGGGTTGCCGCAGCGGGCCGTGCCAGGGCTCCTGACTTCAAACGAGGATCGAGGGCATCGCGTATGCCATCCCCCAATAGATTCACACTCATAACGATCAGGAAGATCATCACGCCTGGAACAACAGAAACATGTGGAGCGTTGAAGAGAAGCTTGCGCCCCTCACCCAACATAGAACCCAAATCGGCTTGTGGAGGTTGTGAACCTAGTCCGAGAAATGATAATCCAGCTGTCTCAAGGATCATCCAGCCAATCGTCGTAGAGGCAGCAACGACAATGATGGGCACAACATTAGGCAAAATCTCTGTTAGGATAATCTCCAGATCAGACTTTCCGGAAAGTCTTGCAGCATCGACAAACTCTCGATGTACAATGCCAATTGTTACGCCTCGAATATTCCGCGCAAAAAAGGGAATGTTAACAACAGCGACGGCGTATAGTGCATTGATCAGCCCGGGGCCAAGAACCGCCACAATCGCCAGTGCCAGGAGAATGTAGGGAAAGGCCATCAACATATCGATACCGCGCATGATGAGATTATCTGTCCGCCCTCCGAAATAGCCTGAGATAATACCTATCGTTGATCCGATCACAGCAGCAATCACTGCTGCTGCAAATCCGACAGCTAAACTTAACTGAGTTCCCCATAAAAGACGGGAAAACAAATCTCGTCCCAGATGGTCTGTTCCTAACAGAGAGTTGAATGTGAAGGGCGTTTTCAAACGGTTGGCCGGGTCTGTCAGATCCGGGTCCGCAATTGGCAAGAGTGGCGTCAGGACCATCAACAAAAGAATGAGTGAAAGCACGATACCGCCCAGAAGGGCCAGTCGATTTCGAATTACAAGTGCAATCAGGCTTTTCATAATACAGACCTCAGGACCTCACACTATGATTTGACACGCGGATCAATCAGATGTTGAGCAAGGTCGGCAACCAGATTGAAAAGAACATAGCTGGCGGCGACAACAACAACACCGCCCTGAACCAGCAGAATATCCCGCGTTGAAATGGCATTGACCAGCATGCGCCCCACACCGGGCCACTGAAAAACCGTTTCGATATAAACGGCCCCACCAAGGACAAAACCAGCCTGTACACCAATGACCGGGATGATATTCACGACAGCCGCCTTGAAAGCATGTTTGTATAGAACGCTTTTTTCCCCGACACCTTTGGCCCGTGCGGTGCGAATAAAATCCTGACGTAAGACTTCCAGCATAGCTGAGCGGGAAAGTCGGGCGATAACCCCGGTTGCAACGATTGCCAGAGTAAAGGCCGGCATTGCCAAATGCATTAACAGGTCGGGCAGATCACCCCCGCCATAAATGGCATACATCCCGCTTGCCGGGAAAAGCCTGATCTTGACCGCAAAGGCAAGAATTAAAAGCAGACCTAGCCAAAATGACGGGATCGATATCCCTATCAGTACAAAAAAGGTCAGGATTTTATCTGTCCAGCCATATTGATTGGCTGCGGTCCATATCCCGATCAATACACCGAGAACAGAGCAAATCAACAAAGCCATACCCGCCAATATCAAGGTGGCCGAATAACGCTCAAGCACTTCGTCGAGAACCGGACGGTTCAGACTATAGGAACGTCCGAAGTCGCCCTGTAGGATGTTGCCAAGCCAGATAACATATTGTTCATAAATTGGTTTATCCAAACCAAGGTCGCGGTTTAGTTTTTCAACATTTTCAGGTGTCGCATAGGATCCCAGAATTGCAGTCGCCGGATCACCGGGTATCATCGCCATAATTGCAAAGACGATGATTGTAAGCCCCAACAGAACAGGTATCAGAGACATCAGCCGTTTTAATAGATAAATGTACATAATGTTGTCCTCTGACTTATAGAAAAGGCCGGATGAATTAACCTTCACCCGGCCTCATGTCCAGCTAAGCTTAGCAACACCTACACTCTTAGCCTTACTTCTTTACGTCTTTCAATAACAGGAAGAAAGAAGGCTGCAGTTCGAAGCCTTTTACAGCATCTGATGTTGCCGCATTTTGCTTCCAGTTGGCAATAAAGGCCCAAGGCGCGTCGTCATAAACAACTTCCTGCATTTTTTGATACAGCTTGGCACGTTCTGCCTGGTCCGTAGACTGACGGGCAGCTTCCAGCAGCTTGTCCACTTCCGGGTTGGAATAGTAACCGGAGTTGAAACCGCCCTTATCAGGCCAGGCACCTGTCCGAAGAGCCAAATATGGTAATGTATCCGGATCATTAGTCATCCATGCCATCTCCGCCATATCAGCCTTGCCTTCCAAACCCGGGTTCACTTTCCCAAGGAATGTGTTCCACTCATATGTTTCGATTTTCACGTC
>JAKSCD010000117.1 GCA_022360775.1 Sneathiellales bacterium | reverse complement strand
TGAAAAAAGACCTCAAAACTGTCCAAATATTTCACCTCCTGATTGGTATCCAGCACCAGATTATCCAGCCCATAGAGATCGATCACCCGGTCCTGCTTCAGCCACTCCATGGCGCAATCGACAAAGCGCTTTAACTGCTCTTGCGCCTTGGTCAACTTGCGCAGCAGCGGCAACGCCTCCTCCTCAATGGCTGGGTTGGCCAGATTGAACCAGGGTTTATAGGCATCGGTCACCACCAGCACGTTGGCGACGCCATCCACCCGCGCCCTCACATAGAGGGTCTCGGGTATAATATCCTGCAGACTCTCTTTCAGCAGACGGTAATCTCGTTGGTAATAGACCAGTTCCCGGTAAGAGCAGGCCATTGTGTGATGCTTAACGATATAGTCGCGCTGATACTCCGCCTTGCGGGTATCTGAATAGCCTGGCGACTGCCACACGTCACAATGGGCGCCAACCGTCGAGACCAAGGTAGCTCGCAATTTATCGATATCGAGACAGGTGATATCGGCAGCAATACGGTTGGCCAGCTCCGTCACAACCGTCAGCCGCCTATCTCAATACCCATAAACTGACCTGAAGCCTCACTGGCGGGTAACTCTTCATCAAACACTTTATCCCCTTCAAACCGCTGATCGCGCAAGTGTTTAAAATCATAGAGTTCATTATCGGCAAGGTGTGAAGGCGCCACATTGGTCAACGCCTTGAAAATATTCTGGGTTCGCCCCGGATATTGCTGCTCCCAACTACTCAGCATCTCCTTAACCTGTTTGCGTTGAAGGTTCTCTTGGGAGCCACAGAGATTACAGGGAATAATCGGAAATTCCGGAGCTCGACTATAGCGCGCGATATCCTTCTCGGCACAGTAGGCCAGCGGGCGTATCACCGTATGACGACCGTCATCGGTATAGAGCTTGGGCGGCATCGCCTTCATCTTGGAACCAAAGAACATGTTGAGAAACAGTGTCTCAACGATGTCATCACGGTGATGGCCCAGTGCAATCTTGGTCGCACCCACTTCAGTAGCAACCCGATAAATAATGCCACGACGCAACCGCGAGCAGAGTGAGCAGGTGGTCTTCCCTTCCGGAATCTTCTCTTTAACGATTGAGTAAGTATCTTCCTCGACAATCCGGTAATTCACTCCTTGAGCCTCAAGATATTCAGGCAGCACCGTCTCCGGGAACCCCGGCTGTTTCTGATCGAGATTCATCGCCATAATCTCAAAATCGATTGGGGCGCGAGACTGCAGCGTCTGCAAGATATCCAGCAGCGTGTAGGAGTCCTTGCCACCACTCAGGCAAACCAGAACACGGTCCCCCTCTTCGATCATATTGAAATCAGCAATCGCCTTGCCCACTTCCCGTTCCAGGCGCTTTTTCAACTTATTGAAGTTGCCCGAACTGCGGGGCTGTTT
>JAKSCD010000235.1 GCA_022360775.1 Sneathiellales bacterium | reverse complement strand
AAGAAGCAGCTGGAGGCGCTTCGTCACGGCATACCGGACGCGAAATGGGTTCCCGAGGGGAATGCCCACCTCACCCTTGCTTTTCTTGGCGAGATATCTGATGCGGATCTAGGAGATATAGGCCTCGCTCTTGGACGTATTTCCCATACTTCGTTTGATTTGAAAATCCGCTCCGTCGACGTTTTTGGAAATGCCAGACGCCCTCGTGTTCTCTGGGCTGGCATCCAGTCAAACCCCGATCTAGAAGCCCTGCAGCAAAAAGTCTGCAACGCGCTCGGACAAGCCGGATTTTCGCTGGAAGAGAGACGCTTTCGGCCACATATAACGCTCGCTCGCATTCATATGTCTCCCTATGAGCGGGTTCGATCTTTTCTCACCGATCATTCCCTCTTTTGCCTGCCGGAGTTCGAGATCTCCTCCTTCACGCTGTTTTCCAGTCATCTTGCTCATTCTGGAGCGATTTACACGGAAGAGTTCAGTTTTGACCTCAATCCACGTTCACTGATTTCTGAAAAAGGTTCAACAGTGACTGACATCCCTGTTATCTAGGGTAAACGTTTCCCCACTTTATTGTTCCCAAGAGTTGTTTCGAGAAGGCTCAAGCTGACTGATAAGCTCTTTTCATCGGCCGGTATTCAAACCCTCTTTGACTAGACAGGCAGCATGACTGCCTGACCTTGGGAGTATAAAATGATCTTGAAAAAACTGTCCCTGACAGCAGCCAGCGCTGTTGTTGCGGCAACTGCCTTGCTGGCTGGACACAGTACAGCAGAAGCGGTCTCTGTGAAAGTCACGGTGACCAATCTTGCAAATCCTGGAGGCCTTGCCCTCACCCCTCTTTATACAGCTTTTCATGACAGTAGCTTTGATGCCTTTACCGTTGGCAATGAAGCATCTGCGGGCATCGAGAGGCTTGCTGAACTTGGCGATCCGTCGCAGGTGCGTCAAATCCGTCTTGAAACCCAGCCAGCATCCACTGGCGGTGTGATAGCTGCAGCTGGAAACGGGATCCCTCCTATTGAGCCTGGTGAAACGGCTTCTTCCGTATTTCAGCTCAATCCGGCTGATCACCAGTTCTTCACCTATCTTTCCATGGTTCTTCCGTCCAATGACACTTTTATTGGAAATGACGATGCTCTTCGTATTTTCGATAATGATGGAAATTTCCTTGGTGACCAGGTGATTACTGTGACAGGTAACCAGATTTATGATGCAGGCACGGAAGTCAATGACGCCTCTCCAACTGGCGGTGCTGCACCTTTTGCCGGGGCACCGGGCGGCGCTGATGAAAATGGTGTTATCACAGCCGGGCAGAGCCTGCAGGATTTTGCAGGTCTGTTCCTGTTTGGTCAGCAGCTTGAC
The DNA here is from genome assembly GCA_022360775.1 of Sneathiellales bacterium. Classification (GTDB taxonomy): domain Bacteria; phylum Pseudomonadota; class Alphaproteobacteria; order Sneathiellales; family Sneathiellaceae; genus Sneathiella. The sequence goes on along the minus strand of JAKSCD010000235.1, from coordinate 591 downwards.
GCCAATCAGATTGATTTCTTGAGAGACCCCGCCAATTTCGAACTGGCGCGCATCGAGATCTCTGTTGTTCCGCTTCCGCCTGCCTTCGCTGTCTTTGGTGCAGCCCTTTTCGGCCTGGGATGGCTAGGCCGCAGACGGAAGAAAGCGGCTCTAGCGGCTTAAGAAAATTCTCCTAGAAACCCAGATGCGCCTTCCACCAGGTTGGCAGGGCAAAGGATGCAGTATGAAGGGCGGCATTATAATGTCGGCCTTCGTATTTTTTTACAGGAGTGGCGTAATCATATCCGTCCCGGCTATAAAGAAAAAAGCCAAACTCGGCAGCGGGATAGAGCTGCACAATCGATCGATATCCTGCCACATGAGGCAGCAAACGATCGGTCTGCATGATATTGACCAGGTTCTGATCCTTGTCACCGCAGAGTTCCTGCAGAAAATAGGCCCGGTCTTTACCAACAAAAATGCTGTCACTATCCAGCACCACGCCGGTTTCTGAAATACAGGCTGAAAAGTTTTCGCAGAACTCCCGGGTGAAAACGGTTGAAGACGGGCCAACCGGCTCGCTTAAATCCAGAATAATAAGATCAAATTTTT
>JAKSCD010000219.1 GCA_022360775.1 Sneathiellales bacterium | reverse complement strand
CCCCTTTTGCGGCGACTTTCCCAGCCATCCATCCACTTGCCGTTATCATCATATTTATCATCAATAAAGACAGGATCTTTCGGATCAATCAGACGGGATTTATCTGCAAAAAAATCATCCGTTGCAAAGATTACTTCTGATCCCAGGCGTGGCTGTGCCAGGTCCGTATAACGCGTTACAAAATCTGCTTCATCGGCAGAAAGGGTTTTCATCATCTTTCTCCAGGATCCTCTTTAAAGGATTAAAGCTCATGCAGGCGAAAAGCTGCAATTTTGTCTATTTCGGCGAGAGCGGTTATAAATTCCTGCTCTTCGCTGTTTTCAAGGCGTTCCTCGAACCCTTTCAGGATCTCAAAGCGATTGCTGTTTTTCACGGCCTTGATGAACGGAAATCGAAATTTCTCTTTATAGGCCGTGTTGTAGCTTTGAAATTTTTCAAATTCCTCTTCAGAGCAGTCGTTCAATCCCGCACTCGCCTGTTCGCTGGTTGAGGAAACTGTTAGCTCGCCGCTTACAGCTGCTTTTCCGGCAAGATCCGGATGAGCCAGGATCAGATTCATTTTTACTCGATCATCTGACTTTGCAACTATTGATGCCATCAGCGTTGCAAGACTGGCAATATCATCATGACCACTTGAGGCACCTGCATCCCAAGCCTGTTCCGCGACCCAGGAAGAGTGTTCATAAACACCGCCGTAAAGTTCAATAAATTTTTCACGGCTGAGGGTGCTGGGCTTGTTTTTCAAAAAAGCCATAATCAATCTTCCGCCGGATGATGTTCATGCCAGTGACGCGCGATATCAATACGGCGCGCAAACCAGACATTGTCATGAGATTTCGCATATTCCAGAAATCGCTTCAGCGCCACAATACGCCCCGGACGTCCCACAAGACGACAATGCAGCCCGACAGACATCATCTTGGGTGCGTCTTCCCCTTCTTCATAAAGCGTATCAAAACTGTCCTTCAGATAGGCGAAATACTGATCCCCGCTGTTAAAGCCCTGCATCGATGCAAATCGCATATCATTCACATCAAGAGTATAGGGAATTATGAGCTGTTTCTTTCCTTCAATATCAGCCCAATAGGGAAGATCATCATCATATGCATCTGCATCATAAAGAAAGCCTCCTTCTTCCGCGACCAGCCTGCGGGTGTTTGGGCTCGTGCGCCCGGTATACCATCCAAGCGGACGCTCACCCGTGAGATCCTTGATGATTGCAATGGCCTTCTTCATATGCTCTCGCTCAACATCTTCCGGAACATATTGATAATTGATCCAGCGATAACCGTGGCTACAGATTTCATGCCCGGCCTCGACAAAGGCACCGGCAACCTCTGGATGACGCTCCAGAGCCATCGCGACTGCAAAAATGGTTAGTGGAATATCATATTTTTTGAAAAGGCGGAGCAGTCGCCAAACACCGGCCCTGCTCCCATATTCATAGATGGATTCCATGCTGATATGGCGAACGCCAGACAACATGTCAGCGCCAATTATTTCAGAAAGAAAAGCTTCCGATGCCTCATCGCCGTGAAGAATACAATTTTCCCCGCCTTCTTCATAATTCAGGACAAACTGTACGGCAATCCGGGCCCCATCCGGCCATTTTGGATCCGGTGGATTGGCTCCATAACCGATTAAATTCCTTGGATAACTGCTTTCTTCAGACATAACTACCTTTTATTTCAATCCGCTGCGGCAGAAAAAATCTGATACAGGTCACTGACAGCCTCTTCGCCATCAAGGTTAAGTTGCTCTTCACAGGCATTCAGATGATCAATCATCAGTGCAACGGCTTTCTTCTCATCTTTTTCTATCAAAGTGGTGATCAGCTCCCCATGCTCATCACAGTTGCAGCTTTGATTACCCATCTTACTACTTTGATATTGCACATGGATCAGTGATGTCCGTGAGACAAGCTGCCGCAAAATATCTGTCAATACCGCATTCCCGGCAATTTCGGCCAGGGCAATATGGAAATCTCCGGATAAAGCGACCCAGCGACTATGCTGACCGTTGCGAATGGATTGGGCCTCTTCCTCACGTATGCTTTCCAATCGCTTGATATCCGTTTTAGTGCAATTGGCAACAGCGAGGCGCATCACCCCGGCCTCGACTATTCTACGCGCCTCAAGGACATCTCTCGCTTCTGCAGGGCTTGGCTCCGCCACGTAGGCGCCCCGGTTAGGCAAAATCTGGACAACCTTTTCGTGAGCCAGCCGCTGCAACACTTTACGCACAACCGTTCGGCTTACACCGAAAATCTCACCAAGGACATCCTCTGACAATTTCGTGCCAGGTGTCAGTCTTTGTTCAAGAATAGCGGACATCATCTGACCATAAATATGGTCATCCTGCGCTTTAGCCTGAGATTTCTGGTCGCGCTGGCGCCCCGCCAGATCAGCAGTTTCGACCATGCTTTTCCTGTCTAATTAAATCCATTTTCGAAATACGAAATTCACAATATTAAAATAGATTGTATACAAAATTACATTAATTTCCCATTCGATCCAGCCAAAAATTTGAATTTTTTCAAAAAAATGCTCAAAAAATGAGCTTTTGCATAGAATTTATCGCCATTCAGGCAAATACATTGAATACAAGACTAACAAAAAATGTAGACAATTTTTTTCAAGTAGGGCATGGTTTTATATTAGGGAGAATACACGCATACATTTGTATGACAGTTTGAGGGCGGCATTTTTGTCAAAATATGCCGGAACAGGATGGGCAAACTAACAACGCATGTTCTTGATACCGCGGCAGGAAAGCCCGGCAAGAATATTCGCATCGAACTTTACAGTCTTCAAAATGACAGTTGGGAGCATTTGAAAACTGTAAAAACCAACGATGACGGCCGTTGTGATACTCCATTACTGGAAGGAAGCGACCTTAAAACAGGGCAATATGAACTTGTTTTTCATGCAGGCGAGTATTTTGAGGAAACAGGCATAAACTTGCCTGAACCCAAATTCCTGGATGAAATCGTATTGAGATTTGGAGTACCGGACGCGTCAGAGCACTATCATGTGCCTTTACTGGTTTCTCCATACAGTTACTCCACCTACCGGGGTAGCTAAACGAAAAAGTCGGGCAGAAGAAACCGGCTTTTAATGCCTAACAGTAAAGGGGGCAACCATGACTGAAATTTCGCAAGCTGGTGGCGGGCAATCCACCAGTAGTGAAGATCTTCGCAACCCGGATTATACTCCACCACTCGCGAAAGCCGTACCGCTGGGCATCCAGCATGTCCTTGCCATGTTCGCTGGCAACGTAACCGTTCCGATCATTATTGCAGGGGCTGCAGGTCTTGCTGGCGGTGATAAGGTTTTCCTTATTCAGATGGCGATGCTGGTTGCAGGTCTTGCAACTTTGTTACAAACCATTGGCGCAGGCCCAATTGGTGCCCGCCTTCCGGTCATGCAGGGAACAAGTTTTGCATTTCTGCCGGTCATGATCCCTATTGCCGCTGCTGTTAAGGGGACAGATGCTCTTGCGGTTAT
>JAKSCD010000254.1 GCA_022360775.1 Sneathiellales bacterium | reverse complement strand
GGCTGGAAAAACTGCGAAAGAGCGCGCCAATATAATGCGTAAATGGAACGATCTTTTGTTGGAAAATACAGATGATCTGGCGCGCCTGATGACCATGGAAATGGGGAAACCACTCGCAGAAGCTAAAGGTGAGGTTGCTTATGCGGCCTCGTTCATTGAATGGTTTGCCGAAGAAGGTAAGCGTATTTATGGCGATACAATCCCGGAGCATCAAAGCGACAAACGGATTTTTGTGCTCAAGCAGCCTATCGGTGTAACAGCGGCTATTACACCCTGGAATTTCCCTATTGCCATGATTACCCGTAAAGCGGCACCAGCATTGGCTGCGGGCTGCCCGATGGTGATCAAACCCGCGGAAATGACCCCGTATTCAGCCTTTGCAATGGCCGTTCTTGCGGAGCGGGCAGGGGTTCCGGCCGGTATCCTGAGCATCGTCACCGGTGTTCCGCAGGACATTGGCGGTGAAATGACCTCCAACACTGATGTTGCCAAGCTCACCTTCACTGGATCTACCGCCACCGGCAAAATTCTGATGGAGCAATGCGCATCTACGGTCAAGCGGACGTCAATGGAGCTTGGTGGGAACGCGCCCTTTATAGTCTTTGATGATGCAGATCTTGATGATGCTGTAGAAGCAGCGCTTGCCTCCAAGTACAGAAATGCTGGCCAAACCTGTGTTTGTGCCAACCGTTTATATGTTCAGGAAGGTGTTTATGAAGCTTTTGCTGAAAAATTTGCAGCAAAGGTTCGGGAATTGAAAGTTGGTAACGGGCTTGAAGACGGTGTGTCTCAAGGGCCTTTGATTAACGAAAATGCTGTGCTCAAAGTCGAAGATCATATTGCTGATGCGGTATCCAAAGGCGCAAAAATCCTGATGGGCGGCAACCGTCATGAACTGGGCCAGACTTTCTTTGAACCGACAATCCTTACCGGCGTTACCACGGATATGAAAGTGGCGCGTGAAGAAACCTTTGGCCCGATGGCACCCTTATTCAGTTTCAAGGAAGAGGATGAGGTTATTCGCATGGCCAATGATACAGAATTTGGTCTTGCCGCATATCTCTGTGCCCGCGATGTTGGCCGTATCTGGCGGGTAAGTGAAAAACTGGAATATGGTATTGTCGGAATTAACACGGGTATTATTTCAACAGAAGTCGCCCCGTTCGGCGGTGTAAAACAGTCCGGAATAGGGCGTGAGGGTTCAAAATACGGATTGGATGACTATCTGGAGATGAAATACATGTGTCTGGGCGGTCTGGACAAATAACATTTAAAGAATGAAACGAGCGAAAGCTCCCTCAATTAAGGAACCGGTTCATTGTCTTTCGATTATGATCTTTTTGTTATCGGTGCGGGCTCTGGTGGCGTACGTGCCTCTCGTATCTCTTCTTCCTTTGGTGCGAAAGTCGCTATTGCCGAAGAATATCGGGTAGGGGGAACTTGCGTTATTCGCGGCTGTGTTCCCAAAAAGCTGTTTGTCTATGCAAGTCATTTTTCGGAAGATTTTGAAGATGCCGCCAATTATGGCTGGACCGTTGGTGAGGCCAGCCATGACTGGAAGACCCTGCTCAGGAACAAGGATACTGAAATAGATCGCCTGAACGGCATCTATCACACAATTTTGAGCAATAATAATGTCGAGCTTTATGAAAGCCGGGCGGAAATTATTGATAAAAATACTGTTCGCGTTGGCGATAAAAAAGTGACTGCGAAATATATTCTGGTCGCAACAGGCGGAACGCCAGTCATGCCGGATGTTCCCGGTATCGAACATGCAATTTCATCCAATGAAGCCTTTCACCTGGAAGACATGCCAAAACGGGTTGTCGTTGTTGGCGGTGGCTATATCGCGGTTGAGTTTGCCGGAATTTTCAATGGCCTTGGTGCAGATGTGATCCAGCTCTATCGCGGAGAACAGATCCTTCGGGGATTTGATCATCATGTTCAGGCGATGGTTGCACAGGAAATCACGAAAAAGGGTATTGATCTCAGGGTCAAATCTAACCCGGCAAAAATCGAGAAGGCGGATACTGGCCTTGTGGTAACATTGGAAGATGGATCTGTAATTGAGACAGATGCCATTATGTATGCGACAGGCCGCCGTCCCAATGTGGATGGTCTCGGACTTGAGAATGTTGGTGTGGAGACCAAGCCGAACGGCGCTATTGTTGTGGACGAATATTCCAGGACAACTGCAGATAATATCTACGCCGTTGGCGATGTGACGGATCGTATCGCGCTGACACCGGTTGCCATTCATGAAGGCATGGCTTTTGCCGAGACAGTTTTTGCCGGCAAACCACGGGCTTTTGATCACAGTGATGTCCCGTCAGCCGTTTTCTCGCAGCCACCTGTTGGGTCTGTTGGATTAACTGAAGCGGAAGCACGGGAAAAATTTGGTGAAGTAGATATCTATAAATCAGAGTTTCGCCCCATGAAACAGACTCTCACGCTTGGAAGCGAGCGGGCGATGGTAAAATTGATTGTTGAGCCGAAATCCGATCGTGTTGTGGGTGTACATATTGTTGGAGCCGATGCCGGTGAAATTATCCAGGGGATCGGTATCGCTGTAAAATGCGGTGCAACAAAAGAGCAATTTGACGCAACTGTTGGTGTACATCCGACCCTTGCTGAGGAAATTGTCACCATGCGGGAGAAATATACCGGCGAATAAAGAAATTGAGTGATTTTCATAAGCCTACGGGTGAAAAATGTAGTGAAAATCACTGATTTCTGGCTAAAACTACCGCTTTGCCGTTGCGTTGAATAAAAAAGACTGTAGTAATTTAGGATCTAAATGTTGCAGTGCGAATAATTGTCTGAGGAAATAGAACAATGTCAAAGATTTGGACACCTGAGAGCTGGAGGTCTAAACCCGTCCGCCAGGTTCCGACATATACCGACGAAGCCCTTGTAAAATCTGTGGAGAAAGATCTGGGAGATTTTCCGCCACTGGTTTTTGCAGGTGAAGCGCGGAACCTGAAAAAGAAACTGGCTGACGTATCGGCTGGTCGTGGTTTCCTGCTGCAAGGAGGCGACTGCGCCGAAAGCTTTGCGGAATTTCATCCGAACAATATTCGTGACACCTTTAAAGTTCTCCTTCAGATGGCTGTTGTTCTTACTTTTGGTGCGAACAAGCCTGTTGTAAAGGTTGGCCGTCTCGCAGGACAATTTGCGAAACCACGTTCTTCTGACACAGAAGTCGTCGATGGTGTGGAACTGCCAAGTTATCGCGGTGATATTATCAATGGTTTTGATTTCACTGAAGCAGATCGTGTGCCTGACCCGAAACGCATGCTGACAGCCTATTCACAGGCTGCCTCCACGCTGAACCTGCTTCGTGCTTTTGCGCAAGGTGGTTATGCGGATCTTCATCAGGTCCATCGATGGAATATGGGCTTTGTTGCGAAAGACCCGCAAGGGGAACGCTACAAGGAAATGGCCGATCGTATTCATGATGCCCTTGCCTTCATGGAAGCCTGTGGTGTGAATGCCGACAATACGCCTGAAATGAGCAAGACGGATTTCTTTACCTCGCATGAAGCCCTTCTGTTGCGCTATGAGCAGGCGCTGACCCGTATCGATAGCACTTCAGGTGAATATTATGATACGTCAGCACACATGCTGTGGATTGGCGATCGGACCCGCGATCCGGATGAAGCCCATGTCGAATTCCTTCGTGGCGTGGCCAATCCGATTGGTGTGAAAGCAGGACCCTCGCAGGATCCGGATACTCTTCTTCGCCTGATTGATACGCTGAACCCGGAAAATGAAGCAGGTCGCATGACTGTGATTTGTCGTTTCGGTGCAGGTGAGGTGGACAAACACCTTCCAGCCCTGATCCGGAAAGTGGAGCAGGAAGGCCGTCATGTGGTCTGGTCCTGTGATCCAATGCACGGAAATACCATTAAATCATCGACGGGCTATAAAACCCGTCCATTTGATCGTATTCTTTCAGAAGTACGCGAGTTCTTCTCTGTTCATGCGGCGGAAGGAACCTATGCGGGCGGTGTTCATTTTGAAATGACGGGCCAGGACGTAACAGAATGTCTGGGTGGTGCTTTTGAAGTGACTGAAGAACGGCTGAGTGATCGTTACCACACAGCCTGTGATCCACGGTTAAACGCAAATCAGGCGCTTGAACTGGCCTTCCTGATTGCTGAGACCCTAAAAGATGAAAGAGGAAATGGTGTAGAGGCAAGCGCCGCTGCATCCTGATCCTGAATGGTATGAACCAACAGTCTATTGAGACCGGCAGAGAGGCGGTGGATAAATCCATCGCCGATCATACGGACCAGTATTTCAACAAAACCAAAAAGGTTGTTGGACAGTTTGGCGACAAGAAAGTCACTTATGCTGTCTTTATGCGTCGCCCGGTTATTTTTTGTCCCCGCATTATGCTGGACTGGCTTGATGAGATTAAGAAAGTCCGCAATGCAGATTTCAATATCGAGCTTTGTTATGAAGAAGGCGACTGGGTTGGTGCTGGTGAGCCGCTTCTTTACATAACCGGCAGTTTTGTCGATCTTGTCGATCTGGAAACCCTTTATCTTCAAAAACTCGGCGCGGCCTGCGTTGCTGCGTATAATGCCTATCTTATGTGCGGTAATATGCCTGAAGCCTCCTTCCTTGCCATGGATGCTCGTCATTGTGCCGGACCTGGCATGGCGGAAATGATGGCTTATGCTGCGTCTGTTGGCAGTAAAGCGGCTCAGCAGGAACATGGTGCGGTCGGTTTTATCGGTAATGCAAATGATTCCACTGCGCATTATTTTGGAAATGAAAAAGGTCTCGGCACGATGCCGCATGCCCTGATCGGTTATGCCGGCAGCACTCTTCGTGCGGCGGAGATGTTTGTTGAAAGTTATCCGGGGGAACAGATTACGGTTCTTGTGGATTACTACGGCAAGGAAATCACGGATGCCCTGGAGGTGTGCCGCAGATTTTCGGAAATGGTGGAACAGGGGCTTGTGGGTATTCGGATGGATACCCATGGCGGTCGCTTTATCGAAGGATTGGATCCTGCTGAATCTTATGCGGTCCTTGAGCGTAATATGCCAAAAGGGATCCGCCAGTATCGTTCTGAACAGGAACTTAAATGGCTGGTTGGTACAGGTGTAACCGCGGCCGCTATTTTCAGGATGCGAGAAGCGCTTGATGCGGAAGGTTTTCAAAAAGTGAAAATCGTAGCCTCTTCCGGTTTTTCACCGGAAAAATGCCGGATTATGGGAAGCCTGAAAGTTCCAATTGATATTGTGGGCACAGGATCCTATCTGCCGGATCGCTGGTCTGAAACCTATGCAACTGCGGACATCATCTCCTATG
>JAKSCD010000231.1 GCA_022360775.1 Sneathiellales bacterium | reverse complement strand
GAGACGGAGCTTGACCGTCAGGTTCTGGAACTGATCAAGGATCCACTGACCCATATGGTCAGGAACTCAGCTGATCATGGTCTGGAAGTTCCGGCAGACCGACTTGCATCTGGCAAGAAAGACACCGGTAAAATCGTTCTTGACGCCTATCATGAAGGCGGTCACATCATTATTACGATCACAGACGATGGTCGTGGTCTGAACAGTGAGAAAATCAAGGCCAAAGCTATTGAAAATGGTATGGCAACGGAAGCTGAGCTTGAAGGTATGAGCACCCAGCAGATCCAGAGTTATATTATGAAAGCCGGCTTCTCAACTGCCGAGAAAGTGACGAATGTTTCCGGTCGCGGCGTTGGTATGGACGTGGTTCGCTCCAATATTGAAAAAATTGGCGGAACTATTGAGCTGAAGTCAGAAGAAGGTCAGGGTTCGACATTTACAATCAAGATCCCGCTTACTCTGGCCATTGTCTCGGCATTGATCGTAGAATGCTGCCACGAGCGTTTCGCAATTCCGCAAATCAGTGTTGTTGAGCTTGTTCGTGCCTCTACAGATGGTCGTAGCGACAATACGATCGAAATGATCAATGACAGCCCGGTTCTTCGCTTGCGCGATCGTCTGCTTCCACTGGTTCATCTCAATGATATCCTGAAGCTTGAAACGGCAGCGGATGAAGTGGCTGAACAGAGCGAGGCCAAAGGCTCTGAAGAATTTATTATCGTCAGTCAGGTCGGGGCCTATACCTTTGGTATTGTCGTCGATCGCGTCTTCGATACAGAAGAAATCGTGGTTAAGCCAGTTGCACCAATTCTCCGCGACCTCTCCATTTTCTCAGGAAATACCATTCTGGGTGACGGTAGCGTTATTATGATCCTGGATCCAAACGGGATCGCTTCGAAATCCGGTGAAAACGTCGTTGGTGATCATTCTGTACAAGAGGAAGCCCATAAAGTGTCTTCCGAAAGTGATAAAGTTGCGCTGCTGATTTGCCGCGCCGGCGGTGAAGAACCAAAAGCGGTTCCATTGTCACTCGTAGCCCGTCTGGAAGAGGTGGATGTTGATACGATTGAAATGACAAACGGCCGGATGGTTGTTCAGTATCGCGGCAAAATCATGCCATTGGTGACAATGAATGATGAAGCCAAAATCGTCGAAAGCGGGCGTCAGCCAATTCTTGTCTTCAGCGATAATGATCGGACAATGGGTCTGGTTGTGGATGAGATTGTCGATATTGTCGATGACCACCTCAACGTGGAAATGGCTTCCAACATGGAAGGCATGATCGGAAGTGCGGTTATTCGCGAGAAAGCGACCGATATTATCGATGTGGGT
>JAKSCD010000288.1 GCA_022360775.1 Sneathiellales bacterium | reverse complement strand
TGGCATGCCTTATGACGAATGCACCCCTGAAGATATGGCATTAATGACCCTTGAAGGGGACGCCTCGGGCCCTAAAAAACCGTCCAGTGAATGGCGCTTTCACCAGGATCTGTACAAGGCGCGGGAAGATGTGAAAGCGATCGTCCATGTGCATTCAACATTCGCGACCACAATTGCCTGTCTGGGGAAAGAGGTTCCGTCCTTTCACTATATGGTGGCTGTGGCCGGCGGAAAAACAATTCGCTGCGCGCCTTATGAGACTTTCGGGACGCAAGAGCTTTCCGATATGGTGGTTGATGCCATGCAGGACAGAAAAGCCTGCCTGATGGCCAATCACGGCATGCTGGCTGCCGGGCTGGACCTCAAGAAGGCGCTGGCCATGGCCGTTGAGGTTGAGAAGCTCTGCGAAATTTACTGGCGCACCCTGCAAGTGGGCGGCGGCAACATGATTGAGGATGCGGAAATGGACCACATCCTCGAGAAATTCAAAAGCTACGGCCAGTTTTCAAAGAAAAAGAAAAGCTGATCCGTCACACCGCGCTGGGGGTCAGTTTGCCTGCTAACTGATTGGCAAAATCGTGATTGACATCCCGGTGCTCGGCCTCATCCTCGCGGACGGCCAGAACCACATCCCTTAGACGCGCATCTTTCGGTAATTTCCAGTAATCAATGGCGATTTGCGGGGCCGGAACATTTTCGTGACGGCCTTCATCAATTTCCTGCAAATAATGAGTATAGCTGATCACCGCTTCTTCTTCAAAATAACCGACAACACGATGGGCGGTTTTCGGCGCAAAAAGATAAAGGAAGAAAAAGGCGTTATAGAACAGGGCCTGCACGGTCATTATCAGGGTGCGTTCAAACAGAGATGGCTTGGCGATTTGCACGAAGGTCATCAGATGCATCCGTTCATTTTCCGCTTCATCCAGTAAAGTGCGGATCCATCCCTGGTCATCCCGAATATGGCGAAGGGCCTTCAGATGTTGCAGCAATCCACCGACCATTCCCGGCACTGCGGCAACGGTTTCCAGAACAACGGCCCTGTGGCCATATTGCTTTCTGAAAAAGAGATCGGCGAAAAATCGTAAGAATTTGACAAAGGCAAAAGCGAAGTGATCGCTCAATCCTTCCGGTTTCACATGTACATCAAGAGCGATCGGCTTTTTCTCGTTCATCACTTGATCCTTTCAACTGCAGGAAAAGTCTCTCGATACCTGGAATATGGGGCACAAAAAAAATTTTGCACTGTGGCAAGTAGACGCATGGAGTAACTCTCGTTACTCTTGAAAGCAAAAGCTGACAAAACGAATAAGAAAAAGGGGGAGGGCATATGTCAGGGGAATTTTCTGGAAAAGTGGCACTTGTAACTGGCGGGGCGTCCGGAATTGGCGCAGAAACCGTCCGTCAATTTTATAAGGAAGGAGCTTCTGTACTGATCGCGGATCTGAATGACACGGACGGACAGGCTCTTGCAGACAGTTTTCAGGATCCGGCCCGTGTTCAATTTTGCAAGCTTGATGTGGCGTCAGAAGAAAGCTGGGAACAGGCGATAGAATTTAACAGGCAGGTTTTTGGGAAACTCGATATTCTGGTCAATAGTGCAGGAACTGCAGTCTCCACACCCCTTGAGAAAATGAGCCTGAAAGAATGGCAGTTCCAACAGTCAGTTAATCTGGACGGGACCTTTCTTGGTGTTAAAAATGCGATCCTGGAAATGAAGGAAAAGGGCGGCGCTATCGTCAATATTGCATCGATCGCTGCCGATGTTGGTATTTTCGCGGCCCCTGCCTATTGCGCAAGCAAGGCCGGTGTTAAAAACTTCACCAAGGCGGCAGCCCTTTATTGCGCTCAATATAACTATAATATCCGCATCAACGCGATTATGCCGGGATATATTGAAACGCCCATGGTTGAAGGCGTTCTCAAGCAACAGGGACAACCTGGATCATTCGGGGAAAAACTCCGTGAACTTCATCCTATCGGGCATTTTGGCCAGCCCGAAGATATTGCTGCAGGAATTCTTTTTGCGACGTCAGAGAAAGCGAAATTCATGACGGGGAGTTCTATTCCTATCGATGGCGGTTATCTCGCCCAGTAAGGCGGCTTTGGAAAAGCACTTCTCATGACTTTAAGAAAAGCCATCTGGTTCATTGCTGCCGCTGAAACCCTTTTCTGGGCGGGACTTTATTATGTTTTTGCCGCCCTGATTGTTCGCTGGGAAGCTGAGTTCGGCTGGTCAAAAGCCGAACTCACCGCCGGCATTACCATCTCTATTGTCTCGGCAGCGCTGATCTCGCCCTTTGCCGGACGCCTGATAGATCGGGGCTATGGCCCAAAACTTCTGGTTGGCGGTGGGGTGATCGGTGCTCTTGCCCTGATCGGTGTCGCTTTTGTGGAAAGCCTGCCGCAATTTTACGGGCTTTGGGCACTAATCGGGGCCTCAACAGGCTGTTGTCTCTATGACCCCTGTTTTTCCTTTATGGTGAAAGTGAGGGGGCTTGAAGCCAAGCGGGCTATTACAATCGTGACCCTATTGGCAGGGCTCGCCGGTACCATCGCTTTTCCCTTATGCCATATGCTGTCCGATGCGTTTGGCTGGCGAAGTGCCATCTTTGTTTTTGCAGGCCTGATCATCCTGTTTGGGGTTCCTCTGATGTGGAAAGGAACCACCTATCTTTCTGATAATGCGCTGGAGGAAGAAGCTGAACTTACGGAAGATACGCCGCAGGAAGGTCGGTTTAATTTCCTGTTCGGGGCAAAGTTCTGGCTTCTTTCCATCGGATTTACGCTTCTTTACATGAACCATGTCGCCATCCTCAACCATCTTCTTCTGCTTCTGAAGGAATGGGAATTTGACCCGGAGCTTGCCGTCATGGCCGCGACTTTTATAGGCCCCATGCAGCTCCTTGGGCGGATGAGTATGATGGTGCTGGAGCGTGTGGCCTCCAACACAGTTGTCACCATTACCTGTTTTGTTTTTGTCATTCTCGGCAATGTGGCCTTGATGACAAGTTTCTCAGCGCCAACCATGCTTGCCCTTTTCATCATTCTACAGGGAAGCGGTATCGGGGTTCTCAGTATCATGAAACCCATGGTGACCCGCGATATTCTGGGCGGAGAGAATTTCGGGCTTAAAAACGGGGCTTTTTCTGTACCCTATCAGGTGGGCTCCGCTTTTTCAGGGCTTATCGGTTCCTTGATCTGGGCGATGGGAGATTACAATCTTATGCTCAAGGTTATGATCTTCTGGCCCGCTATTGGGCTTGTGATGTTCATTCTGGCCCATCTTCTGGCCAGAAAATCACCTCTCTAGGGTTTTGCCGGATTTGTATATTTGGAAATGGCTTTTCCAAAACTTTCGACCATTGTTGCCGCGTCCGGAGGGGCTCCATCGGACAGGATTGGCTGGCCTGCCTTGTCGCCACCAACAGCACGCACAATCTCCGGGATATGCGGCAGCTTTTCCGGATCATATTTAGCAGCTATATCCGAGGAGATTTCAAGGTAACTCATGCGCCGCATCTGGGTTAGCTCGGCGGCAAAAGCGCGGATCAAAACAAAACCGATGGAAATAACCACAACAGTCACCAGAAAGGCACGGACCGTTGCGACGTAAAACAGGGAATCCGAGCTTCTGAGACGGTTTTGCAACTCGTTCAGTTTCTTTTCATAGGCCGTTTTCTCTTTTTCAAAAAAGTCTGCCTGGGATTTAAGCTCAGTGACATGCAGGTCAAGGCCTGTGCGGATATCCTGAAATATATTCTGAATGATGTTTCTCAGGGCACTGTTATTTGTGCGCGGTGACTGCTCGGAAACCCATTTTAGAATTTCCTCCTTGGCTTCGTCACGATCATATTCGGTGTTTACGGTCAACCCCCTATTACTTTCAGGAAGCAGTTTGCCAATTCTGCGGGTATAATTATATCGCGATCGTGCGCCGAATACTAAAGGGATATATTTGTCCTGGGAAAGAGAGCTTTTCTCCCGGGTTGTCTCTGATGAGGAACTGGCGGGTTTTTCTACTGCCGGATCTTCAGGCTTAAGGAGAGAGAGCGCAACAGGACTGGTCGTTCGGTCCTCTCCAAGTTTTTTTGTCTCCCCCATCCCGACAATCGGTTCCCAGATTTCGACAAACACATTGCCGACCCTCGTATAGCTGTTACTTGTAGGAGATTCATCAAAATCGAAATTCAGGCTGAGAATTTTATTACCATAACTGCCGCGACTATCCAGTGTACTGAGGCCAGCATTTATTTCCTCACTGGATATTGTCTGGAAGAGCCGTTCAAAGGCTTCGGTCGTTGACATCGAAGGCAGGAGTTCCAGCCTCTTTTTGAGCTTTTCCGAAGTTTCGGAATAGGACGCATGCAGGTTTTTTGCATAATGATTAAGAACCGAAGCGCTATCCCTTTGCAATGTCAGCCGGGCAACCTGTGTTCTGGTGTCATAGGTTTCTTCAAGCGGTGCTGTCTGGACCAGCTCGTCCAGTGGACTGACATAGGAAACAACCAGGGTGACACCCACCGTCCATAAAAGCAGGAAAAAGATAATGATCCCGATCCTGAACCAGGATGATTTATTGATATGCGGAAAATTTTGCATTCTGTCCCCCTTAAGCACCTTTGTTAAGAGAGTATAGATGTAATTCAGGCGAGTAAATCCGTATCAGGGAATTTCCGCCCGCGGGTGAAGCGTGTTAAATGGCCCCTGAATAAATTCTGATTTGGTGCTTCCGGTTACTTTCAGGAAACCATATTTTGCAGCGGCAACTTGATCTCTACAGCTATTCTTGATAATATTAGGACAGCAATACTGCCATAAAAGAAAACTATAAAGGCAGTAACTGTGCGAATGTGTGATTATTTTTGTGAATTTTGCAAAAGTATCTTTCCGTTCCTTTTCTTGGAAACAGGGGAACATCCGGATACACCTAGGATGAGACCCCCAGCTCCGTAAAATAAAGAGTAATGATATGCGCCAGAATACCAGTTTATTTACGCCAGTTCTGATTGCCGGGTGTTTTATTCTGATGACCGGATTTGCCATTCGGGCCAGTTTTGGCGTCTTTCAGATCCCGATCGCTGAAGAATTTGGCTGGCTTCGGTCTGAATTTTCGCTGGCAATCGCCATTCAAAACCTGGCCTGGGGAATCGGGCAGCCTATTTTTGGTGCTTTCGCGGAAAAATATGGTGAGCGCCTGGCAATTATTGTCGGTGCACTCATGTATGCCGCCGGCCTTGTTTTCAGCGCCTTCGCCGTTACACCTGAAGCGCACCAGCTATTGGAAATCCTTGTGGGGTTCGGTGTTGCGGGAACCGGTTTCGGGGTTATCCTCGCGGTTGTCGGTCGGGCTGCGTCCGATGAAAACAGGTCCATGACACTGGGTATTGCAACAGCAGCCGGTTCTGCCGGACAGATCATCGGGCCGCCTGCCGCCGATTTTCTGCTTCAATCCATGAACTGGTCCTCTGTTTTCCTGATTTTTGCCGGTGTGATCCTCGTGGTTCTGCTGGCGCTTCCGTTCATGCGCTCGGAAACACCCATGGCATCGAAAGCGGAACTTCAGGAAAGTATGGGGGAAGTTCTTAAAAAGGCGTTTTATGATCCGTCCTACAGCATGATTTTCCTGGGATTTTTCTCTTGCGGTTTTCAACTGGGTTTTGTCACAGCTCATTTCCCAGCCTTTATTACCGAAGTCTGCTCCGCGATTGATCCCGATAGTGTCTTGAGAAGCCTGGGGGTCAGTTCCACTTCGGCACTTGGGGCCTTTTCCATTGCGATCATTGGTGCCGCCAATATGGTGGGGACCATTGCTGCTGGTGCCCTTGGAAAATACTATTCCAAGAAATACCTGCTTGCCCTGATTTATGTTGGACGAACCGTGGCGTCTGTGGCGTTTATCATGCTGCCTATGACACCTACCACTGTGGTGTTGTTTTCTGTGGTTATGGGGGCGCTCTGGCTTGCAACCGTCCCGCTCACCTCAGGTCTTGTGGCCCATATTTATGGTCTGAAATATATGGGCACCTTGTACGGAATTGTGTTTTTCTCTCATCAGCTCGGATCTTTCCTGGGCGTCTGGCTTGGCGGAACTCTTTATGATCAGTTCGGCTCCTACGATACGGTCTGGTGGGTTGGTATTGCTGTCGGGATTTTCTCTGTGATTATTCATTTGCCGGTGAAAGAAAAACCTATTCAGGAACGACAACTGGCGTGATCGGTTTTATTCGCAAAAGTTGAAGTAATTTAGTACAGTTTCACGGCTAACTTCGGGGGGAGGGGCCGTGAAACTGATTTCAATCCGCAAAAGCAGGACTTTTGAAGGGCCAAATCTGCTGGCTGACTATCCGCTTTTGCAACTTCATATGATCGTTCAGACAGACGCCTGGGAGGATCTGGACAAGCGCATTCTGGGCTTGATGAGGCGAATACCTCCGCAGGAACAGGTTGTGATTGCGCCGGAACAGGCGGATCTCTCTGTTATTCTTTGTAGCTTTGTAAGCTCCTGCCTCTCTGCGTTTCACAAGGATCTGGGCTTTACTCTTCCGCCTGCTATCCTCCAGGCCAGAGAAGGTTTTGTTAAATGTCTGCTGCCCTTCGAAACCCCGTCACTTTGCCGGGCCATCATCTCCCGGATCCTGAAAATGCTGAACGAGACAATGGGACGGGTTCCGCTTGCAGAGGCGCCTCTG
>JAKSCD010000132.1 GCA_022360775.1 Sneathiellales bacterium | reverse complement strand
CAAGAATCCATTCCTTGATCAGCGTGTCCGTAAAGCCCTTTCCATGGCGATCAACCGGGATGCCATTGTTGCCAAAATCATGGGTGGCGTTGCCGTTCCTGCCGGTGAACTTCTGCCGCAGGGCTTTTTTGGAACAAATCCTGGCATGAAGCACGAAGCTTATGATCCGGATGGTGCAAAGAAGCTTCTGGCTGAAGCCGGTTATGATAAAGGGTTCGAGCTGGTTCTTGGAACACCGAATGACCGTTATATCAATGATGCGAAAGTCGCACAGGCGATCGCACAGATGTTTGCCCGTGTCGGGGTAAAAACGTCTGTCAATGCCATGACAAAAAGCGTGTTCTTTAAAACCCGTAACAAATACGAGTTTTCCATTTATCTGGCTGGCTGGGGCGCCGGTACAGGGGAAATGTCCAACCCCTTGCGCGCCCTTGTCGGAACACGCAGTAAGGAAACCGGTCTTGGCGGTACAAATCGCGGCCGCTACAGCAATGCGGATCTCGACAAGAAAATCCTGACTGCATTGTCCACTGTTGATGATGCAAAGCGCGAAAAGATCCTGCAGGAAGCCAGCCGTGAAGCCATGTCTGACTATTCCATCCTGCCGCTTCACTTCGAGGTGACATCATGGGCTCACCGAAAAGGCCTGAGCTATAAAGCACGTGCAGATCAATATACGATCGCAACCGGTATTGTTTCTGCCAAATAACCATCTGTTTAGAAACCGGGCCCTCCATTAGAGGGCCCGGTTTTTATTTAAGAGGAGGTCCCCCGTGCTTGCCTTTACAATTCGGCGCTTGTCCCAAAGTGTCGTTGTCCTGTTTGTCATGTCGATCATCGTTTTTGCCGGTGTTTATGCGATCGGAAATCCGGTTGATATTCTGATCAACCCCGAAGCTGACATTGCAGAACAGGAGGAAACCATTCGTCGCCTGGGCCTGGATAAACCGCTCTGGACCCAATATGGCCTGTTTCTCCTGAATGCCCTTAAAGGGGATCTTGGTAATTCGTTTGTTCATAATACCCCGGCTCTTGATATAATTTTTACGCGCCTTCCCGCCACCCTTGAACTGGCCGTTGTTGCTGTAGGCCTGGCCATTGTGATCGGTGTTCCCCTTGGCATGATTGCCGGCCTGAAAGATGACAGCTTTATTGGCCGTACCATCATGACCGGCTCCATTCTGGGCTTCAGCCTTCCAACTTTCTGGGTTGGCCTGATCCTCATTATGCTTTTTTCTGTCAATATGGGATGGCTACCGGCTTCGGGGCGCGGAGAAACTGTGGATCTTTTCGGTATCCCGGTCAGTTTTCTTTCCTGGGACGGGCTTTCTCATATCCTGCTGCCCGCCTTTAACCTAGCGCTCTTCAAGATGTCGCTGGTGATCCGGCTTGCCCGCTCCGGCACCAAGGAAGTCCTGTTGCAGGACTATATCAAATTCGCCCGGGCAAAAGGCGTTTCCGATACCCGCATTATCTGCGTTCATGTGCTTAAGAATATCATGATCCCGGTTGTCACTGTTCTTGGGCTGGAGCTTGGAAATGTGATTGCCTTTGCAGTGGTGACAGAAACAGTCTTCGCCTGGCCCGGTATTGGCAAGCTGCTGATCGACAGCATCAGCAATCTCGACCGCCCTGTTGTGGTGGCCTATCTGTTGCTGACCGTGACCATGTTTATTCTGATCAATTTCATTGTGGATTTACTCTATTCAGTGCTTGATCCTCGCGTTCGTCTGGGAGGGTCCAACTAATGTCCTCTGTTACAACAACCCCTTCTGCCCCGGTTAAAGGCGTCAATCCCTGGCAACAATTCATCTCTGAATTTGCAGAGAAGAAACTGGCCGTCGCCGGATTGCTGGTTTTTCTCGGGCTTATTTTCGCAGCGATTTTCGCGCCCTGGATCACACCGCAGGATCCCTATGACCTGACCCAGATCGATTTTCTTGATGGTCGGCTTGCACCGGGTTCTGAAGGTGCGACCCTGACTTACTGGCTGGGGACCGATGATCAGGGCCGCGATCTTCTCTCCGGCATTTTCTACGGACTTCGTATCAGTCTTTCGGTTGGAGCAGCCTCCACCTTGATTGCCCTGATAATCGGCGGAGCTTTCGGATTGATTGCAGCCTATTTTGGCGGCCGGGTTGACAGCATTATCATGCGTATTGCGGATTTGCAGCTTAGTTTCCCGGCAATCCTGATCGCCCTCATCCTGGTCTCTGCTCTTGGACAGGGAATTGATAAAATCATTATTGCCCTGGTTGCCGTCCAGTGGGCCTATTACGCCCGGACCATTCGCGGTACCGCCCTTGTGGAAAGGCGCAAGGAATATATCGAGGCGGCAACCTGCCTTGCCATCAATCACCGCCGGATCGTGTTCAAGCATCTTATGCCGAACTGTACGCCGCCCCTTATCGTGGTGGGAACCGTACAGGTGGCTCACGCCATTTCACTGGAGGCGACCCTTTCTTTCCTCGGGATCGGTGTTCCGATCACGGAACCGTCCCTTGGCCTCCTCATCAAGAACGGTTTTGATTACATGCTGAGCGGCGATTACTGGGTGAGTTTTTTCCCGGGTGTTGCCCTGCTTATTACCATTGTCAGTATTAATCTTGTTGGCGATCAGCTGCGGGATGTCCTGAATCCGAGGTTGAAGAAATGACCGATGCATTTCCCACTTTAAAAGTTGAAAATCTGAAAACCCAGTTTTTCACCAAAGCCGGTGTCGTTGATGCGGTCAATGATGTCAGTTTTGAGGTTGGCCGCGGTGAAGTTCTGGGCCTTGTCGGCGAATCCGGTTCCGGTAAATCCGTGACCGGCTTCTCTATCCTTGGTCTTGTGGACGCCCCCGGTAAAGTCACGGGCGGTAAAATCCTCTTCCAGGGAGAAGATCTCACACAATTTAGCGAAGAGCAGTATCGCAAATTGCGCGGATCAAAAATCTCCATGGTGTTTCAGGATCCAATGATGACCCTGAACCCGGTTTTGCGCATTGATACGCAGATGATCGAGGCTATTCGCGCCCATGAGAATATCTCTAAAAAGGAAGCCTATGCCCGGGCGCGCGACGCCCTCGGACAAGTGGGAATTCCTTCGCCTGAAGAAAGACTTAAATCCTATCCTCACCAGTTTTCAGGGGGCATGAGGCAGCGCGTTGCGTTCGCGATCGCCTTGCTGAACAAACCCGATCTGATTATTGCGGATGAACCGACCACAGCGCTTGACGTCACCATTCAGGCGCAGATCCTGTTTGAGACCCAAAAGCTCTGCCGGGAAACCGGGACGGCGCTTGTCTGGATTACCCATGATCTGACAGTTGTCGCCGGTCTTGCCGACAAGGTTTG
>JAKSCD010000242.1 GCA_022360775.1 Sneathiellales bacterium | reverse complement strand
GCGAGTGCCACTTCCGACGCTGTGAACAGCGACGACATCAGATGCTCGTCGCCCAGCAGGATTTCATGAACATCAATGCCCAGCGACGCAGCAACCGGCCCTTTCAGATAATCTGTATCCACATCAAGCGACTGGCGGGCCGGTTTATCAAGCCGGCTTTGAACCTCATACCGCCGGAGCCCTTTCTTGTCGCCGGTAAACCAGGATTGAAAGGAGATCTGGGCCGGATTGCCCTTGAGCTTTGCTGGCCCCTTAACTGTCAGTTGCTTCGGGTTCACATTTACGGATAAATCACCATCAGATAAATCAATCCCTTCATAGACATTAGGTATAAACCCGTCCTGAAACTCCCCGTTCGCCTCATAAACGACCTGGTTCAGTTTTAAATCGTCAAGCAGGGGAAAGACAAACTGGGCATCAACAATGCCCGTGCCCTGCATTTTCCCTGGTACAATCCCATAGGAAGACACAAGTTCAAGAGGTTTTCTATCCAGGAATTCAAATATATCCTTATTCTGCCCTTCCACCTTGATCGTGATGTCTGCAATCTGATCGTCCTTATCAAAATCATAGATCAACACATCTGCTTCGGGGAGTTGCATGGACAGCAAATCCCCTTTCAAGCCAAATAGATGGATTTGCTTTTCTGTCAGAATGGACTGACCGGAAATATTGGTAACCTTTGGAAGTGGCGCGAAATAGTCTGCGCTTAACCCTTCAAAACTGAATTTCAGCTCAATTGATCCTTCGGGGATCTTGCCCGATTTGATCGCCCCGGGTGGTAGGTCAACACGGAAAGTTGTGTCCCGAACAACACCGTCCTTCACTTTTTTTGTTACCCAGTTATAGGCATCTTTTCCCGCTGAATAAGGCCAGTAAAAACCCAGATCATTTGCGATCAGTTTTGGGAAACTTCCTTCTATCGACATGCCAAAGCCTTCCGGGCCATCGGAAAAGGATCCGCTCATGGATATTTTTGGCCCGGGCGTGTCAATCGTCACCCGATTGAGATTAACAGCATTAAAAGGTGCTGCGATATGACCTTCAGCAGAAGCTGCGTTGATTGTCAGCGGGACTTTATAAAGGCTGGGAATATCAACCTTGCCGCTGCCCGTACGGATTTTAAAACCAACCTGAACAGGTTCAAACTTACTATTCAGCGCGACATTGATATCGCCGCTCGCAGGAAGATCAATCCCTTTTAAAATGTCCAGCCCTTCAATTTCGCTAGCCAGAAGCGCGGGAGGAAATTCGGTAATGCTTGTATTGAGAACCGCGGTTCCATTGTTCAGGTAATATGCAATATTGGCAGCAAGCTCGATCGTACCCTCGCCAATATGTGCATTGCCTTCAACGCGCCCTGTCAAACCATATTCAGAGCGCCAGACGACAATATCCGCAGAAGAAATCCGCCAGAATTTATCCAGTTTCCGATCTTCAATAAAAAGACCTGTCTGGTATATTTCCAGCCGTTCAAGATATTCAAGAAATTCGTGGTCTGTTTTGCCGGAAGCAAGTTGTTTCAGGAGATCCTGAATTAAGGCAATTGTTGTTTCTTCCTTTTCCAACGGCTCGGGTGGTGTCTTGACTTCTTCGCCGTAGCTATATCCCAGTCGCACGCCTCCTTCTTCATCGCGAGCTAGAAGAACCTTAAGCCCTCTGAATTCCAGTCCTGAAGGGGCTATTTTACCGGTTAGAAGAGCATCGGAACTGAAGGTTACGGTTACAGCGGGGATTTGTGCAACGGGGCTATCATTTCGGCGCACTGAAACATCAGAAAGCCCAAAGAC
Organism: Sneathiellales bacterium; assembly: GCA_022360775.1. Taxonomy (GTDB): domain Bacteria; phylum Pseudomonadota; class Alphaproteobacteria; order Sneathiellales; family Sneathiellaceae; genus Sneathiella. Next base: position 25,964 of record JAKSCD010000242.1, on the reverse strand, counting down.
AAGATCCTTGTCCTGATTATCCCAGGCCAGTTCCAGCTCATTGAATTTCAAATCAAGCTCAGGATACTGGTCTTTTAAAATCTGATCTACATAAGGACCAGCAAAGGAAATCTTGATCGGGCCACTGCTCAATGCCCCCACAAGAACTAAGGCTGCAAGCACAACGAGAACCAGCACGCTTAAAAGCGTTCTTATAAGTATTTTTGAAGATGCTTTTATCAAAACGTGCTATTCACAAAGTCTGGAATTAAAAAGAGAAAACAACCAGTGTTTTTCATACTTTGACTGATTTTACGAGCAATGAACATGCCTGAATTGGAAAATTTTGCGTTTTTCAAAGAAGTACATTCCCTTCCCAAGGCTGGGGATCAAGATTTTCTAAAAGTCGGGCATGAAAAATGGGAAGATTGCGCCACCAATAATCCGGATATAAGTCATTTCGTTTGCGATTATGGCAAAATAAAGGCAGGCAGGGATCTCCTTGATGCAATCTTCGGGAATAGTCCCTATTTGACCGATTGCCTCGTTAAAAATCCGCAATTTTTCGCCAAAACCATTACAAATGGTCCTGATCAGGCGCTGGACGACCTGTATCTTGAGCTGAACGCTGAAATCACCCCTACCCTCCCTATGGAAGCCGTTATGTCATCGCTTAGAAAAGCGAAGCAAAAAATAGCCTTGCTTACAGCGCTGACGGATATTGCACAAATCTGGCCGTTGGAAAAAATTACGCGTACGCTTGCAGATTTTGCCGGATATGCAGTGGAGGCCTGTTTTTCCCAACAACTCCGGCAAGCCCATGACAAGGGAGACATCAGCCTCTTTCACCCGGAAAACCCTACCCACAACTCCGGGCTTGTGGTTTTGGGTATGGGAAAACTTGGTGCCTGGGAGCTCAACTATTCCAGCGATATCGATATCATTGTTTTATTTGATGGCGACAAGATTACTTATACTGGCCGCAAATCCCTCGGAGACTGCTTTGTCCGGCTCACAAGAAACCTCGTCAAAATGATGCAGGAACGTACAGCGGACGGATATGTCTTTCGAACAGACCTGCGCCTTCGCCCGGACCCGGGTGCCACCCCTATTGCCCTTTCTCTTGCCGCGGCACATACCTATTATGAAAGCCAGGGGCAAAACTGGGAACGGGCGGCAATGATTAAAGCCCGGCCAGTAGCGGGAGACCTGGCCGCCGGAGAAGAGTTTATTGAATTTCTAAAACCCTTTGTCTGGCGCAAATTCCTGGATTTCGCAGCAATCGCAGATATTCAGGCCATAAAATCCCAGATCCATGCTCATAAAGGTTTTGCCGAAATTTCTCTGGACGGTCACAATATCAAAATCGGTCGGGGCGGTATTCGTGAAATCGAATTTTTTTGCCAAACCCAGCAGCTTATCGAAGGTGGCCGAAATCCAGCTCTTCGCTCAGCGTCTACTATCCAGACCTTGCAAGCCCTCGCGGTTGCCGGAAAAACGACGACTGAAATCCAGTCGGATCTGGATCAGGCCTATCACTTTCTGAGAACCCTGGAGCATCGCCTGCAAATGGTGCATGACGAGCAGACCCAGCTCCTGCCAGGCGAGCCTGATGAACTGGACAAGCTGGGGGTTTTCATGGGTTATGAAGATCCAGCAGGTTTTCGGAAGGATTTGAAACAGACCCTCGAAACCGTTCAGACCCACTATGACAATCTATTCCGGTTTGAAGAAAATCCCGAGGAGGAAGAGACGGCCCCGGCAATGAGGCTGGTCTTTACAGGATCGGATGAAGATCCCGAAACCTGTGCCTCGCTTGAAAGCCTTGGATATACTGAAGTGTCAAAAATCTCCCAGACTATTCGGGAATGGCATCACGGACGATACCGGGCGACAAGAACGACGCGTGCTCAGCAAATTCTCACGGAACTTATGCCAACCATCTTGAAAGAATTTGCCAATACATCAGATCCCGATGCCGCCTTTATGCGCTTTGATGATTTTTTGAAGAAGCTTCCGGCCGGCGTTCAGCTTTTCTCTCTCTTTAAGGCCCATCCCAGCCTGTTAAAACAGGTATCAAAAATTATGGGGATGGCGCCTGAGCTTGCAGATCGCCTGTCCAGAAACGCCATGCTGCTGGATGGCGTGTTGCTCCCGGATTTCGTGGATCCCCTGCCTGACAGATATGAACTGGAACAGGATCTGGAACTAATGCTGTCTACAGCGAGGGATTTTCAGGATATTCTTGATATTTCAAGACGCTGGCTTAACGATCTGAAATTCAGGGTTGGCGTTCAAATTCTTCATCAGGTCGATCACGGCAATCCAAACGGTCCGACCGTAAATGCAGGGCATGCCCTGACCGAGCTTGCCGAGGTTGTTCTCTACGCCCTTTTACCCCGGGTGGAGCAGGAGCTTGAAATCAAGCATGGAACTGTTCCTGGCGGAAGTTTTGCGATAATCGCGGCTGGCAAACTTGGTAGCCGCGAGATGACCCCCCGGTCCGATGCGGACCTGATATTTATCTATGACATTCCCGGCGAGAATGTGATGACCAACGGACCAAAACCAATCCCCGCCGGCCTTTTTTATACGCGCCTCTCCCAACGTGTCATCAACGCATTAAGTGCCCTGACAGGAGAGGGTTATTTATACGAAGTGGATATGCGGCTGAGACCCCATGGCAAATCCGGCCCCCTTGCCCTCAGTCTGGAGGGTTTTCGCAGATATTATACAGAAGAGGCCTGGACGTGGGAGCATTTGGCTCTGACCAGAGCCCGCGCTATCGCCGGAGATCTTGAATGTATGCAAAAAGTGGATGATACGTTAATCGATATTTTGATGATGAAACGCGAGCCCGCGGTCATCGCCGAGGATGTCAAAAACATGCAGGCTCGCCTGCACAAGGAACATAGCGGAACATCTCACTGGGCTTTAAAAAACCACCCGGGCGGGCTCATGGACCTTGAATTTATTTGCCAGTATCTAAAACTCGTTCACGGATCAACCCATCCCGAGATTTTACTCCCCAACACCATTAAAAGCCTACAGGCGCTGAAAGATCTCAATCTTCTGGAGCAGGAAGAAGCTGATCATCTTATCGAGGCCATGGTTTTGTATCTCAATCTGCAAGGCCTGATCCGGCTTTCCCTGAAAGATCGTATCGTCACAGATACGATACCGTCAGCTTTGAAAGATGCTTTAACCAGTGCCGCAGGGCAGGAGAATTTCAAAAATCTCGATCAAAAAATCAAGACAACAGAATCTGAGGTGAGTCGTATTTTTGAATTTATTATTGGCTAATACCCTATTCTACTCTCAATTTTATTTTCAGATCCGGTAAGTTATTGTTTTATAATAATTAAATAAGTTACAGCTAAATAAAGAAATTTTTAACAAAAACCCATCTACCTCTAATATTCGAAATTTAGTAATTTTATTATGGTGGTATTGTGTTTAAAAAATTCGCGTTGCGTAGCCAGTTATTTATGCCTCTCATTGTAACCTTGGCCGGGCTTGTTCTGATTGCTCTTATTTTTTTCCTTGGTTCACAACAAACGTCAAAAAACCAGCAGCAATATCTCTATTTACAGGAAACATTGTCCATAGCAGGTGTGATGCATTCAGACGTTCTGGAAGTCAGGAACACAGAGAAGGATTTTTTACGGCTAAAGGATAAACAGTATCTCGAGCAGCATCATAGTCAGGTGGAAAAAATCAAAGAGGAGATTGAAAGCCTCAAGAACCGCCTGGACGGGCAGGAAATGCAGGCATTACTGACAGATTTCTCTGGTGCAGTTCAACTTTATGAGCAAACATTTATCGCTGTTACCGATACTTATGCTACCGTTGGATTAAGTGAAAAAGAAGGGCTGCAGGGACAAGCCAGAAAAGCGGTTCACAATATTGAAACCTCATTAAAAAAGCTGGAAAATGCCGAACTGACAGTCAAAATGCTGATGATGCGACGGCATGAGAAGGATTTCCTGCTTCGCTTTCATCCCAAATATATCGAGCGTGTTGCCGACAGGCATGATGAATTTAAAACCCTGTTTGCAAAAGTTGATCTTCCAGAGGCTGATAGACAGCAGATTTTATCCAACATGGAAAATTACACAAAGAGCTTCAATGCCATGGCAGCAGGCTGGCTGGAATTGCGTAAAAAAGTTGAAGAGCTTGAGAACACTTCGAAACAGGTGAAGAAAGCCCTCGGGGATTTCGAGGAAAAACTGCTTGTTCTTCGCAATGAAAAAGGGGCAGAGACAAGGCAAATAGCAACAACTATCAGCTTTGTTCTTTTTGCCACCATTGCGTTCTGCGGCTTACTGATGGCTGCCCTCACCGGCATGATTGCCAAAGGTGTTCAGTTCCTGCTGAAACATGTCACCGATGTCATGCAGCGGGTTGCTGACGGCGAACTCGACCAGGATGTGCCTTATACCGGGCGCAAGGATGCAGTCGGGCAGATGGCCGGAGCGCTTGAAGTCTTTCGCAAAAATGCCGTTGAAAATAACCGCCTGACAACGGCAAATGAGGAAGCACAACGGAAACAGGCGAAACTCGAACGTGAACAACGCGAGACAGAGGAAAGTCGGCGCAAACTCGAAGAAGAGCAGCGTGAAGCACAACTGAAATCAGAGCGGGCAAAGGCTGAAAAACTGAATACGCTCATCCAGGCGTTTGACATCAAGGTTAATCAAACCATGGCAACCCTTTCCGGATCAGCTGAAAATCTGACTGAAGCGTCCGGCAACCTGACCCGGCAATCTGCAGAGAGCGGTATTGTCGCTAAAGAGGTCAATACCAAGACAGAAACCATGAGCACCGGTGTCAGTACGGTTGCCTCGGCAACGGAAGAGCTGAGCTCCTCCATTCGGGAAATCAGTCATCAGGTCCAGAAATCAACCACAGTAACGGAACAGGCTGTTGGCGACACCCAGCGCGGAAGTGCTTTCGCAAGGGAACTTTCTGAAGCTGGACGGAAAATTGAAACTGTTGTTGATCTTATTCAGGATATCGCTAATCAGACAAACCTGCTGGCACTGAATGCGACAATTGAGGCTGCGCGTGCGGGCGAAGCGGGGAAAGGGTTTGCTGTTGTTGCCAGTGAAGTGAAATCCCTTGCAAACCAGACTTCAAAAGCAACGGAAGAGATCAGCGGCCAGATTATCGGAATGAAAAACGCAACGGATCAGGTTGTTGTGGTTCTTCAGGATATCAGCAGAGTTGTCGATGAAGTCAGTGGCATTTCAACGGGGATCGCCTCCGCGATGGAAGAGCAGTCCGCCGCCACAAATGAAATTTCAGGCAGTATTCAGGAAACCGCGACACTTGCCAGCACTGTCGCAGGTAATGTTGACCGCATTCACGATAGTGCCGAGCAAACAAAAAATATCTCTGTCTCCTTTGAAAAAGCGGCACAGGATCTGGAACAGATAACCTCCGGCTTCAATGAGGATATCCACTCCTTTCTTGAAGAGGTACGCGCTGTCTAGCCGTTTTTGAAGCCCGGCTCCGATACCGGGCTTCTTTTTTGCATCACCTCCCCTCTTGTCACCCGGCTGCAGCCCTGATAAGTGAAAGAAAAGCCCCCTTCCAGTGCAGGAGAGATGAATTATGCAAGAAGCAGGTGCCGCAGTTCCCGCGTTTGAGATGCCTACAGACAATGCCGACACTGTCAGTTCTGAAAATCTTAAAGGCCAGAAATATGTGATTTATTTCTATCCAAAAGACGATACGCCGGGCTGTACCACTGAAGCAAAAGGCTTCACGGAACTTGCAAGCGATTTCGATGCGATCGATGTCAAGGTCATTGGTGTTTCCAAGGATACACTTGCCAAGCATGAAAAATTCCGCACCAAACATGATTTATCGGTCCTATTGGCCAGTGATGAAGAAGGCGCGGCATGCGAAGCCTTTGGCGTCTGGGTCGAAAAAAACATGTATGGCCGGAAATATATGGGCATTGAGCGTGCGACGTTCCTGGTAGATGCAGAAGGCATCGTCCGGAATGTCTGGCGTAAAGTGAAAGTCAAAGGGCATGTGGATGCTGTTCTGGAAGCCGCCAAAGCTCTTTAAGCAGACAAATCATGACGACGCTTTGTGATCTTGCCCTGAAAATACTGGGTACCCCTGACGCTGCTGAAAAAGCAGCGCTTAGCCGTATTGCAGCAAGAAAGTGGCGAGAGACACCAAGCATGGAGATTGGTGAAGCTGAACCGGCTGACCGCCCGTCCCGTCCGGAAAAACCAGAGCTGATATCGCCCACTGAAATGCCAAGAAGGCGCGGTCAGTCTGAAGAAGCACGGGCGACCCTGCTTCACGCAGTCCTGCATATTGAACTCAACGCCATTGATCTTGCCTGGGATATGGTCGCCCGGTTCACCGATGCCGGATTTCCGCGCCGCTTTTATGATGACTGGGTACAGGTTGGTGATGAGGAAGGTAAACATTTCAAACTGTTAGCGGATCGCATAGGGGAATTCGGTTTCGCCTATGGTGATTTTCCAGCTCATGATGGATTATGGGAAGCCGCCTACTCTACGCGCCATGACGTGGTGGCCCGCCTTGCTGTTGTTCCGATGGTTCTGGAAGCAAGGGGACTGGATGTTACCCCTGGCATGATTAAACGATTCGCCAAAATCGGGGATAATGCAAGCGCAGATATCCTGAAAATTATTCTTGAAGAAGAGATTGGTCATGTCGCAACCGGCAATCGTTGGTTTCATTTTTGCTGCGAAAAATCAGGGATCGACCCGAAAAAACACTGGCAGGAAATGGTCAGGAAAAACTTCAAAGGCCTGCTAAAACCTCCCTTTAATGAAGATGCCCGCGGCCAGGCGGATTTTCCATCTGATTACTATATTCCCCTGTCCGAGACCTATCGATGAGACAAAAGGCTCCCGTTAAACGTGCGGTCTCGAGATCGGGAAGAGTTGAATTTTCATTAAAAATACGGTTAAGTATCGGCGGATTTTTGAGGGGGAAGTTCATTTTATTGTCGGGGTTGTTATGGATTTGAAAGCTGCGCTTGGCAGGCTTTTTCAAGAACGTCAGATTATTGTCAGTTCCCAGGGGAAACCTTCCTATTACAAACTCACGACCCGGCTGCAGATTAGTGCTGCAATCGGTGCTGTCTCCTGTGCGACCCTTATCGCAGGTCTGACTGTTAATACCGTTTCACAAAACCGAACCATTAAAACCCAGAATAACCAGCTTGCCGGACTGCAGGAAAAAGTAAGGACAGTGTCTTCAAACCTGCTGCTGTCCAAATCCAACCTGCAACTGACCAAAACCGAACTGGATCAACAATATGCCCGCCTGGAAGAGATACTGGGCGAACGGCAAAATCTGGAAACAACACTGAAAACGGCGACAGCCAGCCTGAAACGGACGGCGACGGATCTTGATAGCCGGGATCAATATGCCAAGGATCTGGAAAATCGGATCGCCATGCTGTCAGAAAGACTGCAGCGCACCAATGACAGAAGCGAAAGCCTGTCTCTGGAAATCACGAAAATCAACAAGGCCCTTTATCACCGTACAGAAGAACGGGATCAATATGCCGAAGCCAAGTTGATTGCACAGAAGAAACTCTCCTCGCTCAACCGGGAACTCCAGATGTTCCAGGTCAGCAAGGATGAAATCTATAATCGCCTGCAGACCACAAAAACCCGTCTGAGCAGTTTTGAGGATGAAAGCCGGGAAAAAGCGCAGAGAGAGAAAGATCTTCTGCAAGAGATTGCCAGCCTGAAAAGCCGCCTGAAAAGCATATCGGAAGAAAACAGCGAATTTATCGCAAGGGTTCATGAAAATGCCGATCAGGGCATTAAGGCACTTAGAGAAACCATTATTCTGACCGGTCTTAATCCCGACGAAATCCTCTCTATTGATAGTACTGAAGGAAAAGGTGGACCGCTTTATATTCTTTCGGGCAGCAGAAATATCCTGAAATCCGAGCAGCAATATTATGATAATGCCCAGAAAATGGAACTGATACTGGCCAAATGGTCCAAATTCAATTCCATTATGAAATATATTCCGCTCAGCCGTCCAACAGACCGGGGATATGTATCCTCAAGTTTTGGTATGCGCCGCGATCCTTTTCGAAAGAAACGCGCCTTTCATGCGGGCATCGATATCAGTGGCCCAAAAAATACCCCCATCCTTGCAACGGCGCCCGGTAAAGTCAGCTTTGTGGGCAGAAATGGAGCCTATGGCCTGCTGGTTGAAATTGATCATGGCCAGGGTTTTAAAACCAAATATGGTCATTTGAAAAAGATCTATGTGAAAAAAGGTCAAACGGTCGAATTCAGAACCAAAGTCGGATTGATGGGCTCCACCGGGCGCAGCACAGGCCGGCATGTTCATTACGAAGTATTGTTTAATGACAAGCCGCTGGATCCTGCGAAATTCTTCAAGGCCGGCAATTATGCTTTCAAAACCGCACCGAAGAAAAAGGACGGCTAAAAGAGAAGGAGACAGTATATATGTTTTCGAATTCTTCTGACAAAAAATCGGGGAGCACGATCGGTTCTGTCGAAGGCATGCCGTCAATCATTGCAAAAGGCCTGGTGGTTAGCGGAAACCTGAACTGTGATGGTGAATTGCAGGTAGACGGCATTGTCACCGGTGATATTAAAGCCGAAAAGCTGAGCATTGGTGAAACCGCTCATGTCACCGGGGAAATCGAGGCCGGCGAGTTGCTGATCCGCGGCAAAGTTGATGGCGGCATTCGCGCGGAAAAAGTATCTATTGCAGAAACCGCAAGTGTACGGGGGGATGTGGTCAATTCATCCTTGAGCATTGATCCCGGCGCTAAAATCGATGGGCATTGCAAACATAGCGATAACCCGCGAGAGACGGCGGAGCCTATCGCGCTGTTCAACAAAGGGGAAGCGCCGGCTTCAGAATAGCCAGCTTTTGAAGACAAGCATAAAAAAGGCCCCGGAAAACCGGGGCCATTTTTTTATTCTACTCAGCTTGTTATCAGCCGACGATTTCAGAACCGGAGAAGAAATAGGCAATTTCGATTGCTGCATTTTCCGGGCTGTCAGAACCGTGAACAGAATTGGCTTCGATGCTTTCAGCGAACTCTTTACGGATTGTACCTTCATCAGCGTCAGCCGGATTTGTTGCACCCATAACTTCGCGATTTTTCAAAATGGCGTTTTCACCTTCCAGAACCTGTACAACCACTGGACCGGAAATCATGAAGTCAACCAGTTCACCAAAGAAAGGGCGCTCTTTGTGAACAGCGTAAAATGTTTCTGCATTTTCGCGGGTCATCTGGATACGCTTCTGGGCAACAATGCGAAGACCTGCTTCTTCCAGTTTCGCGCAAACAGCACCAGTCAGATTACGACGGGTTGCATCAGGTTTAACGATAGAGAATGTACGTTCAATAGCCATTGTGATCACTCTGGTTATGTTGGGAAAAAATCATTATTGCGCGCCTTATAGCGGGCCTTTCATCGCCCTGCAACTGATTTACGGCTTTTTTCTGAATTACCGGTCAATTTTCCTGTTCTGCATCCGTGAGACCTGATAGATAGCCCCCATGCTTCAGATTAATGACATCACATTCCGAATTGCCGGTCGTACCCTCCTGGAAGGGGCTTCCGTTCATGTTCCGCTCGGTCATAAAGTGGGTCTGGTGGGCCGAAACGGCACCGGTAAATCCACCCTGTTCAAACTGATTACGGGAGAGTTGCATCAGGATAGTGGTGACATCCGCTTAAGGAATGGTGCAAAACTCGGTATTCTGCCGCAAGAAGCCCCGTCCGGCCCGGAAAGCCTGCTGCAAACCGTTCTGGACGCAGATCTGGAACGAAAAGCACTTCTGGAAGAAGCGGAATTGGCATCAGATCCTATGCGTATTGCGGAAATCCATACCCGCCTTGCTGATATCAATGCCCATACAGCAGAAAGCCGTGCAGCAAAAATTCTCGCGGGGCTTGGTTTTGATCATGAGGCCCAGCAACGCTCCTGTGCGTCTTTTTCCGGGGGATGGCGGACCCGCGTTGCCCTTGCAGGAACCTTGTTTGCCGAACCTGATCTTCTTCTTCTGGACGAACCCAGCAACTATCTGGATCTGGAAGCAACCCTCTGGCTTGAGACATTTCTGAAGTCCTATCAGCGAACCCTGATCATTATCAGCCATGACCGGGATCTTCTGAACAACGTAGCAGAGACAATTGTTCATCTGGATCAGCTAAAGCTGGTCAAATATACCGGCAATTATGATTTCTTCGAAAAAACGAGAGCCGAGAAGATCGCGCTGATGGCCGGCATGGCCAAAAAGCAGGAAGCACAACGCAAACATCTGCAGAGTTTTGTCGATCGCTTTCGCGCTAAAGCCACCAAGGCCCGACAGGCTCAAAGCCGCATCAAAATGCTGGAAAAACTGAAACCCATTGCATCGGTAATGGAAGAATATACGGTCAATTTTTCCTTTCCAACACCGGAAGCTCTCTCCTCCCCTATTTTATCCATGGAGGAATGCGCGACAGGCTATCAGGAAGATAATCACATACTGAAGCATCTCAATCTCAGAATTGATATGGAAGACCGGATTGCCCTTCTGGGATCTAACGGCAATGGTAAATCCACTTTTGCAAAACTTGTTTCAGGCCGCTTGAAAGCGCAGCTTGGGCGGCTGCAGAAATCGTCAAAACTGAAAATCGGCTTTTTTGCCCTGCATCAACTGGATGAGATGAACCCGGCAGAAACCGCCTTTCAACATCTTGCTGCGAAAATACCCAATATTGGTGAAGCACAGGTTCGTTCCAAACTGGGACAATTCGGTTTTTCAAAGGACAAGTCCGATGTGGCTGTTGAGCAGCTTTCCGGCGGGGAGAAAGCCAGGCTGAATTTCTGTCTCCTTTCTACCGAGAAACCCCATCTTCTCATCCTTGACGAGCCGACCAACCATCTGGATGTGGATGCCCGCGAAGCCCTTGTGCAGGGGCTCAATGATTTTGAAGGGGCTGTTTTGCTCATCAGCCATGATCCCCATCTGGTCAGTCTGGTCGCTGATCGCCTCTGGCTTGTGAGTGAAGGGAATGTCCGTCCCTTTGAAGGGGATATGCAAGACTATAAAAAGTTTGTAATCGAGCAGGCACGAGCAGCAGGAAAATCCAAATCCTCAGAGGAAGAAGCTGAACAACCGCAAGCACCAGAGCAAAAAATAAACAACAAGGAGGCCAGACAGGCGCGTGCAAATGCCCGGGCCCTGCTGGCACCAAAGAAAAAAGAAATCAACAAGATAGAGAAAAAGATTCAGAAGCTGGAAGAAGAGAAATCCAAACTGGAAATCCTCCTTGCCGCCCCTGAAACCTATGAAAAGGGTGCCGATTACCAGGCTGAGCTTTCGGCCCAGATGGGCCTCATTAAAACCGACCTGGAAAACACCGAAGAGAAGTGGATGCTCCTGCAGGAAGAACTGGAAGTTCTGGAAAACGGCTAATTGCCGTCTTCCTTTTCTCAAACTTTTTACTCGTCAGGAACAAACAGGGTCGCTTCAATTTCAAATAACATCCCTTCAAGGGCGAGCCGCGGCACAGGGATCAGTGTACTGGCAGGATGATTGCTCCCGAAAAGATTGGCTTCTTCCTCCATAAGGGGGGCCAGATATCTGTCTTCGTGATCTACAATAAGAACCCTGACGAAAACCACATGCTCAGGTTTCCCCCCGGATGCGTCAATCACTCGTTTAAGATTTAAAAAGGTCTGCTTCATCTGGGCTTCCATGGTATCACCTACCAGATTTCCCTCGGCATCACCGGCAAACTGGCCCGAAATATGGATATAATGCCCTGGCCCCTTGACGACTACAGCTTGAGAAAACCCATAGGCACTTGCATCCACCACCCCTTCAGGATTAAGGCGTGTAATTCCATCACTAAAATTTTGAGCTTGAGACATCATTCATCCTTTCATTCATGATGATTTTTTTGCGGATATGCAGCTTCTGAATAATCAATTCAGTTGCCAAATAATGTCAGGGACCGTAAAACCTCAACATTAGTTGAGGTCAAGAGAAAAAATGACAGAACACTCCCCTTTAAAAAAAGAACTGTCCGTTGGCGATGTCTCCGCCCGCAGTGGCCTGCCGATCTCCACGATCCATTTTTATGAAGCTAAAGGCCTGATCACATCAGAGAGGAACAAGGGAAACCATCGGCGGTATGCGAGAGGTGTCTTAAGAAAACTCGCCGTCATAAAAGTCGCCCAGAAAACAGGAATTCCCCTTGAGGAAATCCGAACCGCTATGGACCGCCTGTCCAGTGACAAGACAGTCACGGCAAAAGACTGGAAAGATCTTGCAGATGCCTGGAAGGAGGATCTCGATGAAAGGATCAATCAGCTCATTCGTCTTCGAGACATTATGGGTAGCTGTATCGGTTGCGGTTGTCTTTCAGTGACCGATTGTGATCTTTTAAATCCAGATGATACGGTTCAGAAAAACGGCCCGGGAGCATATTTTCTGAACCCTGATGTGAAACTGAAACAGGAGAAGTAACTCCTGATAAATGCTGCTGTTTTAAGTCCTTACGCCTGCCTGATTTTTTTTCGTCTACTCCAGATCCCCAAAATCAGGATACCCGCACCATAAAGCGGTAAGGCGGCAGGAAGCGGAATAGCGGAAATAGCAGGTGTAAATCTGGCATAAGCCAACCATTCCACTTGCCCTACATCATAGTTGATGCCTGTTTCACCAAACCCCGTGGAATCTGTATTGCTACCGTCGTTATTGAAGGCAGATATTGATCGAACATCGTTAAAAAGATTGAAGCCGTAAGTAACGTTAAAATTACAACCTGTTGCGTCATCGCAACCATTGATCAATTCCGGCTGTGAATCAAAGTTTCCAAATAGGGAATCAATAAATACCTGAGAAAGCAGTGCTTGTGCCGCCAAAGTAGCAGAAGCTTCATCGGCAAAATCAAGGTCCGAGATCTCATCACAACCGCTATAAATGTTGCTGCAGGTGTCATCAATAAATTCTACATTATAAAGTGTTCCTCCAACATCAACATCCTTGGCGCCTGTCAGGATCCCGCCAGCAACTGTCAATATGGCAGCATGCGAGATGGTGATCATATTCACTGAGAAAAAAACCGCTAAAACAGCTGATATCAAATATTTCACGGGCACCCTCTACCCCACCAAATAAGTGTCTTTGTAATTTCTTTTACTAAAAATATATCATTTTACAGATCCTGTAAAATATAGACGACTTCTCCAATGGACTGCCCGATTTGTGTGATCTATCTGGATCACCCGCGGAGCCTGAAACCTGGTAGCCAGTTACATAACCTCTCGAGTTAGCTTTCGGGTCCCTCAGTGACAAAAACAAGCGGCTGAAAATCCGGCGACCTATGTTGAGCTGACCGACGCATGGCCGCAAATCCTGCCGCACCGGAAGGTGTTGTCCTCAACTTGAAAGCTTGCAGATCCTGCGCCGCAGAAAATGCTTCTTCATCCGTAAGAATTTCATAGCTCACTTCACATTGTTGAAGAGCTTCAAACGCGATCAGGGACGCCTCCTTGCAATCAAGCCGTCCCATATTGGAAAGCGGTCCTTCAACAGTTACCAGTTTTCCAGCCCTTGCACTTTCCCGAAGGCATGGGGCCGCATCAGGTTCAACAATGATGATTTCCGGTTGCTGGTCCCAGTTCTTGCGGATCATGAGGGCTGTAGCCGCCGCAATTCCGCCGACCCCCGCCTGCAAATAGACATGACTGGGCCAGCGGCCTGATTTTCGAAACTCTGTTTCGCATTCATGGGCGATGATCGTATATCCTTCCATCACCAGTGACGGCGGATGGGTGTAGTTTTCCCAGGATCCGTCCGCCAGTAAAATAGCACCGCTTTCTTCAGCATCCTGTAGGGCGGCCGCAACACTGTCATCATAAAATTCACCTGCTCTTACAACAATCGCACCGGCGGCAGTCAGGCGATCTCCAAAACGTTTGGACACTGCATTAGAAAGATAAATTCTGGCTTTTGCGCCAATAAGGCGCGCTCCGGTTGCCACGGCCATCCCATGATTGCCTGCACTTGCGCAGACAAAAGTGAGATCGCTGGCAAATTCACGGACTTTTTCAGTATAGAGATCTTCCAGGCGTGGTGCATTCTCTGTCGCCGTCCAGATCCGCTCCTGAACCAGTTTTGCAACAGCATAAATTCCGCCCACCGCTTTGAAAGCGCCCATTCCCATCCGGTCCGTTTCATCCTTGATCCAGAAGGGAGTGCCGCCCGGAAGCGTTTCCAACAGAAGCGGTGTTGTGCGGTATTTTTCAAAATTCCGATAGAAATCCTGAACTCTGTTTTCATCCGGAGAGAAGCCAAAAGCATGTGTCATACTGAATATCCTGTTTTTCAATAAACGCAGGATACAAAGTTTGATTGATCCAAAAAGATCGCCTAACTTATATTTTCGAGATAATTTCCCAATTATTTGGAAAAAACGGAAAAAAAAGACATGCAACTGGATGATGCTGATAAAATACTGATTGCCCTTCTACAGAACAATGCCCGAACCAATCTTGAGCAATTATCAGAAGCAAGCGATCTGTCAGTTGCTTCCGTGCAGCGCCGGCTAAAGCGGTTACGAGACAATAGGGTTATTGAAAAGGAAATCGCTGTCCCGTCCCTTTCAAAAACAGGGTACCCCATGTCCTTCATTATCATGGTTGAAATGGAACGGGAGCAACTTGACCAATTGGATGCTTTCAAACGCATTGCGCTCAAAGACCCGCAAGTACAGCAATGTTACTATGTGACCGGAGAAGCGGATTTCTGTTTGATCTGTATCTCAAAAGATATGGAGGATTTTGAAGCTCTCACCCATCGCCTGTTTTTTGGCAACAGTAATGTCAGACGGTTCAGAACATCTGTGGTCATGAACCGGACAAAGGTGGGACTTTCTGTCCCCATCACGACGTAAAGGCATGGATTGATCAGGCTTTTTTCTGCCAGCCACCGGGGCCCTGCTGCCAGTAAGTGACATCAACCCCTTCCATCTTGAAAGCTTTCCAGCGCTCTCGCGCCGCCTGAAGGGCGTCCTGATCGTTGCTGTCAAACATGTAAAGACAGCGATCGTAATCTTCGAGATCCGCTGCTTCTACGTCTTCCAGCATCATCAGGACGGTTGCGTTGTTTTTATTTGACAAAGGATCGCAAGACAGCAAGAGCGGTTGCTGTTCAGGATCCGGATCTTGCTCTTTTCCGTGCGGAAGAAAGGACGCTCCGGAGTAAGTCCAGAGCGCTTTATCCAATTGATCCTGCAGGGTTTCACTTTTAAGACGCACCAGAACCTTCAGACCCAGACTGTGGATTTTCTCCAACAATCTGGGAAGGGCTTTTTCAACCGGTTCTGACTGCAAGTGATAAAAACTGACCTCGGCCATCTGGCGCTTTACTTGCCTTCGTAGTTATCGCGAACAAACCGATCAAGCAGCCGTACGCCATAACCGGTCCCGCCTTTAGGAACAGTTGGTGTGTCCTTTTTGGACCAGGCCATGCCTGCGATGTCGATATGGGCCCAAGGCGTCTCTCCGACGAATTCTTTCAGAAACTCTGCGGCGACAATGGAGCCGGCACCGCGCCCACCTGTCCCTATATTCTGAAGATCAGCAATAGGAGATTTCACCTGTTTTGCATAGGCTTTGGACATTGGCAAACGCCAGACACCTTCTCCAACGATCTCGCCTGCCTCAAAAATCTGACCTGCCAGTTCATCGTTATTCGAGAACAAGCCGGCATTTTCGTGGCCAAGAGATATAATAATCGCGCCAGTCAATGTCGCCAGATCAATCATGATCTCAGGTTCAAATCGATCCTGGGTATACCAAAGCGCATCGGCAAGAACCAGACGCCCTTCCGCATCTGTGTTGAGGATCTCGATAGTTTTCCCGTTCATTGCGGTCACAATATCACCCGGGCGCTGGGCGTTTCCGTCCGGCATGTTTTCTACAAGGCCAATCACACCAACCACATTGACCTTTGCTTTACGGCCAGCAAGCGCTTTCATCAAGCCGGTGACGGTACCGGCACCGCCCATATCCCATTTCATTTCTTCCATACCGGGACCAGGCTTCAATGAAATACCGCCAGTATCAAAGCAGACCCCTTTACCAACAAATGCAATCGGTTTGCGGGTACTTTTCTTACCGGAAGCACCGTTCCAGC
The DNA here is from genome assembly GCA_022360775.1 of Sneathiellales bacterium. Classification (GTDB taxonomy): domain Bacteria; phylum Pseudomonadota; class Alphaproteobacteria; order Sneathiellales; family Sneathiellaceae; genus Sneathiella. The sequence goes on along the minus strand of JAKSCD010000242.1, from coordinate 9,787 downwards.
GCATAACAACCATCTGGCTTTCCCGGATAGATCCCTGCCCGACGCCAAGCAACGCTCCCATGCCCAGGCGGCGCATTTTGTCTTCATCAAGGATTTCCACCTCAACTCCAAGACTGGTCAGTTCCTTGCAGCGATCAGCAAAACTTTCAGGATAAAGTGTGTTGGCGGGCTCACTCACCAGATCGCGGGTCATAAAGACACCTTCGGCAATGGCTTCCAGATCCTGGAAAATCTTGCGCGCACCTGACGAGGTCTTACAGGCAACCGTCATGCGAACCAGGGACGGCTCAGATGCACTTTCTTCTTCTGACTTGTATTTGGTGAACTGATATGAAGCGAGCTTCGCACCGAAAGCAACCCTTGCTGCCGCGTCACTATCCTTAATCTCGCATTCACCAAGACCATCCAGTATGACGGTCACATTTCGCGCACCGGATTTATTCAGGCGGGAAACCAGAGTCCCTCCAAGATCTTCGAGATCAGTCTGCGTAATCTCTGTATTTTCTCCCATACCAAACAGGATCACGCGCGACACATCCAGGCCATTTGGTGCAAGGATTTCCAGGATATCACCTTTATTGCCTTTAAAACGGCTGGTTTCCAGCGCACGCGCCAAAACACCTCCTGTCAGGGTGTTGACCTCCTCCGCCATCGGAGAAAAGCTGTTTCCAGCATAAACGGGAACGGCCAAAGAGCCTCGTTTTGGCAAAGAGATTTCGGAAAATGCAAATTTCATCTGTCAGACCTGAATGGTTGAAATTAAGAATTCTTATTTAATTGATACCTATCATCCTTACCGCAGGCAACCCATGGCCGCAATATGCAAAGCGCCCGTTCTGTACTCTGATTTTCATCAAATCACAAAAAAACGAAAAATTATGGCCTCTTACACATATTTTGGCCTTATTTTTCAAGCTTCTGTGTGGCGTATAAAAAATCATTCGCTATACTTCCGGCCATGAAGAATATGAATTGGTACATAATCCGGCAGCTCCTGACACCGATGCTGTTTATTACCTTCGCATTGACGGGGATAATCTGGCTTTCCCAGTCCCTTAAATATGTGGATAAACTTATTAACGGATTACCCATTTCAACTTTCCTGTATTTAACGGTTTTGCTCTTGCCGGGGATTTTGAAATTTACCCTTATGCTGGGGTTGTTTTTTGGAACTCTTTTTGCTTTCAACAAACTCTACTCTGAATCCGAGCTTGTTGTGATGTGGGCGGCTGGCCTGAGTAAGTGGGCGCTGACCAAGCCGGCACTTTACCTTGCCCTGGCACTCATGGCTGTTCTTTATTTTATCAGCTTTGTCCTAACCCCCCATGGCATTCGAACTCTGGATGAACTTCGGCTGGAATGGCGGGAAAGCCTTGCTTCCGTTGTCCTTCGTGAAGGTGTTTTCAATTCTCTTTCAAGCGGGGTTACCGTTTACATACGGGAAAAATCCTCATCTGGCGAGTTGCTGGGCATCCTCGTCCATGACGAAAGAGATCTTGAAAAACCGGTCACCTACATGGCTGAACAAGGGGCCTTTGTGAAAACGGAAGATGGTCCGCGCTTTGTGATGAAGAAAGGAAATCTTCAAGAAGTCCAGAAGGACCAGGCCAAGTTGAGCATTTTGTATTTTGACGATTACACTTTGGACGTCAGTCAGTTTGAAAAGAAACGAGACAAGTACTGGATTGATCCAAAAGCCCGTTATTTTCACGAGTTAATGTGGCCGGAAGAGTCTGAGAAAACAGCGCGAAACATGGGTGAAATTATTGCGGAACTTCATCAGCGGTTTGCCTTGCCGCTTTATATACTCGCCCTCACCTACACAGCGGTTGCCGGAGTCACTAGTGGAGAATTTACAAGAAGAAGCCGGGTTAAACGGCTTCTGACTGCTGCGGTATCTGGTATCCTCCTTATTGTTCTGGCTGTCGTATTGTTCAGGCTGGCAGTCTCGCATAGCTGGATAACTCCGCTACTTTATGTAGTACCGCTACTTGCTGCTGGCCTGTCTGCACATCTTGCATCTGGTGGGAGAATTGGCAATCAGCCTGAAATAAGTCTCCAGAACCCTGAGATGAAGGAGACTTAGGTATGAAGCTTTGGGGGGCTTTATCTCTTTATCTGGGAAAACAGTTTTTAAAGAATACCGGCATCATATTAGGCGTATTGATCTCGGTTATTATTCTTGTGGATCTTATAGAACTCCTTCGGCGCGCAAGTGACCGGGAAAACATTACCCTTCTCATTGTCTTTCAGATGGTTCTGTTAAGACTCCCTCACCTTCTCCAGAAATTGCTGCCTTTTATCGCTCTTTTTGGAGCCATGCTGACATTCTTCCGTCTGGCAAGAACCAGTGAATTAACTGTTGTCCGCGCCGCAGGGGTTTCGGTATGGCAATTCCTGACCCCTTGCATGACAATTGCTTTTTTTACAGGGGTTTTCGTCCTAACGGTTTTCAATCCTATTGCTGCGACCATGGAAGCCCATTTCGCCCAGTTGGAAGCAAAACATTTCAACAAACGCACCAACCTCCTGATGATTTCATCAAAAGATCTTTGGCTTCGGCAAGTGGATCCTGATGGCCTGTCCGTCATTCACGCCCGAAGCGCCATTAATCAGGGTGTCGATTTAAAAGATGTAATCATTTTCCAATATGATGCGAGTGAGCAGTTTACCGGCCGAATTGAAGCGGATCGTGCTCGCTTGAGGCTTGGATACTGGGATCTGGATAATGTCCTTATGACGAGCCCGGAACAGCCTGGCGTTATAAAAGATCACCTCCAACTGGATACCAGCCTGACGGTCAGTCAGATTCAGGAAAGTTTCGCCTCACCAAAAACGCTTTCCTTCTGGGATTTGCCGCAATTCATCGATACGCTCGAGGAAGCCGGTTTTTCTGCCATTGGGCATAAGCTTTACTGGCATAGTTTAATTGCTAATCCCATCCTTCTTGTGGCCATGGTTCTGGTTGCAGCAACCTTTAGCTTGCGCGCGACACGCCGCGGATATACAAGCCTGCTGGTTATGGCCGGGATTGCGACTGGATTTATGTTTTATTTCTTTACAGATATCATCCAGGCCCTGGGGCTTTCTGGCAGCTTGCCTGTGTTGCTGGCAGCATGGTCCCCGGCGGTATCAATTACGTTACTCGGACTTGCAATGATGTTTCATCTGGAGGATGGATAAAGATATGAAATCTTTACTTTCCGTTCTCATGGCAACAACACTGTTAACTACGGTCTCAGTTTCCATCACAAAAGCGCAAGAGAAGAGCAACCAGTTTTCAGTTGATAATCCTTCTGTCTTCAGTGCTGACAAAATTACCTATGACCGGCAAAATGAACAAGTAACTGCAACCGGAAATGTCGAGATTGTTCAAGGCGACAGGATCCTCAAAGCGGAGAAAGTCGAATATAATGTTGCAGCGGATACCATTACAGCAAGCGGCAACATTGTCTTGCTCGAACCGACTGGTGAAGTCGTTTTTGCAGAAAAAGTTGAACTGCAGAACGAGTTAAAAACAGGTGCAATCCGCGATATTCGTGTTCTGTTCACAGATAACTCCAGGCTGGCAGCACAAAGTGCCGTTCGTGTTGATGAAAATCAGGTTATCATGAACAAGGCTGTCTACAGCACTTGCCGACTATGCGAAACCGACAAAAATGCAGCCCCATTGTGGCAGGCAAAATCCTCTGAAGTGATCCATGATCGCGAAAGCAAGACGATCACCTATAAGCATGCGGTTCTGGAATTTTATGGTGTCCCGGTTCTTTATACACCCTATTTCAGTCATCCCGATCCGACTGTCGACAGGAAAAGCGGGTTTCTGGCCCCAACGGTCTCCAATTCCTCGGAGCTCGGATACGGCCTGACTGTCCCTTATTATTATGTCATTTCTGAAGACAAGGATCTAACCGTCACGCCAACCTATACGACGAAAGAAGGACTGCAAGTTGCAACTGAATATCGTCAGGCGTTTAAAAATGGGGAACTGGACCTCACAGGGTCAATCACTTATGTAGACGAACGTGACGATAACGGCCGCAAAACCGGTCAGCAGGAGTTCCAGGGTCATATTGAAGGTGAAGGCAACTTTGAAATCAATTCAACCTGGCAATGGGGATTTGATGTTTATGCGACGAGCAACGACACCTATCTCGATAAATATGGCATCAGTAACGAAGATACTCTGACATCCAATCTTTATCTTCAAGGAATAAGAGGCCGTAATTATACCTCTTACAACGCCTATGCTTTCCAGGGATTGTCGGAGCAGGACGATTCCGGAAATACTCCATTTGTTCCCGCATGGCTGGAATACTCCTATGTTGGTGAACCCAATAAATATGGCGCTCGTTTTGATGCCGATTTCGATGCTCTGACATTGTTCAGGACCTCGGGTCAGGATACAAGCCGGGTCTCTGCAAGTGGAGGCTGGCATCTTCCCTATACATCTGCCAGCGGACAGGTATATACACTCAACGCCTCTCTTCGGGGTGACGCATACTATACCCAGGATCAGCTCTCTGATCCTTTTGATACGACAAGTCCGACTTCTGATGAACTTACGGGACGTGTTATTCCCTCGGTTTCGCTGAAATGGAACTATCCTTTCGTCAGACAAGCCGCTTCCTCTCGCCAACTGATCGAACCCGTTGTTGAAGCCGTCTGGTCAGAAGCACTTGGCAGTAAAAGTACTCCCAATGAAGACAGCCTCAGCTTTGAGTTTGATGACACCAACTTGTTCGGCTCCAATCGATATGCAGGTCTCGATGAAGTAGAGGAAGGCGCGAGACTTAATTACGGTCTTAATCTTGGTTTTTATGGCGACAGTGGTGGCTATTCCACATTGCTTCTGGGTCAGACTTATCACCTGGATGATGATAACGGCTTTGATGAAGGCACCGGCCTTGAAGATAATTTTTCAGATTATGTTGCGCGCCTGGAAATTCATCCCAGTGATTTCTTCAGATACACCCATCGCGTTCGAATTGACAAGGATGACCTGGGGCTTGATCGAAATGAAATTGATTTTCGCATCGGCAGCGAGGAAAACTGGATCGAGGTCGGGTATTTACGCCTGAGAGACGACCTCTCTGCAGTTGAGGTTGAAAAACGTAACGAGATTTACACTGCAGGGCGGGTCAAGATGACTGAATTCTGGAGTGCCTATGGTGAATATAGGCGAGACCTTGAAGGCGATGGCGGGTCGATTGATGCCAAACTGGGGATCGAGTATCTTGATGAATGCTTTGGCTTCGCACTGGAAGTTGATCGAGAATTTACCAGGAATCGGGATGTTGAACCATCGACAGAAGTCAAATTCAGAATTAGACTTCTTCCCTTCAACTGATCTGCTTCACAAAGCATCAAGTGAGATGCTATTTAGAGAGGCGTTAAAAAGTCCTCGATTGTTATGGGTATTGAGAAAATTGATGGCTAGATTGAAAACTCTGATCACTTCATTAATCGTTGCGACAAGTCTTTTGTTGGGCAGCGCTGGTGCAATGGCGCAGGAAGTCCAGAAGATTGTTGCCGTTGTTAATGACGAGGTTATTTCCGGATATGATCTGGTGCAAAGAATATCGCTGACTATTCTGATGTCCGGTTTCAGAGATTCTGCGCAAACCCGCCAGCAGCTTGTGCAACCAACACTGCGCCGATTAATCGAGGAACGATTAAGGCTGCAAGAAGCTGCTCGCTTTAATCTGACAGTCTCAGATATAGAAATGAATAAAGCGGTTGATCGCCTCGAAAAGAGCAACAATATTCCATCCGGCCAGATAGACAGCATTCTTGAGCGCCGCCGTATTGATATGGATACTCTTCTTGAGCAGATACGCGCAAGCCTGGCGTGGGATAAAGTGGTTCGCCGCCGTATTGTTCCTCGGGTAAATGTCACCGAAGAAGAAATAGAAGCTGCCAGAAAGAAAATGCAGGCTAACCGTGGAAAAGACGAGTATTTTTTAAGTGAAATATTCCTTCCTGTTGATGATCAGTCAGATGAAGCGCGGATCAGAAAACTGATGAATGATATTCGGGCACAGCTTAAAAAAGGAGCTCCTTTTCCAAGGGTTGCCACTCAGTTTAGTCAAGGTACTACAGCCGCAAAAGGTGGTGAAATTGGCTGGACAATGCTCGAGGATCTGGATCCTGAGATTGCTCAGGAAGTTGCCAAAACCAGGAAAGGTCAGGTGACATCCGCAATTCGCACATCGGAAGGATATTATCTTGTTGCCGTTCGCAACGCACGGAAAATTCTTCAAAAAACAGAAGACAATGCCCGCCTTGAACTTAGCCAAATTGTCATTCCTATGAAACCGACGGAAAAGACAGGATCGGCAAAAAGTCAGGTGCGCCTTGTCAACTCCATCAGCAAATTTGTAGATAGCTGTAGTTATCTACCGGCCCTTCTTTCGGAATTCGGTGTCCGGGGAAGCGGTAAAATGGGCCGCGTTGAACTCAAGAATATGCCAGACAATGTTAAAGCCCTGGTGAAAGACCTGAAACCGGGTCAGGCAAGTGCACCCTTTTTAGATAAAGATGTCTACCGCATCTTTGTCGTTTGTGGTCGTCAGGAGCAGAATGTTCAAAGTGACAGTGACGAAGCGATCCGTCAGTTAATAGGTGTAAAACGAATTGAAGCGCGCGCGCGGCGATATCTGCAAGATCTTCAGCGGGACGCCACAATCGAGACACGCTAGGATCTTTTTTTCGCTCCAGTAAGAGAGCTGTATCATGACTGCTAAACCACTTGCCCTGTCTATGGGTGATCCTAAAGGGATCGGTATTGAGCTTGCCGCAAAAGCGTGGCTTGATCGGGAGAAGGAGCGTCTGCATCCGTTCGTCCTGATCGGAAATCGGGCACTCATTGATCAACAGCTTCCTGCGAACGTTCCTTATCAGGTAATCTCGCAAATGGAAGAGGCTCAGGGTGTTTTTGAAGGAGTGCTTCCTGTCTATGACACCGGGGTTGGTGTAAATCTCGCTGAAGATACACTTAAAGCCATCAAGCAAGGTGTTGATTTATGCCTGTCAGGGGATGCGGGCGCCCTTGTAACCAATCCAATACAGAAAAAGCGCCTTTATGATCAGGGTTTCCAACATCCTGGTCATACCGAATATCTTGCAGAGCTTACTGGCGCACCTGGAAAGGCCGTGATGATGCTGGCTTGTCGTGAGCTTAAAGTCGTGCCTGCGACCATTCACATTGCCCTTGAAGATGTGCCGGCCTCTTTAACGAAAGATCTTCTCAGACAGGTCATCAGAACAACACATCATGACCTGACCCGCAAATTCGGGATCGCATCACCTGTTATTGCTGTTGCCGGGTTAAACCCTCATGCAGGAGAGGAAGGCAGTATGGGGGCTCAGGAAATCAATCTGATCAAACCACTGATTGAAGAACTAAATACCGACGGGCTCAGAGTGAACGGCCCTGCCCCCGCAGATAGCCTTTTTCACGCCGACGCACGCGCAAAATATGACGCGGCTGTCTGCATGTATCACGATCAGGCGCTGATCCCGATCAAAACCATAGATTTTCATCGAGGTGTCAATGTCACTTTAGGACTTCCGATCATCCGGACGTCCCCTGATCACGGAACCGCCGATGACATTGCCGGAAAAGGCATTGCCAACCCCTCCAGCTTGATTGCCGCCCTGCAGATGGCAGGTGAGATGGCATCCCATAAGGGACACAATCCCGATGGATAACGGATCGATGCTGCCGCCGTTAAGGGAAGTGATCAATTCTTATGGTCTCAGAGCGGAGAAGTCACTGGGACAGAATTTCCTTCTGGATCTGAACCTGACAGGCAGGATAGCGCGCTGTGCCGGTAATCTGGAAGGCGAACGAGTTCTTGAAATCGGTCCGGGACCTGGCGGTCTTACCCGCGCGATCCTGTCTCAGGGAGCTTCTGAACTGATTGCTATTGAAAAAGATACCCGATGCCAGGCGCCTCTGGCTGAGGTTTCTGACGCTTTTGGAGGTCGCCTGAGGGTGCTTGAAGCCGATGCCCTTGATATCAGGGAAGAGGATCTTCTCTCTGGCAAAGCACATATCATCGCCAACCTGCCTTATAATGTGGCGACCCCTCTGCTTATCAAATGGCTGAAGAAACGACACCTTTTTAAATCCATGACCCTGATGTTTCAAAAAGAGGTCGCAGAGCGGATAACAGCAGAGCCTCGCACAAAAGCCTATGGCCGGCTTTCAATCCTGTGTCAGTGGCTTTGCGAAACATCAAAACAGTTTGATATATCGCCAAAGGCATTCACCCCACCGCCCAAGGTGGTGAGCCAGGTCGTCAAGCTGGTACCGCGTGACGAGCCCCTCTATCCTGCAGATCTTGAAACCCTCGAAAAGGTAGTTGCCACTGCCTTTGGCCAACGCCGCAAAATGCTGCGCGCCAGCTTGAAAAGTCTCGGGAAAAATGCGGAAGACATTCTGGTTGAGGCAGGTATCAAACCCACCTCAAGAGCAGAAGAGCTTAGTGTTGAAGAATTTTGCCGACTTTCAGAAATTTACCGGAACGCTCAATAACCTTCGCGCAATTGATCAACAAAAGGAAGAAGACCGGTTCTGCGAATACGGCGAACCCGCTCCGCTTTTAAAATGGCCTTCACTTCTGAAATGCAGCGTTCCACGTCATCATTGATCACCACATAATCATATTCCGCCCAGTGACTGATTTCTTCAGACGCTTTGGACATACGCCGGGCGACAACTTCATCACTGTCCTGCGCTCGCGTTTTCAGTCTTTTTTCCAAGGCCTGGGTAGAGGGTGGCAGGATAAAAATGCTGACCAGATCATCCCCCGCCTTCTGTGCCAACTGCTGGGTTCCCTGCCAGTCGATATCAAACAGGATGTCCTTGCCCTGTGAAAGGGCATCATTGACCGCCTTCTTTGGTGTTCCATAATAATGATCGAACACCTTGGCATGTTCCAGAAGCTCACCCCGATTGACCTTCAGGTTAAAATCCACCGGCTCCATGAAGAAGTAATCCTTGCCATCAACTTCACCCGGACGAGGCGATCTCGTTGTTGCAGAAACCGACATGGAAAGATCAGGGTCATCAGCAAGCAAGGATCTTGAAATGGTTGTTTTTCCGGCACCGGAGGGGGAAGAAAGAACCAGCATCAAGCCGCGGCGATTAATGGAAATTGTCTCAATTTGCTCTGACACGTTGCACCTTACTCAATATTCTGTACTTGCTCACGAAGCCGGTCGATCACAACTTTCAGATCCACACCGATTTTAGTCAGATCCTTGTCGCCGGCCTTGGAGCAAAGGGTGTTTGCTTCGCGGTTAAATTCCTGACAGATAAAATCCAGCCTGCGCCCCAAAGGTCCCGCTTTTTCATCCTTCAGCAAATCTTCTACAGTCTGAACATGCCCCTTAAGACGATCAATTTCTTCTGCTACATCCGCTTTGGTTGCAAGGACAGCCAGTTCCTGTTCCAGGCGATTTTCATCGACATTTTTTGTTTCAGCCAGGATAAGCTCCATCTGTCTCTGAAGGCGTTCGCGTACCTTTTCAGGACGCGCACCAGCTGATTTTTCAGCCATGACAACCAATGCTGCTATTTCCTCGATCTGACTGTTGAGGACAGGAAGAAGCTGACGTCCTTCTTCTTCACGCGTCGCAGCAAGTTTTTCAAGCGCCTCCTCCAGAGAGGATAACAGCGCTTTCTCCAGCGCTTCCCACCCATCCTCATCCAGCTCGGCATCCCCGGTATCTATGACGCCCCGAAGAGCGAGTAATCCATCGGCTGTCGGACGGTCTG